>JAZSNA010000011.1:0-17300 GCA_045536135.1 Alphaproteobacteria bacterium
ATTGCAAATATATTATACTTTTTAAAACAGTTATTTTGAAAGGTTTAGAGTGACTTTATTTATTATTAAAGCTTGTTATTTTATGGGTCTTTATTTATACTATTTTTATTTGTATTTTATAGGGAATTTAAAACATGAAAATTTTATTTAAATATGACTGGGTATGTTACTTGTTTTTAGCTCTTTTTTGTTTTTTGTATTTAACTTCTTTGGGTGGCCTAAATTATTGTGATACAGATTCTTATACTTGTTATTTAGCTTCCCCATTATTGAGTATTTTATTATATTGTTTATGTATTTGTAAGGATAAAAAAATAACTTTGTGGAGGGCAATGGTTGGGATCCTTTTATTGGGGATGTTTATTATAAACGTGCACCAGAGGATAGTTTTTATAAAAGAATATTAAATCAAAAAGATATGCCACCTTGGTTTGAATTAAAGAAACGGATTGTTGAAGATGATTTTATTCTTATTTATGGAAAGATAAAAAAGATAGAAAAATAAGACCGCGTAAATAAAAAATCGTCTTTTAGGCGACTTTTGTTTAATGGTCGGGGTGGCGGGACTTGAACCCACGACCCCTTGCACCCCATACAAGTACTCTACCAGGCTGAGCTACACCCCGACGATTAAAACAGGGGCATTTTAGCACCTTTATAAATAAAAAGCAAGATTTTTTTTATTCACACAATTCTTTACTTAATTCTTTTAATTCTTGGAGTGATTTTTCATTAAGGGCGGATTTGATTTGGACCTTTTGATGACAAAAAGTGATTCCTTTTAAATCTTGCAGTTTATCCATCATTTTTTTGCCGGAAATCGGTGCCCAAGTCCCATTTTCGATGATGCCGATTTTCCGATTTTGAAAATTTTTACTGATGAGGCGATTAAGAAAATTATCCATAGGCGGAAAAAGGCCTCCGTCATAGGTCGGGCAAGCCAAAACCATCCGATCATATCGGAATGCATTTTCTACGGCTTCGGCAATATCATCACGGGCTAAATCTGATATTTCAAGCGTTTGTCCGGATTTTTCAAGTTCTTCTTTTAATAAAAGGGCGGCTTGTCGGGTATGACCATAAATGGAGGTATAGGCGATAAATATACCTTTGGTTTCGGGTGTATAACTGCTCCAAATGTTATATTTATTGATATAGTAGGGCAAATCTTCCGTTAGCATCGGACCATGGAGCGGGAATATTTTTTGAATATCTAGATTTTGAGCTTTTTGGAGCAAAATTTGAACTTGATATCCATATTTGCCGACAATATTAATATAATAACGACGAGCTTCACAATCCCATTCTTCATCGGTGTCCAATGTGCCGAATTTACCGAAAGCGTCTGCCGAAAATAAGATTTTATCCGTTGTATTATAAGTCATCATGACTTCCGGCCAATGGATCATTGGAGCAAAAATAAAGGTTAGATTTGTTTGGCCGAATGAAAAGGTATCTCCGTCTTTAACTGTTATGGTTCTGTCGGTTAAATTAAGGTTTGGAAAAAATTGTTTCATATAGGTAAATGTTTTGTCATTCCCGATAACTTTTGAATTAGGATAAGTTTTTAAAAAGCGTTCAATATTGCCAGCATGGTCCGGTTCCATATGAGATACGATTAAGTAATCGGCCGATTTGCCATTCAGAACGGTGGTCAGGTTGTCAAACCATTCATCTCCTTTGTGAATATCAACCGTGTCCATAATAACGCTTTTTTCATCGTCAATCAAATAGGAATTATATGATATTCCATTGGGTATGATGTATTGTCCTTCAAATAAGTCCAAAGTTTTATCATCGACACCGATATAGGTGATTTTGTTTGTTAATTTTTTTATCATCTTTTGTATCCTTTATATCTGTTGTAAAATTTATCTGTTTGATTATAAGTATAATTATTTTGATTTTCAATAATTTTGATATTCTTTATTTGGACAGGAGTGGTTGTTTTTATCGCACCGTGCTTGATTTTTCCATTGATAACATCTTGAAATATTTGAATGTAATCCGATTTGAATTCCTGATTGCTTTGGCATAAAAAATCGCAAATCTTTTCAATCAATCCGGATTGAGCTCCTGTAAAGGACGAATATTTTTTAAAAGTATCGTTGCAGATGACAATTTTATCTCCGGCAGTTTGAATGTTAGTTTTGTCCGGTAATTGGATTTTATTGTTCCGAAGGTGTTTATATATGATTTCAAAAAGTTCGGTTGCGCTTGATTCCGTGTCCAATTTCCAATCCGGATATGTCGGATTTTGATGTGTACTTGTTAAAATACATATTTTTTGTTCAGGTTGAATTTGATTTTCATCTTGTATCATTTCAATTTGTTTTTGGACGGCATCCGGATGACAAAAAAAGAAAAATCCGCCACTTTGTCCGCCTAAGACATATTGAGCTTTTTTGTTCAAAAGACCTGTCTTTTTAATTTCTTCAATTTCTGATGGTGTGAGTAAGGAAACCCGGCTTAAAATCATATTTTTATCGTCCTTTTATCATTTTACGGCGCCGAATGACCAGTTGGTTCATAATCATTGGAATTGTTTTAAGGTTATGCTTTCCTAAAAAATCGTCTTGTTTTTTTATATACTCAATTTGTGATGGAATATCCAAAGAAGCAATTTGTTTTGCACGATGAGTCGAAAAGTATTTTTCATTGTATCCTCGGGCCCAAGATAAACGGGTGCGATCCGCATCCCAAAGGCATGCCGAAATATAAGTTTGGGGAACTTTGCCCAGAGTATGATCCCAAATCGCATCAATAATTTGGTTTTGTTGCAAGACGGTTAAAAGAGGGGAAAATTTTTGTAAAAAATTGGGTGCGATCCCTTGGGCGCACTCTTTTCCGTGAGTTTCGTCATAATTGTCGTTTTCTCTGGCACAATCGTGTAAAACAGCCGCAAATAAAACAGGTAAAGGATTCTTTTTTAATGAAAGGGCATAATCCAATCCAAACAGCCCAACTTGTTCAGAATGGTCCAAAGAATGATATGTCCCATAAAGGGGTTGTTTGCTGACAGAACGAATTTTACGCATTAAAACATTGATTAAAAAATAACTGTATGCCCATTTGATTTCATCAGACGGTGTTAATCGGGTTTCATCCTGATTGATTTGTTTTATAATTTTTAATGCTTTTTCATAAGATGTCATCTTTTCAATCCTTTTAATTTGGCAATTTGAATTGTTGATATGGGAGGTGTCTTTTGTTTCGTCTTTTCCTTTTCCCATTGTCCCAAAGCGTTTTTTCGGATTTGGTGAATTTCAAAAATCGGCAGGTTTTTAGAACCTGTATATTTTAAACACCAATGCTCTGTCAAAGATTTTTTTAAACTGTCGTTATATGATTTTTCAAATTCCGGAAGTATTTTTATTAATTTATCGCAAAGGACTTGTGTCAGACCGGTCCAATCGCCTTTATCCTTAAAATCACCGCCGTGAAAGATGAAATCGTGTTCTTTACCATCCTCATTTTCATAACGGATGGTGAAATTACCTTTTCCAGGGTATATACCGGTAATTGTCGCATCAAGTTGTTCCGTTCTAAAACGGGCGTTTTTAAAGGCGTTATTTATTTTATCCAAGCCTGTCGTATCTTGGTTTAAAACAGCCGATATAATTAAATTTTTTACAAAGGTATTTCGTTCCAAATCATGTTGCCATGTCGGATATTTTAAATCATTTTCATCAACTTTGGTTGAAACTAATAATCCTTCATTTAAAAAATGAAAATCAGCGAAGTCATGATAAGCCCCTTGTTCGGTTGAAAATACGAAAAAACCGCCACTTTGCCCGCCAGATGGGAAAAGAGAGTAATCCGAACGAATACCGTCTTTTAAAAAGCTATCTTGATTTTTGATTGATTTCGAAATATGATAAAAAGTGTGTTCCATGGGCTCAATTATACTTGAAAAAAGAAAAAAAGTCAAATAAAACGCTATATTTTTATTATTTTTTACATAAAATGCTTGCAAAGAAAAAACGAATCGGTTATAAGAAAAATAAGTTAGGCCGGCATAGCTCAGTTGGTAGAGCAGTTGATTTGTAATCATCAGGTCGGGAGTTCGAGTCCCTCTGCCGGCACCATATTCTTTTTTCATTTAGCCTTGCATTAAAATGCAAGGCTTTTTTGATATTTCAGTTTATCGACAATTTTCAATATGATTAAAAAAATCAAAGATCGAATGACGAAGTCGGCGGATAATTTTATTGCCTACTGTCACATATTCTTTATTTTGGATTTTAATGGATTTGATTTTTTGATTAAAAATCAGGCTTTCTGATAGATTAAAATTTTGTAAATTTTGAAATCTGATTTGTTGAAGATTTTGATTGTGTGTTAAGAAATTGATTCCAGTTGTTCTTAAACTAGGGGTGTTAATTTGGGATAGAACCTCATTCTTAAATAAAAAGTAATCACCGACAGAAAGTAGATTTTCAAGTGAAATTTCTGCTAGAGATGTATTATTTTCCAAAAAACTATTTCCAATTGTTTTAAGGTTAGGCGCTGTAAATGAGGTTAATGATGGATTGGTTTCTAAAAAGGAATGGCGAACTCGGGTTAAATTTGGTAAATATAGGGTTTTCAGTTTTAGATTATTGCCCAAAAAATAATCTTTGATACTGGTTAATCGGGGGGCGTAAAATTCTTCAAGAATTTTATTATTTCTTAAAAAATTATTGCCGATTTTTATTACATTGGGTAAGTGTAATTTTTTTAAACCAAAATTATCATATAAAAAGTTGTTCCCGATGACTTTTAATCGGGGAGCAATAAAAACGGATAAATTTTTGACTCCATAACCAAAATTGTTTCCGACTTGTAAAAGATTGGGCATGATTAATTCTTCCAAGGATCTATAACAACCGGCTGGTGAAAATTCATTGTTAAAAACTCTTGGTTTTGTTAAACACAAAGAGGTAATTTGTCCGTTTTTTGTTGATATAATCGGTGTCCCATCCGCATAAATCTGGTAAGAATTTTTTCCTGTTTTTAAAACTTGAATTTTCTTTTGTTTGAACTCATGGGCGAGTAGTATTTGTAAATTTTCACTGGTGTCAATTTGCTGGTCAAATAAAATCGGCCGGTTGGGTTTGGTATAGGCAGACGGATTAAATATGGTTCTGTTTTTAATATTTAAAATACATTGTCCCAACATAAATTCGTGGTTTTTGTTTAATAAGTGAAATTCATTGCCTTTGATATAAAAGTTTGAAGAATAGAAAACGCCGTTTGTTTCCATGTGGTATTTAAACAGCCGCCCGTTCATAAAAATAAAGTTATCCGGAATACTAAGTTTCGATTTGTAAAAGTCGATATTAAAATATTTTTTTAAGGCTTCTGATAAGCCCGGAATAATTTCGTCTGGATTTGAATGAAAGGTGTTATCGCAATTTTCAACGGTATGATTATATCTGTTTTTAATTGAAATAAAGCCGCCGTTTTTAAATATTTGGATAGATAAAACGGAGGTGCCGTATTTGTCTTGTCGTTCCTCCTTGCCGATAAAATCTTTTCGGTGTATTGTTTCAATATCTTCTCTGATTGCATTGATGATGTAAAAGTCTTTAAAACGTTGGGGGTCTTTAAAGGTGCATAGTCTCTCTTTCCGGGTAAAATATTTTTGAATGCTGTTTTGTTTTTCAAACGTATCTGCCAAATAGGCGTTATATCCGGCTTGTTTAAGTAATGCGAAGGGATCTTGATTTGAGGGCTGGGATTGGATGTCTCTGTTTTTAAGGGAATGTAAAAATTGTAAAATCGGTTCGGCATTGTCTCCGGCATATTGGACGATTTGAACAATGTGGGGAATGTCAAAAATTCCATTATCATATTGACGAATTGTTTTGGCAAAACTTTCTCCGTTTTGTTTCTTAATTTGTTCAAAAATCGTTTTTTCCATGAATAAATTCCCAAAAAAATATCGGAAATTATATCATAAAATGACAAAAAAGTCAACGAGACACGCCGGTTAATGAAAAGACTTCTTTTAAGTGGTTTTCCAGATTATTTAAAAATGTTTCGATGCGAGGATTCTTGATAACATCGTGGCATGAAAAATGCTTTAATTCCCCCAGTCCGATGAATTTTTGGGTTTGGCGAAAAGGTATCAAAACCTCCGAAGGCGTTTTAACATCTTTCCAAAACCCCTTTCCAAATGCTTCCAAGGGAGAATTCCACGTCGTTGACAACATAAAATCACGTCCTTTTAAAAGACCGCCTTGACCATATCCGCTTCCGGAAAAAGAATAAAAAACATCGTATTCATATACGTTTTGCATATATTCTTTTAAAATGGCCGGTTCAGAAAACCAATAAATCGGAAATTGAAAAATAATTGTGTCAGCCCAAAAGAATTTTTCTTGTTCTTCTTTTATATCGTATCCGTTTTTGATAATCGTTTTTTTTATTTTATAAAATGGCGATAAAATTTCTTCAATTTCAGATATTAATGTATCGGTCAACAGACCTTTCGCAAAAGGATAGGGTTGATGAGAATTAATAATTAAAATATGTTTCATTATAACCTCCTAGTGATTGAAAAAAAGGATTGATATATTCATATACAGGGCAAAAATAACCCAAGCAAACTCGGGATATAACAGGTATGAAGCGTAAATATTTACTTTCTTAAAGTCCTTAATACAGAAAATAAGGGTTAATAGGATAAATAGTGTTCCGATAATTCCAAAAATGATATTTTGAAGTGCAAAAAATAAAAAGGGCCATGTGAAAATACCAATCAGATGCAGGGCGAAAAAAAGCTTTTTAGCCTTATCCCACACGATAAAGGCGGATAGGGATAATAAGATGAAAAAAATACTCCATGCAATTGAAAATAAATAAGCCGGCGGAATAAATGGAACGGGCTTTATTAAATTATAGTACCATATCGTATTTTCCGGTGTCATGGCGGTGGAACTTAAAAAACCGCCTCCGAACGTAATTGCCAACAGTGATAAAAAAATATTTATTTTCATGATACATAATATAAGTTTAAAATTTTTTTAAAAAATTAGATAAAAGTATATAATCTACTTGATAATGTGTAAAAAAAGATTTATTATCGACTTATGAAAAAAATAAAACTTCTTTTTGATGTCGAATCAATCCGAAAGGAATTTAATAAAAATCCTTCTGGAATTTGTCGTGTGGCCGATGAACTCTTTAAACGTTTAATCAAAGAACGTGATGTTGATGTTTATCCGCTTTTAACCGATCGCAGCGGTGATTTTAATGCTTATTTGGAAAAAATCGGTCGGATGGATTTAAAAGATAAAACGGTATTGATGCCGTATTTGAAAAAAACGACAAAGCTCTATAAAAAGTTTTCTTCTTTTAAAAATTATATTTATCGTTTTTTATATGGTTGGCGGGTTAAAAAGATTTTAAATAAATTTGATGTTTATTTTTCTCCAACGCCTGTTGTTTCTCCGCTGATTTATTTATCTAACATAAAATCGATTGCAATTATTCATGATTTAATTCCGATTAATTATTCCGAATTTTCAACCAACCTTAAATACGAACGAAAATTTAGGGCTTGGATTGATAGTTTACAGGTTGATAACGTTTTAACCGTTTCGGATTTTACTTTGAATGAGGTCATAGATTACTTACCTCAATACAGTTATAAGAATACGAATATCTTACCTTTGGCGGCGGATCAAAAATTCAAAAAAATTAATGATAAGCACTTGATTGAACGGGTGAAACGAAAATATAAAATTTCATCGTCAAAGTATATTTTATCTCTGTCTGATATGAGCAAACGGAAAAATTTTATCCACAGTGTTAAATCGTTTATTGAATTGATGAAAATGCGTCCGAATTTAGATGTTTGTTTGGTCTTGGCCGGTTCTCATCGTTCGGGATTTGATTTATGTCTTTCATCGGTGGATGGTTATGAGAAATTTAAAAAACAAATCATTTTAACCGGATTTATTGATGAAGATGATATTGTTCCGTTATATAACGGGGCAAGTGTATTTTTATTCCCATCGTTGGTGGAAGGGTTCGGATTGCCTTTGCTTGAAGCAATGTCGTGCGGATGTCCGGTTGTGTGTACAAAAGGTTCTGCTTTGCAGGAAATCGGTCGTAATTGTGCCATTTTTATTGATGGATATGATTATCAGAAAACAGCAAAAGAATTGGGAAAAATATTATGGGGCAGTAAATCTTATGAAAACAGGTCAACGGCCTGTTTAAGGGAGGCTCAAAAGTATTCATGGGAAAAAACAGTTGAAATTTTAATGAAAGAAATCAGATGTTTGAAGCTCTCAAAGAAGTAAAAAAACAATGCCAAAGTTGTCAAAAATGTCCTTTGGGAAAAACACGAAAAAATATTGTTTTTTCAGATGGATGTCCTAATTCAAAAATTATGTTGATTGGTGAAGCTCCGGGTGCAAATGAAGATGCTGTCGGATTGCCTTTTGTCGGTCGGGCCGGACAATTATTGGATAAAATTTTACAAAGTGTGGATTTATCCCGTCAAAAGGATGTTTATATTTGTAATACAATCAAATGCCGACCGCCTGAAAATCGAGATCCTTTGCCGGCAGAAAAAGAAGCTTGTCGCCAGTTTTTGCAAAGGCAAATAGAAATACTGAAACCTCGAATTATTTTACTTTGCGGACGGGTTGCAATGGCTTCTTTTTTGGATTTAAAACAGGGAATTACAAAGATACACGGTCAATGGTTCGATGGACCTTGGGGGGCTAAGATGATGCCGATTTATCATCCGTCATATTTACTTCGAAATCCGTCAAAAGAAAAGGGTGCTCCAAAGTGGCAAATGTGGATGGATATGAAAGAAGTTAAACGGTATTATGATACATTGAAATAATCGCTTTTATACTTATTTATTTCTTATGGATATTTGTGTTAATGATAAAATGCAGACAGGGTATTGTTATACTCTTGTTCAGCCAATGGGGGAAAATTTTCATCCGGACTTTAAACCGGAATTGACGCCAAAAGAAATGCTTTCGTTGGGTGTGTTCGAAGGGAAATATATGACAGATTGCCAAAAAGAGTTTCCCGATGATTGGTTCATTGATGCTAAACTTTCGTTTGAAAAACCGGATATTAATTGTAATTTATTTAAGATAAAATCAAGACAGCCGTTATCCTATTGGCAAGAAAAAGGTTGGATTATCGGACCTGATGTTCGGGGTTGGTTTCAATGGTATTGCCGTTATTATATGGGACGACGAATAAAGGATATTGATGAAATCCAAATTAAAAGATGGCGTCTGTTTTATCGGCATAAAGCTCAAATAAAAAAACATTGTTTTTCTTATGATTTATTGTGTCGTGCTCGTCAACGGCAAGCTTTACTTCAATGGGCATATAATCCATTTTTTTAATATGATTTTATTTTTTTTATTCGATAATTTTTTTAAAAAAACCATATATTCTTTATGGGATATTTATATGCTGTTTTATCTGTTTTGTTTTGGAGCTTGAATGTTATTGTCGGACGATATTTAATCGGAGTAATCTCACCGTGGCAAATTGCTTTTTTAAGATGGTTTATCGCCGCTATTATTTTATTTCCGATAACAATTAAAGGAATAATTTTTTATCGCGTTGATTTGTGGAAGAGTCGTCAAATGATTTTTGGGGCATCACTTATCGGGTTTACTTTTTGTAATACCTTTGTTTACTATGCCTCTTATTCTCTTTCGGCAATTGAAATGTCATTGTTTTCGGTGACCGGACCTATTTTTTTAATTTTATTCAGTCGATTTTGGGGTGGTATTATTTTAAACTCAAAACAAAAGAAGGGCTTTTTTATAACGATATTGGGTTTGATACTTGTTATTTTGCATGGACGAATTGAAACATTATCAACCATCCATTTATCTGTTGGCGATTTTTGGATGCTTATGATGGCAATGACTTTTGGTTTATATAGTTTTATTATGACCAAAAGAGATGTTAAGATACCTCAACTTGTGTTGTTGTCGGTTATGATTATTTTAGGAACAGTTATGATTTTGCCGATGTTTATATATGATTGGATTATCTATCCGACGACGCATATCCAAATGTTTCGGCATGATGTTCTTTGGATTATGTTGTATATGGGGATTTTTAATTCAATATTGGCATATTTATTTTGGAATAAAGCTTTGGATAAAATCGGTGGAATAAAGTCAGGTATGATTTATTACTTAATGCCTGTTTTCAGTACGATTTTTGCTTTTCTTTTTTTGGGGGAAAGGGTCTATACTTCACAAATCTATGGCGGAATAATTATATTATTTGGCATTTTCTTGGTTAATTCAACCAACCGAAAAGAAGGAAATATTGAAAGACCATAATTTAAAAATAATTATCTAACATATTCTGTTTCAGAATTTGTCTCATCCAATATGAAAAATTTTCAGGATTTTTTTGTATCTCTGATAACAGATTTTTTTTAGAAATCCATTTATAATCACAAATTTCATCTTTATTGGGATTAATTTTTTGATTTTTATATTGAGCAATAAAGATATGATCAATTTCATGTTCAATCAGACCATTATCAAAGTCTTTTTGATAGGTCATCTGACCGATTTCCGTAAAATCTGAATTAAACCCGAACTCTTCATAAAGACGACGGTTAACGGCATCAGCGTTTTTTTCATTCATACGCGGATGAGAGCAGACCGTATTGGACCAAATTCCGGGATTGTGGTATTTGGAAAGGGCTCTTTTTTGGATTAAAAGTTCTTTTTTTTCATTAAATACAAAACCGGAAAAGGCCCGATGAAGACGACCTTGAATATGGGCTTGCATTTTACCGCAAGTGCCGATTTGTTGGTTCTCATTATTAACCAAAATAACTTTTTCTTCGTTATTGTTTTTCATTTGTAAAAAACCGATGATAATGTTTTCGTAATGAACGGTGACATAGGATGGAACTTTTAAAATACATGGCGAAAAATTCCAAATAAAACAAATACCCATTGAAACGATTTGATTACACACTTTTTGAGCTTGCTGTGGTGGAACGGTTAAAATAACGGTTTGAATGTTTTTTTGAATGATTTTTTCTTTTAAATCATCCATTGAATAAACCGGATGTCCGTTAATTATTTGACCGATTTTGGACGGATTTGTGTCAAATAATCCTTTTATTTCAATACCATAATCTTTGAAATCGGAATATTTTGTCAGTGCTTCACCCAAATTGCCGGTTCCGATAATGAACACATTATTTGTTTCTTGAAATGATAATTTTTTTTCGATTGATTTTTTTAACTCATTTACCGGATATCCGGATTTTTGCTTGCCAAGGACACCACATAATGCGATGTCCTTGCGAACTTGTGAATCATCAAGATTTAAAAATGAAGCAATTTCATGACTGGAAATAAAACTTTTTTCACTCCATGAGTATTTTAAAATACAATGATATAAAGTTAATCGTTCAATTACCTTATTTGAAATTGCATTCATTCTTAACACTTTCCTTCATAAGCATCCAAATAAATTTGTTTAATGTCGTCCATTAACGGATAGACCGGATTGGCCCCGGTACATTGATCATCAAATGCCAAACGGACAAGTTTATCCAAATTTTGCATGAATTTTTCTTCATCAATGCCATATTCACGAATTGAATTCGCCACACCAAGGGTTTGTTTTAATTCTTTAATTGCATTGATTAACAATTCGACTTTTTCATCATCCGTTGAATTGGAAGAGCCTAAGTATAAGTTATGTGCAATTTGTGCATAACGTTTTTTAGCTTCCGGTGCTTTGTATTGTGAGAAGATTGCTTGCTTTTTCGGGCAATCTGTTGCATTAAAGCGGATGACTTGACAGATGAGCAAAGCATTCGCAATTCCGTGTGGAATATTGTACATTGCCCCGAGTTTGTGAGCCATTGAATGACACAATCCAAGGAACGCATTTGCAAATGCCATGCCGGCAATTGTAGAGGCATAATGTATTTTTTCCCGAGCAATCGGATCATTAGCTCCGTCATTATAAGAACGAGGTAAATAACGGAAAATTTGTTTGATTGCTTCTAAGGCCGATGAATTTGTAAAGTTGGTTGCCATAATTGAAACATATGCTTCCAACGCATGAACGAGAGCATCGATACCGCCTGCCGCAGTTAATCCCTTCGGCATACCGTCCACGAAGTTCGGATCTATAATAGCCATAGATGGGGTTAAGGCATAATCGGCAATGGCATATTTAACATGTGTATCATCATCGGTAATAATTGAAAACGGGGTGACTTCTGAACCGGTTCCGGATGTGGTCGGAATGCAGATTAATTTTGCTTTTTCACCTAAGTCTGGAATGGAACAAATTCTTTTACGAATATCCAAGAAACGCATAGAGATATCTTCAAAATTAACTTCCGGATGTTCATACATCAACCAAATCACTTTGGCAACATCCATTGGTGAACCGCCTCCCAATGCAATAATCAAATCCGGTTCATATGGTTTTACCATTGACAATGCCGTATGGACGGTTGATAATGTCGGATCGGGTTGGACATCAAAGAAGATTTGATAATCGATATCGATTTCTTCCAATGTATCGGTAATTGTTCTGACGGCTCCGCTGTCAAATAGGAAGCGGTCTGTGATAATGAATGCTCTTTTTTTACCTTCGAATTCACGAAGTGCTAAATCCGTTGAACCTCGTTTAAAATAAATTTTTGGCGGAACTTTATACCACAACATATTTTCTCTCCTTTCTGCAACGGTTTTATAGTTCAATAAGTGTTTAACACCGACATTTTCGCTGACGGAATTCCCGCCCCAAGATCCACAACCCAATGTCAAGGATGGTTCAAGTCTGAAATTATATAAGTCGCCGATACCGCCTTGTGAAGCCGGTGTATTGATTAAAATTCGACCGGTTGGCATTTTGGTTGAATAAAAATCAATTCTCTCTTGCTTGCGTTCATCCGTATAAAGAACGGATGTATGGCCTAATCCGCCCAAAGTGACTAATTCCAACGCAATGTCTGTTGCTTGTTCAAAATTATCAGCTTTATACATTGTTAAAATCGGTGATAATTTTTCATGTGCATAAGGATTGCTTTTTTCATAGGATGTTTGTTCGGATATTAAAATTTTTGTATTTCCCGGAACGGTAAAACCAGCCAGTTGAGCGATTTTTACGGCCGGTTGTCCGACAATGGATGCATTAACAGTTCCTTTCTCTGTTAAGATGATTTTGCCTAATTTTTCACTTTCTTCTTCATTCAAGATATATGCACCACGGTATAAAAATTCATTTTTAACCGTTTCATAAATATCATTAATGACGATAGCGGATTGTTCTGAGGCACAAATCATACCATTATCAAAAGTTTTTGACATTAAAATTGATGAAACGGCACGGACAATATCCGCTGTTTCATCAATGATTGCCGGTGTATTTCCGGAACCGACGCCCAGAGCCGGTTTCCCGCTGGAATAGGCAGCTTTAACCATCCCCGGACCACCGGTGGCTAAAATCGCACTGATTTTTGGATGTGTCATTAATGTTTGTGTCATTTCCAAAGACGGTTCGTCAATCCAACCGATAATATCTTCGGGTGCACCGGCTTTAACGGCGGCTGCCAAAACAATTTTAGCCGCTTCGATTGTTGAATTTTTAGCTCTGGGATGTGGTGAAAAGATAATTCCGTTTCTGGTTTTTAAACAGATTAAAGCCTTGAAAATAGCGGTTGATGTCGGATTGGTTGTTGGAATAACTCCGGCGATGACACCCAAGGGAGATGCCACGATTTTAATGCCGTTGACTTTATCCCGTTTAACGATGCCACATGTTTTTTTATTTTTGTGTTTATTGTATATATATTCCGAAGCAAAATGATTTTTGATAATTTTATCTTCCAAGACACCCATTCCGGTTTCATTGACAGCCATTTCGGCTAAATCAATTCTCATTTTGTCCGCAGCCGTCGCCGCAGCTTTGAAAATTTCATTAACCTTTTCTTCTGAAAAAGTGGCAAATTGATTTTGTGCAATATGGACCCGATTGATTAAAGCTTCCAATTCTTCAATATTTGTGATTTTTTGTTGTTCTGACATTTTATTTCCTTTTGTTATTTATCGTTAATTGAGTGTCCTTTTTCGCCATAGGATTTGATTTGTTTAAATGCGTTTTTAAAATCAAGTAAGCAAGCATTTCCAGCAATACAACCGCCTTCACAACTCATAATTTCAATTAAGTTGCCTAAATCGCATTTTCCCTCTTTGGCATATTTTTTTAAATCTCGAATGGATACCTTGTTTAAACCATTGATGATAACAGGCTTTAAGTCCTCCGGATTGCCATTCCAACAGGCTTGAACGGCCTTTGCAACGCCGCCAGATATAGCAAATTCACGTCCTTCTTTGGATGTTTGATATTTTAAGCTTTCTGATGAACAGGTCTCTATTTCAATATCAAGAGCCGTTAAGATTGCATTAATTTCTTCAAAGTTTAAAATATAATCAACATTGGGGTTTTCCAAGACTTCCAATCTTTTTGCAAAACAGGGGCTGATGAAGACCGTGATTGCATCCGGATGTTCTTTTTTGACAATTTCCGCCGTATAATAAAGTGGCGTATATGCGTCGGATACAAATGGTTTGATTTGCGGTAAATGTTTCTTTACGAATTCATTATAGGCCGCACAACAGGATGTTGTCATAAAGGGAGCGTTATTTAGAAGCCGTTCCTTTAAATCCTGTGCTTCTGTTTTAGCCGTTATATCTGCCCCCAAAGCGACTTCGTAAACATCTGTAAAACCCGCTTTGATAAAGGCTTGTTTGATTTGCTCGCCTTCAAAGGGCAGATGCCCCATCAATGCCGGAGCAAGCAATGCAATGACTTTTTGATTGTCCTTTATTCTTTTTAATACATCAATAATTTGACTTTTGACATGAACGGCTCCAAAAGGGCAGGCACTGACGCATTTTCCGCAAGAAATACATTTTTCCTTGTCAATCTTGGCAAAACCGTTTTCATCTTTTTCAATTGCACCGACTGGACAAGCATTTTCACATGGTGAAATTGTTTTGATGATTGCGCCATATGGGCAAGCACTCATACATAAACCGCATTTTTTACATTTTTCTTCATCAATAACACTTCGGCCGTCAATTTGTTTAATTGCACCAAAACGACAAGTGTTTATACAGGGCTTTGCCAAACAATTTTGACACAAATCCGTAATATAAACTCGTCCGCCCGGACAACCTTTACATGCGTTCCCGATGATTGTCAGCGGATTTTCTTCCGGTGTTTCTCGTTCTAAGGCACGTTTGGCATATTCAGACAGTAATGTTTTTTCATCATCTTCTTCGATACCAAAACCAAGTCCGGCCAAAGTTCGGGATCTTAAAATTTCCCGTTCTTTATAAACACAACAACGAAAGGGGATGTTGTCGGCACCTTTCGGACGCATATCGTATGGAATAAGGCGAGCGTTTTCGGCAAAATTATCCGACATAAAGGCTCGAATTAAGCGAATTAAAATTTCCTGTTTTAATCTTTTTGTTTCTATTTCAGAATTATTTACCATAAAGAACCTCTGTTAACCTATTAAAAAATAATGGAAAAATAATTTTTTAAATATATTGTGATTTATTTCACAGTATCTGTTTACATGAAATTATTGTTGTTGTCAAGATATTTTTTATTTCCAGTCTTTTTTAACGATATCAAAAAGTCCTTTACTGCCATGTCCGGCATCAGCAAAAAGGGTTAGTTTAGATTTGGGTAAAGCTTTATGAACTTCAAATGCCTGATAGGGTGGGCAACAAAAATCAAGCCGATTTTGATAAATGAAAGTTGGAATATTCCTTATCTTTTTAGCGTTTTTTATGATTTGATTATCGGATAAGAACATTTTATTTTTCATATAATGAAGCATGATTCGAAGCCGTAATAATTTTTTATCGTCAATCTTAATATCGGGGAATGTGATGTCTTTTTGTCCCAATTGTTTTTCAAAAGAACCAAAATATCTTAACGCCTTTTGTTGTATCTTAACATTATCGGAAAATGCCAGCTCATGATAGTATTCGATAATATCTTTTTTGCCGGCTTGTTTTTGAAATAAATCCAAAATATCCGGATAAAACAGAGATGAACTGGACGAAAAAGAATCAAAATCCTGTTTTCTGCCCAAGAAAACCGATGATATATTTAATAGTTTTACTCTTTCGGGGAAAGTTTCGGCAAATAACAAAGCACAAGTTGAACCAAATGAAGATCCGTTGATGATAATTTTGCCCTTTATATCCAAATAATCCAATAATCTGATGGCATCGGACATGGTTTCTTTTGTGGTGTTTTTAAAAAAAGGATCTTTGAAAAGGGATAAACCGCAAGCCCGTTGATCAAACAAAATAATGCGATATTTTTTTAAGTTGAATAAGCCTGCATGAGATGCCTTCCCTCGTCCGCCCGGACCACCGTGAAAGGATAAAATGACTTCACCGTTTTTATTACCGAATTGTTGAAAGTAAATACAATGACCGTCTTTTTCCGGCAGATAACCGGTGGAGTAAGGTTTTATTTTGGGTTTTAAAAATGAAAACATGTGATCCTCTTCCTAAAAAAACAGCCCCAAAAGGGGCTTGAAAAAAGATGGTGGAGGTAATCAGGATCGAACTGACGACCTTTTGAATGCCATTCAAACGCTCTCCCAACTGAGCTATACCCCCACGAATCTGAATAACTTTCTTCATTATAACAAAATAAAAATAAAAAGCAAGAACTTTTTTTACCTGTTTAAATAAAAGTATATAACAGATTATTTTAAAAGGATTTTATTGATAAAAAACAACACTTCGATTAATTAAAAAATATCATCAAAAAAACCTTGGTTTTTTGCAAGCATTTTTTTTCATGATTTAAATATTTTTTTTCTTTTATTTTAAAAGTGTTGTTTTTTCATTTTTGGGGTTTTTGAATTTCAAAAAAAACCAAGGTTTTTTTTATACTGTTTTCATTGATGAAAAAACAATAAAAAAAGGAGTATAAAAAATGAAAAAAGAACATGGACGCAGTATGGTTGAAATGCTGGGAACACTGGCAATTATCGGTGTTTTGTCGGTGACGGCATTGACGGGATATAAAATCGCCATGACCAAGAATCGGACAAACAATATTTTATATGATGTGAATTTAGCGATGAATGAAATCGCCACTCGGGAATATGGGACTTTGGCGGATGTTGAAGCTAATGTATCCACTTTGGGTGTTAAAACGGAATTTGACATCAGCTATGCCCGATTAGGGAATACAGAATCAGAAGGTTTTTATATCGCTGTGGA
>JAZSNA010000035.1:0-7744 GCA_045536135.1 Alphaproteobacteria bacterium
TGTTTTGTTCTGATGACGAATTCTCATCAGAATTTGAATCCCCACCTTGGGATTGATCCTTTTGCTGTTCGGATCTATCCGAGCCTTCTGATGGATTTTCGTTTTGCTTATCTTGATTTTCTGAACTGTCTGATTGTTGATAGGATTGTTCTTGTCCTTTCTTCTTCATAGTCTCTTGATACCGTTCTTGCAGCTACACGTCCAGTCGGCTCCATTTCTTTGGCAAAATAAGTGTCCAAATAGTGCTTCATGGACGTTTTAGAGAAGTCACCGTTATATGAGCTCTTTGTATCAAATTGAATACCGGCGAATAAGCATTTTTTGGCGACCATTGTGCCGCTTCTATCCATCAGCCATTCTATCGGCTGGACCTCAACCCAGTAGGGTTTTCCGGACTCTACCTGTTCCCCGGTAGATAGCTTGCTATCGTCGTCAGCAGGCCGTCCAGGAACGCGGATATACCTTTTGCCATCCATTTCATATTCCTGATAGGATGTGGCCTTAAAAGACGTGTCATAATCGGTTAAACCAACTGAATCAAATGTGTAATTTTTTCCGGTCGGACGGAGAGATCTTGAATCATGTAATCTTTCTAACTTCTCGCTGGTGCGTTCATTGGCAACTGTTTGCGGGTATTCCCCATATTCCGCTACGCGGATTCCAGCGATAGCCCTCGCTTCGCTCGGGCTGATTTTAGATGCCTCCGATGGAGGCAAAGCGGGGCGCGCCGAGAAAATACGTAGATTCATGTTATTCCAGCTCTTAGTGCCCTCAGCGTCGACGCTACGCACGTAAACATTATCATAAGAAGACGCGGACCAAGAGGCACAAGTTAGATCATCTTCAGAAGTACAATCACCACCACCAGTCATATAACCACCCAATATGACTGTCAGATCCGTTGGCGCAACCTTCGTGCCATAACGCTTCATGACTTCCAGGGCACCATCGCCCCATATCTGATCTTCCTTCAAAAACGTAAAGTCCATATGAGCCTCCTAATTTAGCTTATACTCCCAGTATATCATACAATTTATTATTCTGCAAGCAAGAAATTAAAACGAGTAAAAGATTTATTGTATTTAATGAAACACAACTTCGGTTTTGATAAAATCGAGGTTGTTTCAGTCCGTGTATAGCAAGATGTGTCCAGCCAACAAAAACCCTTATAATTCAATGAGTTATAAGGGTTTGTTTTTTGAAATGTGATATCAGGAAATATTTTTAAAGCATCAATCATAAGATTTTATTGGAACTGTTGGCTAAGGCCGGTTTTTGGAATGGGGATCAACTTATTTGTGAGGACAATATGGTGCCAAATCTAAATGATTATGGTGAATATTCTTGTTGTTCTGTCAGTGATTTTCTTCAAGTTGATACTTGTTTAGAGTGTCCGGCGAATGCGGTATGTAATGGAACATCAACTGTCACATGCACCAGTGGGATATGGAATGGAAGAGAACGTTTATAAAGAAATACTTTTCCCATTTAAACAAAACGGGTGCGAATCACCCAATTTTTTTTGTATTTTTACATAACTTTTAACTCGTTATCTGTCCGTGAACTATCACCGCCGACTGCTTTATAGAACCGTATCAGATCGGAATAAAGATTACCATGAGACTGTATCATTTGTATTTGAGCTTGTATTCGGTTTTGTTGAGCTTGTAATATATCCGTATATTCGATTAATCCGTTTTTATATTTATCTTGCATCAATTCCACCACTTTATTTGCATGTTGATATGTTTTCATCAGATTTTGATATCTTTCATATTCCCAAAACAATGATTCTATTGCATTTTTAACATCTGCCACCGCATTTAAAAGAGCTTGCTCGTATGTTAAAATCAACTCTTCCTTTTTAAGTTTTTGAATCTCGACATTTTCCCGTAAGGCATTAAAATGAAAAATCGGTGTTGTTAAACTGGGAGTTATGGTATGCATTAAACTGCTTTGATTAAACAAATTTTCTGCCTTTAATGATTCGTATCCGAATAAAACTGAAAAATTAAACTTTGGAAAAAGATCGGCAATTGCCGCCCCGACAAGAGCATTTTGAGCAATTAAATTTTCCTCTGCGGATTTAACATCCGGACGTTGACGTAAAATACCAACCGGTAGAGCCGTTATCTTTTGAAGATCGAAATCAAACGATTGACGCATCAAGCTTTTTTCTCCGTCTTTTAAAATATCATCGACTTCACCGGGCAAGTATCCCAAAATTAAAGCTAATGCATTTTTGTTTTCAATATACTGATACTCTAAATCAGCCAGCGAAGCTTTTGTATTTTCAAGAAGGTAAAGTGCCTGTTCCAAAGATAATCGACTGGCCAATCCGGTTGTGTTTTTATCCTGAACCAAAGCCGTCATTTCTTCTTGCACCAGAATATTTTCTTTTGTTTGCCGAATTAACTCCTCGGTCAAACGAATTTGGACATATAACCGACCGACTTCGGATACAGTGGATGTCACTATATTTAAAAGCGAATAAATGGTTGATTTTAAGTTTGCTTTTTCGGCTTCGATTCGTCGTCTTGTTCCGCCGAAAATATCAATTTCCCAAGACGCATCCACCCCGACCTGATAAGAACTGTCCTGTAAAACAAGCCCCATATTTTTACTGTCTTTAACAAAATTATATTGTCCCGTTAAATCAAAAGTCGGCAATAATTTGCTTTGAGCCATTTTTACAAACAATCGAGATTGATATAAGCGCCATAATGCAATTTTCAAGGTCGGACTGTTTTGATAAGCAATATCAATTAACTTGTTTAAGGTTGTATCTTTTAAATCAAGTAATGTCAAATTAACCTTTTCCGACATCGGCGTATCCAAAGCTTTTTGAATTTGTTTATCCGAAAAAAAATCAGGTTGCTGATAATCAGGCCCCAACATACACGATGTAAGCATTCCCGAAAACAAAATAATTATTAATGATTTTAAAGTCTTTTTCTTAAAAAGTTTTCCCAATGAAATTCGAACAAAAACAATAAAATAAGATGGAATAAATAAAATACCCACCGCTACGGCGACAATCATACCGCAAAAAACAGTGACCCCAATAGACCTTTGACTGGCTGAACCGGCACCACTGGCAATAACCATTGGGAAAGTCCCTAAAATAAATGTTAAAGCTGTCATGACGACGGCTCGAAACCGTTCGGAAAACCCTTTTATGGCAGCCTGTTCCATCTCCATTCCTTTTCGTTGATAATCCAATATAAACTGAACAATTAAAATTGCATTTTTGCTGGCAAGCCCGATAAGCATCACTATTCCGAGTTGAGCATAAATACTTAAAGAAAGGCCCCATATTTCCAAACCAATCAAAGCACCTGATATTGCAAAAATATTCGTTAAAAGAACTGAAAATGAAATCCACCAACTTTCATATAACGCCGTTAAAAAAAGGTATGAAAAAATAAAAGCCAACGAAATCAAAATCACGGCTAACCCTTGTGTTTTAATTTGTTGAAGAGTTAATCCGGTCCATGAGATATCATAATCCCGCCCCAAAGATGACATAAAATCCTGTAATGCCGATATGGCCTTACCCGAACTGATATGCAAAGCTGTCTGGGCATTGATACCGGCACTTAAATATTGATTAAAGCGATAAATGATTTTAGGCATAACGACAACTTTTTCTTTTAAAAAGTTTTTAATCTGTATTAGCTGACCATTAGCATTTGAAACATATAATGTCCCTAAGTCTTTTTGATCTTTGCGATCCGAAAAGTCTGCCTGTATAATGACTTTACTGACCTGACCGTCTAGGATAATATTATTTACATACCGAGAACCCAAATTATTTTGTAAGACGGAAAATAAATCCGATAACGATATCTGATATGTTGATAATTTTGTCCGATCTATATCCAAAAAGATATGAGGTGTATCTGATGAATATGGCGAAAATCCGAATGAAAAAAATGAACTGTTTCGAATAAATGATATTAACTTTTCAAGAGTCTGACTTAAATCTGCCGGTGTTGTATTCTGATTTAACGCATTTAATTGAAAAGTTATCCCGTCTGCATTTCCGACCCCCGGAATGGACGGCATTGCAAAAAAATCAACATCAATCCCCGATGTAAAAGAATATTTTCGATTTAATTGATTTAAAATATTATCCATGGACAAAGCTGGTGTTTTTCGTTCGTCCCAAGGCGTTAAAATAATCGCAGCCATGCCGATATTTTCGCCGCTGGCTGAAAGCATGCTGTTTCCGGAAATTCCGACGAATGAGCGAATACCCGGAATTTTTCTGACTTCCGTTGACATTTGGGATAAAAATTCTTGAGTCTGGTTAATACTGGATGTTGAAGGCAACTGAATACTGGCTAAAATCATACCTTGATCTTCTGTCGGAATATATTCTTGAGGTATTTTGATGAATAAAAAAGATAAAAATCCGACAGTCATAAATGTCATCATCAAAACCAATCTGATATGAGTACATAAAAATCGGGCTACCGTCATGTATTTGCTTTGAACGAAATCCAAAACCGAATTAAATTTTTTCATCCAACGGAAATTTTCCGAAGATTTTTTCTTTAAAAAAAACGCACACAAAACAGGACTTAAAGTCAAAGCATTTACCGCGGAAAAAAATATAGCCGTTGACAATGTCACTGCAAATTGTTGATATATTTTACCGGTCATACCGGCCATTAAACCGACGGGGACAAATATAGCCAATAAAACCAAAGTCGTTGCGATAACGGAAGATGTAATATCCGTCATCGCCTGATTAGAAGCCTCCACCGACGACAAATGATTATACTTCATCAGGTATTGAACCCGTTCGACAACCACAATCGCATCGTCAACAACCAATCCGATAGCCAATATCATTGCAAACAGAGTTAAAATATTAATATCAAAACCCAACAGATAAATCACAACAAAAGTTGAAATTAAGGATACCGGTATAGTGACCAACGGAATTAAAGTGGCTTTAATATTTTGTAAAAAAAGATAGATGACAATCATCACCAATACAAAGGTAAACAACAAAGTCATTAAAATCGTCTGAATACTTGTTCGCACAAAAACAGTTGAATCATAAACCAATTCAAATTTCATATCCTCCGGAAAACTTTTTTCCAAAAGAGCCATTTCTTTTTTTAAATCATTCATGACCTGTATTGAATTGGAATTTGGTCGTTGATTTAAAGACATAACGACGGATGGAGAATCATTAAACGACGCATTTAATTGATAACTGTCTGCGCCCATTTCAATTTGAGAAATATCTTTCAAGCGAATGATTCCGCCATTTAAATCAGATTTTATAATGATATTTTCAAAATCCTTTGGCGAAGATAAAAGGCCTTTTGCCATCAAAGACAAAACCTGTTTTGTTCCATCATCCGCCGGCGCCGACGAAAGAGAACCAACACCGGCAATTCGATTTTGACTTTGTATGGCCGATATAATTTGATCCGATGTTATATTTAACGCATTCATTTTTTGAACATCCATCCAAATCCGAATGCTGTATTGAGGCCCATAGATATTCACATCTCCCATACCGTTAATTCGTTTGAATGGATTTTGGATTTGCGAAAAGGCAAAATTACTTAAATAAAGCGGTGAATATGTTCCGTTGGGAGAAGTCAAGGCCACAAAAGCTAAAATATTGGCAGATTGCTGAACGACATTCAATCCCTCTTGCGTCACGATATCCGGCAAAAATGGTTTAGCTTTATCCAATCGATTTTCAACCTTGACCTGCGCAATATCTGCATTAACCCCGATATCGAATGTAATTGTCAAAGTATATTCGCCGGTATCCGTGGAGGTTGAAGACATATATAACATGTCTTCAATTCCGTTAATTTGATTTTCAATCGGTGTTGCGACCGTCTCGGCCAAAAGGGTTGCATTTGCCCCCGGATAGTTTGCGGATACCACTATTTGAACCGGTGTAATATCCGGATATTGTGAAATCGGTAAAATCAATCCGGCAATCACTCCGGTCAATGTCATCACAATGGCAATCACAACGGCGAATCGGGGACGATTAATAAAAAACGACGAAAAATTCATTGTTGAACTCCGTTTGCCTGTTGCCCGATTTGACCGGATAAAACTGGAACGGTAATCAAATCTTCTCCCTCATCAAGACCCGATACAATCCAATACTCGTTATCCACGGTATCGCCGATTTGAACCTTTCTTTTTTCGATAATGTGATCTTTTAAGACAAAAGCAATCGGTCCGTCCGGTGTTAACTTTATCCAATTTTTCGAAACCAAAATTCCTCTTTGAGGCTTTAACAAATGAACATTAATATATGCATTAGGTATTAAAACATCATTTAAATTTTGAACTTCGACAAAGAACAATATAGAATCGGTTGATTTATCAATTTGATTATCTTTTGTCATTTTAATTTTTTTAAATTCAATTTTTTGACCGTCAGATAATTCAACCTGTAAAATTGGATCAGCTAAATTTTGAACTTCGGCATATTGACTCATCGGCACAGAAAAGACTATTCGAACAGGCGAGAAAGCCGTAATATTTAACGGCGAGCTGTCTTGTGGCGATAAATATTGGCCGATAGTCGCCTTTATATTTCCAACCCACCCGTCAATCGGGGCCTTAATCAGAGCATATTCATATAAAGTTTGAGCTTGATTTAAAGCCGAACGAGCTTTTAAATATTCGGCATCGGATGCGTCAAAATTACTTTTAGCCTGTTCTAATTCCGTTGAAGATATGGCCTCTATATTTGTTTTTCGAATACGATTATAATAAGTCAAGGCATTTTCACGATCGGCCTTTGCTTTTTCAAGATCTTCTTTGGCTTGATTTAAATCCGCCAGAGGTATCCGCAAATCCAATTCCAACAAATCTTGATTTTTTTGAACCTTATCTCCGCTTTGGACAAAAACTTTCTTTAAAAATCCGGCCGAATATGGGACAACATCAACACTTTGAACCGCCTGTATTGTCCCGATAAAAGTTTTTTGTTGCATGAATGATTTATTTTTCAAAGTATGAATCGGCAAGGAGAACATCGACTCCGACCGAGGCGAATAAGCCACCCGATGCTTGGTGGAAACAAAAAAATATCCACCTGCAAAGACAGATAAAACCAGAACAAGATAAACCCAGAAAGACTTTTTCAATCCCGACTCCTTTGATATAAAAATGAAATAATCGTCCAATCATCTGGTTTCAATAAAATATATACTTCAGAATATGATTGAAGTTTAATAAAAATATCCGATTTTAATCGTCAAATATTAAATTATCAAAACAGGCACAAAATAACATTTTGTAAGCTATTGAAAAGTCATGTATTTTTACATCAAAAAAACCTTGGTTTTTTGCAAGAACTTTTTTTCATGATTTAAATATTTTTTTTCTTTTATTTTAAAAGTGTTGTTTTTTCATTTTTGGGGTTTTTGAATTTCAAAAAAAACCAAGGTTTTTTTTATACTGTTTTTATTGATGAAAAAACAATAAAAAAAGGAGAATAAAAATGAAAAAACAAAGCGGTCGGAGTATGGTTGAAATGCTGGGAACACTGGCAATTATCGGTGTTTTGTCGGTGACGGCATTGACGGGATATAAAATCGCCATGACCAAGAATCGGACAAACAATATTTTATATGATGTGAATTTAGCCATGAATGAAACCGCCACTCGGGAATATGGGACCTTGGCGGATGTTGAAGCTGATGTATCCACTTTGGGTGTTAAAACGGAATTTGACATCAGCTAT
>JAZSNA010000023.1:0-25767 GCA_045536135.1 Alphaproteobacteria bacterium
AAAAATATTTAAATCGTAAAAAAAAGTTCTTGCAAAAAACCAAGGTTTTTTTGATGTAAAAATACATTACTTTTCAATGGCTTACGGAATGTTGTTTTGTGTCTGTTTTGATAATGTTTGAATATTTTTTATGAAATCGGGATAAAAGGATATAAAAAAAGTCGTCTTTTCAGACGACTTGTTTATTGTGGCGGAAGATACAGGATTCGAACCTGTGCATCCTTTTAGGGGATGACGGATTAGCAATCCGCTGCATTACCACTCTGCCAATCTTCCGCAGAACAGGGGTATTATAACATCGAATTATTTTAAAGTCAATTCTTTTTTTAATATTTTCTTTCTAAAATAAATTGTGCCAGTTCTTTTAAGCTTTCTGCCTTTGGGCCAAAAATGTTTAATTGATTTTGAGCATTATCAATTAATTCTTTGGCTTTCTCTTTGGCTTTATCCATTCCGACAAGGGATAAATAGGTTTGTTTATGAGCATTTTCGTCTTTTTGAAGTGTTTTGCCGACTAATTTTTCATCTCCTTCAACATCCAAGATATCGTCTGTAATTTGAAAGGCCAGTCCGATCATCAAAGCATATTCCCGTAATGCTAATCGTTCTGAAAGTGTTGCATTGCCCAAGATGGCACCACTCTCACACGCAAAAGACAGTAATTTGCCGGTTTTTAATGATTGAAGACGGATAATATCAGATTGATTCAGGATTAAATCCCCTTCGGACAGTAAGTCTATCATTTGACCGCCAATCATGCCGTCCTTTCCGGCATAAGAGGCCAATAAAGAAATTAACTCACACCTTTTGTTCGGATTCGGCGATGTGTGAGGTTGAGCTAAAATCTCGAACGCTTGGGTTAAAAGGGCGTCTCCCGCCAGAATGGCTGTGGCTTCGGTGAACGCCTTGTGACAAGACAGTTTCCCGCGACGCATGTCATCGTTATCCATTGCCGGTAAATCGTCGTGTATCAACGAATAAGAATGTATCATTTCCAAAGCCGTTGCCGTGTAAATACTTTGTTCAAACGGAACATCAAACATTTTGGCGACCGTCATAACCAAAAAAGGTCGTAATGCTTTGCCGCAACCGATAGTGCTGTATCGCATTGCTTTTACCACTTCGTTTTCCGGTTGATTGTTTAATGGTAGTTCGATTTCTAATTGCTTATCCACCAATTGGCGAATCGCTTTTAAGTCTTCTTTAAATGTTGTCATTAAAATCTTCCTTTGAAATTACGACATCGTTTTTGTCCAGTATCAGCTTTTCAATTTTTTGACGAGCTGATAAAAGTTTTTCTTCGCATTCTTTTTTTAATTTCATTCCTTTTTCATAGGTGGCGACAGCCTCTTCCAGATTGGCTTGTCCGCTTTCCAATTTTAAAACGATTTCTTCCAGTTCTTTTAAATTTTCTTCAAATGTTGCCATTTTTTATCCTTTCTGTGACTCAGAGTATTTTATTTTTGAGTAAAATACAAGTTTATTTTTGATAAGAATTGACTTTTTATACTTTTTCTGGCATAATTCATGGCAGAGGTATCAAAGATGTCAGACGAAAAAGAAGAATCGAAAAATGTCGCCACAACAGGGGATGAAAATTGGGATAAATATGCCGAGTTTGAATTTATTGCTCGTGGTTTCGGCGGTTGGGGAAAGGGTACAGATCCAAAAGATCCTCGTAAAGTTAGTCGGAAGAAGGGCGGATATGAGGAAGCTCGAAAAAGATTTTTTTCACGTGATGGTGATTAAAAAAATCCCCTTGTTGAAAAGGGGATTTTTTTATGTGCCTATTTCTTTCCTTATTTAACTACAATATTCAATAGCCGATTCGGAACATAAATAACCTTAACTATTTCTTTGTTTTCAAGTTGGTTTTTGATATGTTCTTCTTCTTGTGCCGTCTTTAAAATCGTATCCTTGTCCGAATCAAGCGGAACTTGTATCAAGGCACGCTTTTTTCCCATGATTTGGACGACAATTTCCACGGTGTTTTCTTGCAAGAAACTTTCGTCATAAGTCGGCCATGGCTCATAAGAAAGAGTGTTGTTATGTCCAAGCTTTTCCCATAACTCTTCCATCATGTGCGGAATAATCGGAGATAAAAGCAATACAAAGTTTTGAGCAACAAATCGATTAACCGAATCGGATTTATACATGGCATTCAGCATTTCCATCATTTTGGCAATAGCGGTATTGAAAGACAGTTTTTCCATATCATCGGTGACACCTTTGATGGTTTTGTGCATTTGTTTGATTAAATCGGTATTGTCAGTGGAATCATTGATTTTCGGGGTTAAAGTGCCATCTTCCGTCACAAACCAATTCCAAATACGGCGGATGAAACGATAAGCACCGTTAATTCCTTCATCCGTCCATGGCTTTTCGGCAGAAACAGGACCCATAAACATTTCATACAGTCTTAATGTGTCCGCCCCAAAATCACGAACAACATCATCCGGATTCGCAACATTATATCTGGATTTAGACATCTTCTCTACCTGTGTATTAACTGGTAATCCCGTTTCTTTGACAACCCAACCGTCGCCTTTACGTTCGACATCTTTGGGATAGTAATATTTCCCGTTATCGTCACGATATGAATATGCTGTAATCATGCCCTGATTAAATAACTTTTGGAATGGTTCTTTTGTGGATACAAAACCGGCATCATATAAAACCTTGTGCCAAAAGCGCGCATAAAGCAGATGAAGGACGGCATGTTCCGCACCGCCAATGTAAAAATCAACTGGCATCCAGTATTTTTCCGCTTCTTTACTCCATGCCTCGTCATTGTTATGCGGGTCGCAATAACGCAGAAAATACCAACTGGAACCCGCCCATTGAGGCATCACATTCGTTTCCCGTTTGGCAGGGCGTCCCGTTTCTTCGTCAATGGTATTGACCCACTCCGTCGCTTTTGATAATGGCGGTTCGCCAGTGCCGGATGGATTAAAGTCCGTCATTGGCGGAAGTAATACCGGTAAATCCTTTAACGGCAAAGACTTAACGGTTCCGTCTTCGCAATGGATAATGGGGAACGGTTCACACCAGTATCTTTGTCTGGAAAACAACCAATCCCGTAGTTTATAATTTATTGTGCCTTTCCCAAAGTCGTTTTGAGTTAGCCATTCAATCATTTTGGCTTTTGATTCTTCAACATGTAAGCCGTTTAAAAATTCAGAATTGATTAAGGCTCCATCCCCTTCCCATGCAGACTTCGTTAAGTCAAAATCAGCCGGTGCTTGAATGACTTCAATAATGGGTAGATTGAATTTCTTTGCAAAATCATAATCCCGTCCGTCATGAGCCGGAACAGCCATAATGGCTCCATATCCGTAATCGCCCAATACATAATCCGCAATATAAATTGGTATCTTTTTGCCGTTAACGGGGTTAATCGCATAAGCACCGGTGAATGCACCTGTTTTGTCCTTTTCCTCGGCAAGTCTGTCTTGGGCGGATTTTTTAGATGTTGCTTCAATATAAGCATTCACAATATCTTTTTGTTCCTCGGTTGTGATTTCTTTTACCAAGGCATGTTCCGGCGCTAAAACACAGTAAGTCGCCCCGAATAATGTATCCGGTCGGGTTGTATAGACTGTAAATTCAGCATTTTTATCCGCTACTTTGAATTTAACATCCGCTCCGGTGGATTTGCCGATCCATTCCCGTTGCATTGTTTTAATGCCTTCGGGCCAATCCAAGTCATCTAAATCATTTAAAAGTCTTTCGGCATAAGCCGTGATTTTTAACATCCATTGACGCATCGGTTTTTTAATAACTTCATCGCCGGTTTCAACATACTTGCCGTCCTTGACTTCTTCATTCGCCAGCACAGTCCCCAGTTTCGGACACCAATTGACAGGGGTTTGGACCTCGTAAGCCAATCCCTTGTCAAAAAGAATTTTAAAAATCCACTGTGTCCATTTATAATAATCAGAATCCGATGTTTTGATTAAACGATCCCAATCGTATGAAAAACCACAGTTTTTAAGCTGTTGAGTGAAATAATCACAGTTCTTTACGGTCACATCATGCGGGTGTATTCCCTTGCGTTCGGCATAGCGTTCGGCCGGAAGTCCAAAAGAATCATATCCCATCGGATGAAGGACATTAAATCCATTCATTCTTTTGTATCTGGATATAATGTCGGTGGCGGTATAGCCTTCAACATGACCGACATGCAAGCCGTCGCCGGAAGGGTAGGGGAACATATCCAAGACATAGTATTTCGGTTTATTATAATCAATTTCTGATTTAAAAGTTTTGTTATCTTCCCAATATTTTTGCCATTTTTTTTCAACTTGACTGTGATTATATTCTGTCATTTTTTACCCTTTCGACCTTTGTTATGGAGCATAGGTTAATATATTTTTATATGAAAATCAAGTTTATTATACCTTTTATCTTGATTTTTTATATTCTTTTTTTTATCCTTATATTAATAAGGAGGAAAAGATGGAAAATACTTTATTACCCATGGTTCAGGGGGTGTATGTTTTAGGAACCAAAGATTTAAACGATCGTTTATGCGGTTGTATCGTTGATGCCGTCATGCAAATTGAGTTCGGAAAGCCGGTATTGGCTATTTCTTTATTAAATACGGGTTATACAAAAGAGGTGTTGGAAAAAGTTAAAGTGTTTTCTTTGTCCGTTTTGCCTCGGGACTGCGGGTTTGACATTATACAAAGGTTCGGATATCAATCCGGAAAAAAGACCGATAAATGGAAAGGGACAGATTATGGTTTTTTGTCTCAAATGCCGGTCTTGAATATGGCAACGGATGTGATGAAGGCAACGGTATTTGATCAAAAAATATTCCCAGAACACACCTTGTTTTTTGCTGAGGTTGATGAATTAAAAAATCAAAATAATAAAGAAAAAATGACTTATGATTATTATTTAGCCAAAGTTAAACCTGCTCCAAAAGAATGTCAGAATAAAGGGGGCGAAAAATGGGTCTGTCGTGTTTGCGGGTATGTGTATGAGGGGGATGTTGCCTTTGAAGATTTGCCAGATGATTGGGTTTGTCCTTTATGCGGTGTCGGTAAGGATATGTTTGAAAAAATTCCGTGTGAGTGATTTTGAGGCTGATAAACCGAATTTATAGAACTGACGATTGATTATTATAATTTACTTTTTAGGTATTGTCCGGTATAGCTTTCGGGACAGCGGGTGATTTCTTCGGGAGTACCTTGGGCAACGATGTATCCGCCCCCAATCCCCCCGCTAGGTCCCATGTCAATGATATAATCTGCACATTTTATGACGTCTAAATTATGTTCAATGATGACGACGGTATGTCCTTTTTTGACTAATTCGTTTAAAACTTTTAATAATTTGTTGATATCATCAAAATGAAGTCCGGTTGTCGGTTCGTCCAGAATATAAATGCATTTTTCTTTTGTTCGTTTGGATAATTCCTTGGCTAGCTTTATTCGTTGTGCCTCTCCACCGGATAAAGTAGTGGCACTTTGCCCCAATGTAATATAGCCAAGTCCCATATCTTTTAATAATTCACATTTATTTCGGATTGTCGGTATAGATGAAAAAAAGTCAGATGCTTCATCAACGGTCATATTTAAAACATCGGCAATGGATTTGCCTTTATAGAGAACTTCCAATGTTTCTCGGTTGTAATGTTTTCCGTGGCAATGGTCGCATTCCACAAACAGGTCCGGTAAAAATTGCATTTCAATTTTAATCATACCATCACCATTGCAGTTTTCACATCGTCCTCCCTTGACATTAAAAGAAAAACGGCTGGCCGTATAACCTCTTTCTTTGGATTCGGGTAAAGCAGCGAACCATTCCCGTATGGGTGTGAACATGCCGACATAGGTGGCCGGATTGGAACGAGGTGTGCGTCCGATCGGACTTTGATCTATTTGAATAATCTGTTGAATATTATCATATCCTTTTATTTCTTTAAAATCTTTTACAGTGATTTTGCGGTTGCTTAAAAGTTGTTTTAAAACCGGATAAAGGGTTTGAATGATTAAAGATGATTTTCCAGAACCCGATACACCCGTAATGCAAGTTAAAGTATTTAATGGTATTTGAATGCTGACATCTTTTAAGTTGTTTTTACAGGCTCCGCTTAATGATAAAAAATTTCCGTTTCCGCTTCGTCTGACACTTGGGACGGAAATTTCTTTTATTCCGTTGATATATTGAGCTGTTAAACTGAATTTATTTTTAAAAACCTGTTTCGGTGTGCCGTGAGCAATAATTTGTCCGCCTTTTTGTCCGGCCAACGGACCCATATCTATAATATAGTCGGCACTGCGGATGGCATCTTCATCATGCTCAACGACAATAACGGTGTTGCCGATATTTCGTAAGTTAAATAAACTGGATAACAAACGGTCATTATCCCGTTGGTGAAGACCGATGGATGGTTCGTCCAAAACATATAAAACGCCGGTTAATCCCGATCCGATTTGACTGGCCAAACGAATGCGTTGAGCTTCTCCGCCAGATAAGGAACCTGCCAAACGGTCAAGTGTCAGGTAAGATAAGCCGACATTTTGTAAAAAAGATAATCGAGATATGATTTCACCCAGTATCCGATCGGATATTTCTTTTTGTATATCAGAAAGATTTTTACTTAATTCAGAAAACCAGTTCAGAGCATCAGATATAGAATAATGAGTGAGATCAGATATTGTTTTGTGATGAATTTTGATGCATAAAGCTTGGGGATTAAGACGGTCGCCGTGACAGGCGGAACAGGGAATATTATTTTGGTATTTCTCAATTTCGCCTCGAACCCATTCCGAATCTGTTTCAATATATCGTCGGGATAAGTTGGGAATAATGCCTTCAAATTTTTTATTGCCGTAAAGCAGGGCTTTTTTTGTATTGTCGGCTAATTTTTCCCATGGCGTGTTGATATTTAAGTCTAATATGGGAATTAATTTATTTAATTCCCACTCATACCATTCATACATTTGTCCCGAAGAAGAACACCATGGTGCAATTGCGCCTTCGGATATAGATAGATTAGGGTCTGGAATAACTAAATCCGGATCAATGAATAATTTAACACCCAGACCTTTGCATTCGGGGCAGGCTCCTGTCGGATTGTTGAAAGAAAACAGTCGCGGTTCAATGTCCGTAATTGTAAAACCGGAAACTGGACATGCGAATTTTGTGGAATATATCTTAATTTGATTGTCGGATAAATTTTGGATATACAAAATACCGTCCGAAAGATTTAATGCTTGTTCCACAGAGTCCGTTAAACGTTTAATGATATCCGGTTTTATAATAAGGCGATCAACAACAATTTCAATGCAATGATTTAAATTTTTATCCAACGGGTTAAAATCGTCGGCTTCAAGGATGTCTCCGTCTATACGAACTCGTTCAAATCCCTTTTTTTGTGCGGTTTGGACTTCTTTTGTTCCCGTTCCTTTTGAATTTTTTAAAATCGGCGAAAGTAAATATATTTTAGTGCCCGTCGGCATTTTAAGGATGTCATCAACAATATCAGACGGACTTTGGGGTGTAATCGGTAAGCCTGTGGCCGGAGAATATGGTATGCCGATTTTAGCCCATAAAAGACGCATATAATCATAAACTTCGGTTAAAGTTCCGACCGTGGATCTGGGATTCTTGGATGTCGTTTTTTGTTCAATGGATATGGCCGGAGACAGGCCGGAGATTGAATCAACATCCGGTTTCTTCATTAAGTCCAGAAAACCACGGGCATAAGCTGACAGACTTTCAACATATCGTCGTTGTCCTTCCGCGTATATGGTATCAAATGCCAAAGATGACTTCCCCGAACCGGATAATCCTGTGATAACAACCAATTTGTTCTTAGGAATATCAACAGATACATTTTTTAAATTGTGTTCTTTGGCGCCTTGAATTTTGATAAAATCGTTCGTCATGCACAATATTATATAGGGAAGTGTCCTAAAAATCAACAGATAAAATAAAATACTTGAAAAAAGAAGATTTTTTACATAAAACCTCTTGACAAAAAGGGCGTTTTATGTGTATAATGCCAGCAATCTGGTAAAGGGAAGATTGTTTGACTAGACAATTATTGCTTTATTTTCAGATGGTTATGAGTGTTCTAAAATAAAATTAGGGCGAATCATAATCGGGTGCTTTTGGCCGGTTGAAATAGCTTGCTAAAAGATTTTTTTAATGTCAAAATGGGTTGAGGCTCATTTTTTAAAAAGAGGAAACGGTGTAATGCCAACAATTAATCAATTAGTCCGTAAAGGACGTACAGATAAACGGCGTGTTAATAAGGCGCCTGCTTTGCAAGAAAATCCACAAAAACGTGGTGTATGTACTCGTGTTTATACAACAACTCCGAAAAAACCGAACTCCGCTTTGCGTAAAGTGGCTCGTGTTCGTTTAACTAACGGTTTTGAAGTGACTTGTTATATTCCGGGTGAAGGTCATAACTTACAAGAACACAGTGTTGTTTTAATTCGTGGCGGTCGTGTAAAAGACTTGCCGGGTGTTCGTTATCATATTATTCGGGGTGTCTTGGATACTCAAGGTATTGCCAGCCGTAAACAGGCTCGGTCATGTTATGGTGCAAAACGGCCGAAATAAGGGGGAATAAAAAATGTCAAGAAGACACGCAGCAGAAAAACGGGTAATTAACCCAGATGCAAAATACCACAATGTTGTTGTGGCAAAATTTATGAATACGGTTATGCTCAATGGCGCTAAATCAACAGCTGAAAGTATTGTTTACGGAGCAATTGATCGTTTGGAAGAAAAAACAAAACAAAAAGGTTTGGATATTTTCTTGGAATGTTTGGATAAAGTAAAACCGATGGTTGAAGTTAAATCTCGTCGTGTCGGTGGTGCAACTTATCAGGTTCCTTGTGAAGTTCGTTCGGACCGTCGTCAAGCTTTGGCAATCCGTTGGATTATCGGATCGGCTCGTAAACGTAGCGAAAAGACTATGGAAGAAAGATTGTTTAATGAACTTTTGGATATTACCAATGATCGTGGTAATGCTTTGAAAAAACGTGAAGAAGTTCATAAAATGGCCGAAGCGAATAAGGCTTTCTCACATTATAAGTGGTAAGGAGATACAGTTATGGCAAGAACAACAGATCTTAAATTGTATCGGAATATCGGAATCATGGCTCACATTGATGCCGGTAAAACCACAACAACGGAACGTATTTTATATTACACAGGAAAAACTCATAAAATCGGGGAAACTCATGATGGGGCTTCCACAATGGATTTTATGGCACAGGAACAAGAACGTGGAATTACGATTATGTCCGCTGCCACAACAGCTTTTTGGCGTGGTCATCGGATTAATATTATTGACACTCCGGGTCACGTAGACTTTACAATTGAAGTCGAACGTTGCTTGCGGGTTCTTGATGGTGCTGTTGCTGTTTTTGACGGTGTTGCCGGTGTTGAACCGCAATCCGAAACAGTGTGGCGTCAAGCTGATAAATATAATGTGCCGAGAATTTGTTTTATCAATAAAATGGATCGTATCGGTGCTAATTTCTATCATGCGGTTGATACAATTCGTGAACGTTTGGGGGCTCGTCCGCTTGTTATGGCTTTGCCGGTTGGTGAAGAATCCAATTTGGCCGGTATTGTTGATATCTTGAAACAAAAAGCAATTATTTGGCATTCCGAAGACTTGGGTGCCAGCTTTGAAGAACAAGAAATTCCGGCTGAATTAAAGGAAAAAGCAGCTCAATATTATGAAGAATTAGTTGAAACAGCGGTTGAAATGGATGATGCCGCTATGGAAGCTTATTTGGAAGGAACAATGCCGGATATAGAAACACTTCAAAAGTGTATTCGTAAGGGAACAATTGAACAAAAATTTGTTCCGGTTTATTGCGGTTCCGCCTTTAAAAATAAAGGTGTTCAACCCTTATTGGATGCGGTTGTTGATTACTTGCCGTCTCCGTTGGATATTCCACCGGCCGAAGGTATCAATCCGAAAAATGATGAAGCTGTTAAAGTTGAAGCTCGTGATGATGCACCGTTTGCCGGATTGGCATTTAAAATTATGAATGACCCGTTTGTGGGGTCTGTGACATTTGTTCGGGTTTATCAAGGTGTTGTTGAATCCGGAACATATGTTGCAAACTCTGTTAAGGAAACAAAAGAACGGGTTGGACGTATGTTGTTGATGCATGCCAACCATCGTGAAGATATTAAAGAAGCTCGTGCCGGTGATATCGTTGCTTTTGTTGGGTTGAAAGATACAATGACAGGGGATACTTTATGTGATGCTTCTCATTTGGTTGTCTTGGAAAAAATGGAATTTCCGGATCCGGTTATTGAAATTGCCGTTGAACCCAAAACCAAAGCTGATGTTGAAAAAATGGGCTTGGCTTTGAATCGTTTGGCAATGGAAGATCCGTCTTTCCGTGTGACCTCCAATGTTGAAACCGGACAAACCGTTATCAAAGGGATGGGTGAATTGCATTTGGAAATTATTGTTGATCGTTTGAAACGTGAATTTAAGGTTGAAGCCAATATTGGTGCACCGCAAGTTGCGTATCGTGAAACGATTTCCAAAACATTTGAAGAAGATTATACACACAAAAAACAATCCGGTGGTGCCGGTCAATTTGCTCGGGTTAAAATTCGGTTTGAACCGTTGCCTCCGGGATCGGGATATCAATTTGAAAATACCGTTGTTGGCGGTAATGTTCCGAAAGAATATATTCCGGGTGTTGAAAAGGGATTAATGTCTGCCAAAGATACTGGTGTTATTGCCGGTTTCCCATGTACAGACTTTAAAGCGACTCTGTTTGATGGGGCATACCATGATGTTGACTCATCTTCGTTGGCGTTTGAAATTGCTGCTCGTGCAGCCTTCCGTGAAGGTATCAAAGAAGCTGGTCCGAAGTTATTGGAACCGATTATGAAAGTTGAAGTTGTGACACCAGAAGATTATATGGGGGATATCATTGGAGACTTAAATAGTCGTCGCGGACAGGTTTCCGGTATGGATACCCGCGGTAATGCACGGGTTGTGAGTGCAACTGTTCCATTGGCTAATATGTTCGGTTATGTTAATAACCTTCGTTCTATGAGCCAAGGTCGTGCACAATATACAATGGTTTTTGATCATTATGCGGAAGTCCCGCAAATGGTTGCAGATGAAATTAAAGCGAAATTAGCCAGTTAAGAAGGAGTAATAGATTATGGAAACTCAAAATATCAGAATTCGCTTAAGAGCTTTTGATCACAGATTATTGGATCAATCAACTCTTGAAATTGTCAATACAGCCAAAAGAACCGGTGCTGAAGTTCGTGGCCCGATTCCTTTGCCGACACGTATTGAAAAATTTACGGTGAATCGTTCCCCGCATGTTGATAAAAAATCACGGGAACAATTCGAAATTCGCACTCATAAACGGGTGCTGGACATCGTCTCGCCCACTCCGTCAACAGTTGATGCTTTGATGAAGCTCGATTTGTCGGCCGGCGTGGATATTGAGATCAAATTATAAGGGAAATATCATGCGTACAGGTATTATAGCCAAAAAAGTCGGAATGACACGCGTATTCACAACAGACGGAACTCATGTTCCAGTGACTGTTTTGAAAATGGAACCGTGTGAAGTCATTGCCGTTCGTAATCAAGAAAAAGATGGTTACACCGCATTACAAATCGGTAGCGGTGCAATCAAAGTTAAAAAGGTGTCAAAAGCACTCAAAGGTCATTTTGCAAAAGCCAAAGTTGAACCGAAAAGAAAACTCGTTGAATTCCGTGTGTCGGAAGATTGTGTTGTTCCTGTTGGTTCAGTCATCGGTGTTAATCATTTTGTAGAAGGCCAATATGTGGATGTGACCGGAACTTCAATCGGTAAAGGATATCAAGGTGGTATCAAAAGACACGGTTTTGCCGGACAAGGACAACGGAGTGGGGATTCACTTTCTCATCGTTCTTTGGGATCCACTGGTCAATGTCAAGATCCGGGTAAAGTCTTTAAAGGTAAAAAGATGGCCGGACATATGGGGGCAGAACGGGTGACCGCACAATGTTTAACAGTTGTTCAAATTGATCCGGAAAATGAATTGATTTTTGTTAAAGGATCAGTTCCGGGTAGTGAAGGTGGTATCGTTTATGTCAAAGATTCTGTTAAAAAAGCTTTGGCAAAAGACGCTCCTTTGCCTGCCGGTTTAAAAGAAGTTAAAGCATCAGAAGAAGCCGTTGTTTCCGAAGAAGCAACTTCGACAGAAGTAAAGGAAGAAAATCATGAAGTATAATGTGATTGATTTAGAAAATAAAAAAGTCGGCGACATTGAACTCGATGATGCGATTTTTGGAACATCCGTGAAAAAAGATATTTTAGCTCGGGTGATTAAGTGGCAATTAGCTAAAAGACGGGCCGGAACTCATGCCGTTAAAACAATGGCAACAATTTCTGGAACAACTCGTAAACCGTATAAACAAAAAGGAACGGGTAATGCTCGTCAAGGTTCTTTGCGTGGTGCACAATTCCGTCACGGGGCTCCGGCATTTGGTCCGGTCGTTCGTGATCACGGTTTCTCTTTGAATAAGAAAATTCGTGCTTTGGGATTAAAATGTGCATTGGCATCAAAAGTTGCTGAAAATAAGTTGATTGTTTTGGATGATATTAAATTAGCGACTCCAAAAACAAAAGACTTTAAAGCAATCTTGAATAAATTGAATTTGACTTCGGCATTTATATTGGCCGGTGCAGAAGTTGATAAAAATTTATCAATGGCTGCTGCTAATATTCCCAATATTGATGTATTGGTGAATGCCGGTGCGAATGTCTATGATATTATGAAAGCAGATACTTTGGTCTTGACTAGAGATTCTGTTGCTTATCTGGAAGGACGCTTAAAATGATAAAAAAAGCAGAAAAAGAAGTAAAAGTTGTTATGACAGAGAGACTTTATGAAGTCGTCAGACAACCGGTTGTGACAGAAAAAGCGATGAAAATTTCCGAAAACGGACAAGTGGTCTTTTTTGTAGATCCGTCCGCTACAAAACCGGAAATTAAAAAAGCGGTTGAAGGTCTGTTTAAAGTAAAAGTAAAAGCCGTCAATATCATCAACACCAAAGGTAAAACAAAGATGTTCCGTGGACAAAAAGGTGTTCGTTCGGATAAGAAAAAAGCAATTGTTTCCTTGGCAGATGGTCAAAATATTGATGTGACAACAGGGGTATAATTATGGCATTGATTACACATAATCCAACAACGCCGGGAAAACGGCACTTAATTTCGGTTGATTTATCGGAATTATACAAAGGAGCGCCTGAAAAAACTTTAACAAAAGGTTTGAACAAAACAGGTGGACGTAATAATCATGGACACATCACATCACGTCATCGTGGCGGTGGACATAAACGGTCATATCGTATGATTGATTTTAAACGCAACAAATTGGATATGCCGGCAACAGTTCAACGTTTGGAATATGATCCGAATCGGACAGCATTTATTGCTTTGATTAAATATGAAGATGGAACATTGTCTTATATCATTGCTCCGGCGAAATTAAAAGTCGGTGATGTTGTTGTTTCATCTGCAAAAGCGGATGTTAAACCCGGTAATGCAATGGAATTGCAAAATATGCCGGTAGGTACAATTATCCATAATGTTGAATTAAAACCGGGTGCCGGTGCTCAATTAGCCCGTTCAGCTGGATGTTATGTTCAATTGGTTGGTAAAGATGGTGCCTATGCACAAATTCGATTGAATTCCGGTGAATTGCGTATGGTTTTGGGAACTTGTCGTGCAGTTATTGGTTCTGTTTCAAATGCAGATAATCAAAATGCGACAATCGGTAAAGCCGGTCGTTCCCGTTGGTTGGGTATTCGTCCGCAAACCCGTGGTATTGCGATGAACCCGGTTGATCACCCGCATGGTGGACGTGGAAATGGTGGTACTCATCCGATGACACCGTGGGGTAAATGCACTCGTGGTGCAAAAACCAGAACAAATAAGAAGACAGATCGTTTAATCATTCGGTCTCGTCATATGGCTAAGAAGAAATAAGGGAGGATAAAATGGCACGTTCAATTTCAAAAGGACCTTTCGTTGACGGATATATGCTTAAAAAAGCAGATGCTGTTCGCGAATCAGGACGTCATGATGTTATTAAGACATGGTCTCGTCGGTCAACAATTCTTCCGAATTTTGTGGGCTTGACATTTGGTGTATATAATGGTAAAAAGTTTATCCCGGTGCTCGTGACCGAAAATATGATTGGGCATAAGTTTGGCGAATTCGCCCCGACTCGGACATATACAGGTCATCAAGCTAAAACGGCAGATAAAAAGTAAAGGTGATAGATTATGGCAGAAAATAAAGAAAAAGTAGCATTTGCCAAAGCAACAGCGATACGGGTATCTCCTCGTAAGCTGAATTTGGTTGCCGAATCAATACGTGGATTGAAGGTTAATAAAGCATTGAATGAATTAACTTTCTCTCGTCGTCGTGTAGCCGGTGATGTGAAAAAAGTTCTGATGTCGGCAATTGCCAATGCAGAAAACAATCACAACATGGATATAGATCGGTTATTTGTGGCAGAAGCATTTTGTGGAAAAGCAATGGTTATGAAAAGATTTACGCCCATGGCAAAAGGTCGTGCGGGACGAATCTTGAAACCCTTTTCTAATTTAACAATTATTTTGCGTGAAGCAGAGGAGAAGAAATAATGGGTCAAAAAGTCAATCCGAATGGATTACGTTTGGGAATTAATCGGACTTGGGATTCTCGTTGGTTTGCGGGAAAGAAAGATTATTCCAAAAAACTATTGGAAGATATCCAGCTTCGTGAATATATCGAAAAGAAACTTGAAGCCGCTTCAATCGCACGTGTTGTGATTGAACGTGTTGCCGGAAAGACAAATGTTTCGATTTATTCCGCTCGTCCGGGTATTATTATCGGTAAAAAAGGTCAAGATATTGAAACTTTACGCAAGGATTTGCAAAAGAAAATCGGTGGAGAAATCAATTTGAATATTGTTGAAGTTCGTAAACCGGAATTGGATGCAAAATTGGTTGCAGACGGTATTGCCAATCAATTGGAACGTCGGATTTCTTTCCGTCGTGCCATGAAACGGGCAACACAAACCGCATTGCGTTTGGGTGCCGGCGGTATTCGTGTTAATTGTGGCGGTCGTTTGGCCGGTGCTGAAATCGCTCGGACAGAATGGTATCGTGAAGGTCGTGTGCCTTTGCATACTTTACGTGCGAATGTTGATTTTGGCGAATCAACGGCTCGGACAGCGTATGGTGCGATTGGGGTTAAAGTTTGGATTTATAAAGGTGAAATCATGGAACATGACCCAATGGCTCAAGAAAAACGTATGTTAAACCAAAGATAAGAAAGGATTTGAAAAATGTTATCTCCGAAAAGAACAAAATTTCGTAAACAATTCAAAGGCCGTATTCATGGTTTAGCAAAAGGCGGATCAGAGTTAAACTTTGGATCATTCGGCTTAAAAGCATTGGAACCGGAACGTGTGACCGCTCGTCAGATTGAATCTGCTCGTCGTGCACTTTCCCATCACATGAAAAGACAAGGACGTTTGTGGATTAATGTTTTCCCAGATGTTCCGGTGTCTAAAAAACCACCGGAAGTTCGGCAAGGTAAAGGTAAAGGTTCGGTTGAATATTGGGTTTGCCGTGTTAAACCGGGTCGTATCATGTTTGAAATAGATGGTGTTTCAGAGGAATTGGCTCGTGAAGCTTGTCGCTTAGCCGCAGCTAAATTGCCGATTAAGACTAAATTTGTGATGCGTACATGCAGTCAGGAAGGTTAAAAATGTTGAAAATTAAAGATTTAAGAACAAAAACAGCTGATGAATTGGAAGCAATGCTTTCTGATTTACGCAAAGAAGGTTTGAATTTGCGTTTTCAAAAATCGACGGGTCAATTAGAAAAGACACATCGTATTCGCCAAGCGAAAAAAGAAATTGCAAAAATTAAAACAGTTCAAAAAGAACAAAAGAAAGGAGCTTAAACCATGCCAAAGAGAATATTACAAGGTGTCGTTGTCAGCGATAAAATGGACAAATCGGTCGCCGTTCTCGTGGAACGTCGGGTGATGCATCCTTTGTATAAAAAATACATCAAACGCAGTAAGAAATATATTGCGCATGATGAAAATAATACGTTCAAAATCGGTGATGTTGTTCGTATTGTCGAAAGTCGTCCATTGTCCAAGCGTAAAACTTGGGAAGTATTGATGGATAAAGATCAACCAATGTCTAAGGAAGGATAAACTATGATTCAAATGAATACAACGATGACTGTCGCTGATAATTCAGGCGCCAAATTCGTTCAATGCATCAAAGTCTTAGGCGGTTCTAAACGGAAGGTTGCAACCGTTGGCGATGTTGTTATCGTATCAATTAAGGAAGCAATACCCCGTGGAAAAGTGAAAAAAGGTGATGTGGCTCGTGCTTTAATCGTTCGGACAAAGAAAGAAATTCGCCGTCCGGATGGTTCAGCCATTCGTTTTGACAGCAATGCCGCTGTATTGGTTAATAAAGATGGGGAACCAATTGGTACTCGTATCTTTGGACCTGTTACACGGGAATTGCGGGCTAAAAAATTTATGAAAATTATTTCGCTTGCGCCGGAGGTTTTATAATGGTTAAATTGAAAGTTAAAAAAGGGGATAAGGTCGTTGTTATTACCGGAAAAGATAAAGGTAAGACAGGCGAAGTTTTAAAAGTTATCCCGTCAGAAAATCGGGTTGTTGTTGCCGGTGTTAATGTTGCAAAACGTCATCAAAAACCGACACAAGAAACAGCTGGTGGAATTGTTAATAAAGAACAATCTATTCATGTTTCGAATGTTTCTTTGATTGATCCGAAAACAAATAAGGCAACACGTGTTGGGTATAAAGTATCCAAAGATGGTGTTAAAACAAGAATCGCCAAAAAATCCGGCGATGTGATTGACGGTTAAGGGGAAAGAAAATGGCAAGATTAAAAGAATTATATCAAAAAGAAATTGTGCCGGCTTTGGTTAAAAAATTCGGATATAAAAATCCGATGGAAGTTCCAAAGTTAACCAAAATCGTCTTGAATATGGGTGTTGGTGAAGCTGTTGAAGATAAAAAAGCATTAGAAGGTGCTATTCGTGATATGGCTGCGATTTCCGGTCAAAAACCGATTACAACGGTTGCAAAGAAATCAATTGCAACATTCAAATTGCGTGAAGGGATGCCGATTGGATGTAAAGTGACTTTGCGGGGCGAAAAGATGTATGAATTTTTAGATCGTTTGATCAATACAGCTATGCCACGTATTCGTGACTTCCGTGGTATTTCATCAAAATCTTTTGATGGTCATGGAAACTATGCTTTTGGTATTAAAGAACAGATTATTTTCCTTGAAATCAATTATGATGAAATTGATAAAATTCGGGGAATGGATATTATTATCGGGACATCTGCCAAAACCGATGATGAAGCTCGTGCTTTGTTGACCGGTTTTAATATGCCCTTCAAAAAATAAGGAATAAAATATGGCAAAAACAAGTTCTATTGAAAGAAATTTGAAACGTGAAAAATTGGCTGTTAAATATCAAGCTAAACGTGACAAATTAAAAGCAGTTATTGCAGACGAAAAATCATCTCCGGCTGATAAGTTTGAAGCGATGATTAAATTGGCTGCTCTGCCCAGAAACGGTTCCAAAGTCCGCATACACAATCGGTGTGCGTTAACTGGCCGTTCTCGCGGGGTTTATCGTAAATTTGGATTGAACCGGATTAAAATTCGTGAAATGGCTAACAACGGCGAATTACCGGGTGTCGTCAAATCAAGTTGGTAAGGAGTTTAAAATGGCTATGACAGATCCATTAGGAGATATGTTGACTCGTATCAGAAACGGTCAACGGACAAATAAAGCAAGCATCATGACACCGGCTTCAACATTACGTTGTGCGGTTTTGGATGTTTTGTTACGTGAAGGTTATATTCGCGGATATGAAAAAGTTGAAGTTCGTAAAGGTATCAACGAAATTAAAGTTGAATTGAAATACTTCAATAATGAACCGGTTATCAAGGAAATCGAACGTGTTTCGACTCCGGGTCGTCGGGTTTATTCAAAGGTTAAAGATTTACCAAAAGTTTATAATGGCTTGGGTATCTTTGTGTTATCGACTCCGAACGGAGTTTTATCTGATCACGAAGCTCGTGGCGCCAATGTCGGCGGTGAAGTTTTGTGTAAAGTGTTCTAGGGGAGGTAATCAGAATGTCACGTGTTGGAAAATATCCTGTTAAATTGGCGGATGGCGTTAGCGTTGAAGTCAGTGATGAAGTGGTTACCGTTAAAGGAAAATTGGGTTCTTTAACAACTCCGAATTCTAAATTGGTCAAAGTGACGGTTGCTGATAACCAAGTGGTTGTTGAACCGGTATCCGGATCCAGAGAAGCTCGGATGATGTGGGGAACAATGCGCGCAAACATCAACAATTTGGTTAAAGGTGTGACCGAAGGTTATAAACGCAAATTGGAATTGGTTGGTGTTGGTTATAAAGCCGCAGTCCAAGGAACAAAAATTAATTTATCTTTAGGTTTTAGTCACGAAGTGAACTATCAATTGCCGGAAGGTGTAAAGGCTGTATGTCCGGATCAAACGACAATTGAATTGTCCGGTATGGATAAAATTATTTTGGGTAAAATTGCTTCTGAATTACGTGCATATCGTAAACCGGAACCTTATAAAGGTAAAGGCGTTAAATATGCAGAAGAAGTTGTTTTGCGTAAAGAAGGTAAAAAGAAATAAGGATAAAAAATGAAAAAATCAGATATGCAATTTAATCGTCGTAAAGCTCGGAATCGGTTTGCTATCAGAACTAATTCCGATAGAGTTCGGTTATCTGTTTCTCGTTCAAACCTTCATATTGAAGCACAGATTATTGATGATAAGTTAGGCAAAACTTTGGTAAGCGCTTCTTCAAAAGAAAAAGATTTCGCAGAAAAAGGCTCTACCGTTGCCGGTGCAACAAAAGTTGGTCAATTGGTCGCAGAACGTGCTGTTAAAGCCGGAATTAAAGAAGTCGTTTTTGATCGTGGCGGATATATTTACCATGGTCGTGTCAAAGCTTTGGCAGAAGCGGCTCGGGCGAATGGTTTGGATTTTTAAGGAGTGGTAAAATGGTAGAAAACGAAAAGAAAGAAAATCGTCGTCGTAAAGATAATAACGCCGTAGAAAGCGAATTCGTTGATAAATTGGTTTCCGTTAACCGTGTTGCCAAAACAGTGAAGGGCGGACGTCGTATGGCTTTTGCCGCTTTGGTTGTTGTTGGGGATAAAAAGGGTCGTGTCGGTTTCGGCGCCGGAAAAGCAAAAGAAGTTCCGGAAGCGATTACCAAAGCAACCGAACAGGCTAAACATAATTTGATTCGTGTTCCGTTAAAGGAAGGGCGTACAATTCACCATGATGTTGAAGGTCGTTTTGGTGCCGGTCGTGTTATTTTGCGGACAGCTGAACCGGGTACCGGAATCATTGCTGGCGGTCCGATGCGTGCGATTTTTGATGTATTGGGTATTGCTGATGTTGTGGCAAAGTCCAATGGTACAGCAAATCCGCATAACATGGTTCGCGCAACATTTGATGCTTTTGCTCGTATGGCGTCTCCCAAAATTGTCGCAATGAAACGCGATAAGAAAGTTGGGGATATTGTGGCCCGTCGTGAAGGTGCTAATTTAGAAGAAAAGGAAAATAATCATGAAGCTGAATGAAATTCGTGATCAAAAGGGCGCAACAACGGAAAGAATTCGTGTCGCTCGGGGTATCGGTTCCGGAAAAGGTCGCACAGGCGGTCGGGGAACAAAAGGACAAAAATCTCGGTCCGGTGTTTCCATTAACGGATATGAAGGCGGACAAATGCCGTTTTATCGGCGTGTACCAAAACGTGGTTTTGCAAATATTTCCCGTATGGATTATGCCGAAATTAACTTGGGCCGTATTCAGAAAGCCATTGATGAAAACTTAATTGATGCAACAAAAGAAATCAATGAAGTTGTTATTATGGAAACGGGAATGCTTAAAAAAGTTAAAGACGGATTACGTTTACTTGGTAATGGCGAAATCAAAACTGCTGTGACCATTTGCGTTGCCGGTGCGACTAAGTCAGCAGTTGAAGCTGTTGAAAAAGTCGGCGGAAAAGTCTTGATTAAGCAAAAAAATGTAAAAGAAGAAAAATAATTGATAAAAAAGGGTAGGTGAAATATGGTTATGAGTCCGAAAAGTCGTCAAGCGGAAACAATGATGGGTGTCTTTTCAAAGGCAACGGATTTAAAAAAACGGATTTTATTTACCCTTTTAGCTTTAATTGTTTTTCGTTTCGGATCATTTATCCCCTTGCCGGGGGTAAATCCCGAAGTGTTTGCGGAATATTTCCGCCAAAATTCTTCCGGTTTGTTGGGTATGTTTGATACCTTTGCCGGCGGTGCATTGTCCCGTATGACAATTTTGGCATTAAATATTATGCCCTATATTTCGGCTTCAATTGTGATTCAGTTGGGAAGTTCGGTTATCCCGTCTTTGATTACTTTGAAAAAAGAGGGGGCTTCCGGGTATCGTAAACTTAATCAATATACCCGTTATTTAACGATTTTAATTTGTATTTTACAAGGATATGCCTTGGCTGTTGCTGTTGAAAAAATGGGCGAAAATGCCGTTATTTTAGAGTCCAGTTTCTTGTTCCGTCTGTCAACGGTTGTTTCTTTATTGGGTGGGACATTCTTTGTTGTATGGTTGGGTGAACAAATTACCAATCGGGGGGTCGGTAATGGAACATCCTTAATTATTACGACCGGTATTTTGGCTGGTATCCCTTCCGCAATCGGGCAAACATTGGAATTGGGACGGGTCGGTCAAATATCCTTACCCAAGATATTATTTGTTTTATTGATGGCGGTGATGTTGGTTTATATCGTTGTTTTGGTTGAACGGGCTCAACGCCGGATTATGGTTCAATATCCGAAACGTTCTCAACGGATGATGATGACATCGAATCCGACATCCTATGTTCCGTTAAAGATTAATTCAACCGGTGTTATGCCACCGATTTTTGCCTCGGCTTTGATGGTTTTGATTTTCTCGTTAATTAAATTTTTATCCGGCGATAGCGGTTCGGAAGCTGGTATTTTATTCTCTCGCGGAACCGGACTTTATTTAACGGTTTATGCCGCTATGATTATTTTATTTACATTCTTTTATACCGGTATTTCGTTTGATCCGAAGGATGTCGCAGAACGCTTGAAACAACAAGGTGGATTTATTGCTGGTATTCGTCCCGGTGAAGCCACGGCTCGTTATTTGGATTATGTCTCAACACGTTTGACATTAATCGGTGCCATTTATTTGGCGGTGTTATGCGTATTGCCGGAGCTTTTTATTTCTCAATTAAATTTACCATTCTATTTGGGCGGAACGACTTTGTTGATTGCTGTGACTGTTGTGATGGATACGATGAGTCAGATTCAATCTCATTTGGTTTCATATCAATATGACAGCTTAATTCGTAAAGCTAAATTAAAGGGACGGATATAATATGAAAAAAAACATTGTTTTTATTGGACCGCCGGGTGCTGGAAAAGGAACTCAGGCGTATATTTTGGCTGAAAGAATGGGCGTGCCGAATGTATCGATGGGTGATTTATGTCGGGCAGAGGCTAAGACAGGTTCGGAATTGGGAAAACGGATTAGTTCTTTTATTGACTTTGGAAATTTGGTTCCAGATGATATCGGTGCTTTGGTTTTTGAGCGGGAATTAGTCAAAGATAAGTATCAAAAAGGTTTTATTTTGGATGGTTTTCCGCGGACATTGGGACAGGCCAAGATTTTGTCGGATGTTTTGCAAAAAATTAATATGGAATTGGATATCGCCATTGTGTTGGATGTTCCGGAAGAATTAATCGTTGATCGTATCGTTCATCGGATGACATGTGGAAATTGCGGAATGATGTACCATGATAAATTCCGTCCGACTAAGGTTGATGGTGTTTGTGATGGTTGTGGCGGAAAGAACTTTGTTAAACGCAAAGATGATACGCCCGAAATTGTTAAGGGGCGGATAGATGTTTATAATAACCAAACTTTGCCGGTGATTGATTTCTATAAGGAACAGGGCTTATTGGAAATTGTTGATGGAGTCGGTGATATTGAAGATGTCGCTTCCCGTATAAAAGAAATTGTCGGATATTAATTTATTTTAAAAATAATTTATATTCTGTTTTAATATCTTTTAATAAGATATTGTGTTTTGTATATTGTGGGCATTTTTGTCTTGAAAATGTATATTCTGCACCATAACATTCCTGAATTCCGAAAGATATTTTTTTATTTTGAATAAAAACACTTTTTTTCAAATATAATTTTGAATTTTTCGGATTTAATCCACGCATTTTCGCCCATTTTTGAGAAATTTTATTGTCTTTGGATACGAAAAAGATACCGTCTTTTTCAAAAGCAAAAGTACCGGAGTGATGAACGATAACAGAAGGTTGGAATGGTAAAATATAAAAAAGACCAATAATGATACACAGAAAATATTTCCGCCGGTGAAACAGACCAAATAAAACGAAGCTTAAAATAATCCAAAAATATAGCCAAGATGAAATTTGCGGAATATAGATTAAAGAATAGGGCAGATTACGGACCGATAATGCACAATAAGTAATCCAATCAATTGTTTTTTCGGCGATAAATAAAAATGGATTAATTTTAAGAAAGGATGTTATAATGCCGATAAATAATGATGGCATTGTTATCAGTGAAAATAGCGGAATGATAATCATATTGGTTAAGATAGAGTAAGGCGAAAATTGGTTAAAATGATAGATTATAATCGGAATAGTGATAATATTGGCGGTAAAAGTCATGATAAAAAGTTTCTTTATCCAAGAATCGGTTGGCTTTTGTTTGTAAAAAGTTATTAATCCGAATACGGTTAAGAAAGATAATTGAAAGCCGGCCGAATAAATTAAACTCGGATTGAACAAAAGCAATAAAAAGGCAATCCAAAATAGGCTTTTAACGGTGACAACTCTTCGGTCCAGTAAGACAGCAATAAAGATAAAACATGCCATCAGAAAGGCTCGAATTAAAGCGGGTCCCTGTTGTGCCAGACAAAAGTAAAAAATACCCAAAAATAAAGCGATGACGGCACTGATTTTTTTGATATTCAGGCGAAGGGCTATATTTGGGAAAAGGGCTAATAAATTTCGGATACCGATAAAAGTAAAACCGCAAACCAATGATAAATGAAGTCCGGATATGGCTAAGATATGGGCTATGCCGGTATCTTGATAAAGCGTATAAATTTCTGAAGGGATAAAGCGTTTGTTTCCGGTGGCCAAAGCAATAAGTATGGGATGATTTAATTTAAGGGTTAAAAATTCTTTCAATGAATCGAAAATGGAAAAATGAATGTTAAAAGGAGTTATATTTTCTTGAAACAGAGTTATAAAAAGACCTGCAAAATAAAAAACAATTGGGATTAGAAAGTGAAATTTAAAAGATGCTGCCAAAAATAATATTCCAAGGATACCTGATGCGGTAAAATCGATTGGAAATATGGATGTTGTTATAATCCCAAGGATAAAAAACAGGGGAAAATAAGTTGAAGATATATTTTTTTCTTTAACTCTCATGAAAAATAGGATAGCATACTTTTGTTTGAAATGGAATATATCAAATGTTTGAAATTATATTTTTATCGTTTATACAAGGAATTACGGAATTTTTACCGATCAGTTCTTCGGCTCATTTAATTTTAATTCCGCATTTGTTGGATTTTTCGCCCCAGGGATTGATTGTTGATTTCGGGCTTCATATTGGGACACTTTTGGCTATAATTGTTTATTTTTTTAAGCCTTTATTGAATATCGTGTTCAAAGAACCCAAAAAAATATTACCTTTAATTGTGGCGACAATTCCAATTTCGTTTGTCGGGGTTTTGTTTTACCATACTATTGATCAGGTTTTCAGACAAATTGATGTGTTGGCTGTGATGTTGGGCGTATTTGGAATTGTTTTATATTTATCGGATCGTTATTCCAAACAAACAAAGTCGGTTGTTAATATCAAAGATGCTTTCTTAATCGGATGCGGACAATGTTTGGCTCTTGTCCCGGGCGTTTCTCGTTCCGGTATTACAATCAGTATTGCTCGGCTATGTGGAATTAAAAGGGTGGAGGCCGCAAAGTTTTCAATTTTGTTGTCAATACCAACGATCGGTGGTGGAGCATTGTTGATGTTGATTAAACTTTATTGTAATGATATGATGCATTTGGTATTTGATATTCAAATGATAACCGGTATTTTATTATCCTTTGTTTTCGGATATATTGTGATTGGTATTTTAATGAATTTTATACAAAAACATTCATATCTTATTTTTGCTGTTTATCGAATTGTTTTAAGTATTATTTTATTGTGTTTATAAAATATTGACAAAAATTTAAAATCATGATATAATACGGGACATGTTTTTTGTTTTTTTAACAAAAGGAGTAATAAATGATTTTAAAAGAAACAATTGAAAATTTAAAAGAAGTGTCCGAAATGTTACCGGAAGCTGCTTTGGAAGTTTTATCGGAACGTGATCGCCGTGACGGAAAAACATTGCTTCATAAATGTAATGGGGATTTGTTAAATGTTGCTCGTATTTTGGATATTGCAATCAATGCGGGTGCAACAGAAGAACAAATTTGGGAAATCGGATTAACGGAAAATAAACATGCTGAAACACCGTTGATGTCCCATTGGACGGTTAATAAACCGGTATCTTATGTCGGAAAGGGTGGACAAGTCTTCTTGACGGGTCGGACATATCCCGAAAAGGTTTGTCGGAATGAATCCGCTCGAGAAAGATATGCTAAACTTTTGGAAATCAAGGGTAAAAAGGCTCGCGAGCGAAACGGTTAAAGTGTTATTGTTAACTTTAAAAAATCCGGTTATATTAACCGGATTTTTTAAATAGTTTAAGACCGTTTGGTACAGGTTAGTTTATAGTGGTCCCCAGAACCAATCTGTTCTCCTACCATCGAATCATTCCATTCTCCGTATTCATCGATTGATGGTGGTGTCCAGTTCCCCGTTATATCATAATCCGAACAGGATTTTGTTCCATTGTCTGGAATTTCTTTTGAATATTCTATCATGCCCGTGTCAGAACAATCATGTGTTCCACCTTCTCCCCATAAACAATATTGCTGTCTAAAAACACAATCGCACGTAATATTATTATAAGAACAGGTATATTCAGTTGTTGAAGAATCTAATTTCCATTGAGTTGTTTCCCCATTATCCGCAGTATTGTAATAGCTTTTTTCATTTATGCTAATTCTCTTCATATTTTGGTCACAATCGGTACCACAGACAAGAAGTCGATCTTCGGTATTTTCGGTATCTTCTTCATATTCATTATATGAATGGTGTTTATATTCATAAATATATGAATCAGCCCCCGGTGGAACACAAGCTACCGATGAAACATCAGAACAATTAGTGAAAACTCCTTCTACCGTAAAACATTTTTCCCCACTCATTTCCACATAGGTTCCGTTACACGTACTTCCATTTGGGTAAAGAGTCGGTTCTTTAAGTTCGCATGCTCTGGTTATTCCGCTATAGGTGCATTCCTTATCTAGAGCATCTGTATATTTTGCCCATCCATCTACTCCTGCGGTTGTCCAACATGAACCGCTCGCCTCATCATATGGATAATAGATATATCGTTCAACACAGATATCCGCCGAATCGTTGTTAATTACTTTATATGTGGG
>JAZSNA010000017.1:0-16730 GCA_045536135.1 Alphaproteobacteria bacterium
GTATTTTTGCGGTGATTTAAAACAATTTAAAATAAAAAACTTGACAATTCGTATAAAATAAGTCATTTTAAACTTAACTTTTAGGAGAATTTAAATGAAAAAATCAGAACTAGTCAAACGTATCAGAACTGCTAATCCACATTTAAGAAATTCAGATGTGACAGAGTTATTTGATATTATTTTTACAGAGATAACAAAGACACTTCGTAAAGGCGGACGGGTTGAATTGCGTGGATTTGGTGTTTTTGAAACTCGGGAACGTCGTTCAAGAATTGGTCGAAATCCCAAAACAGGTGCTTTGGTTAATGTGCCGGTCAGACGTGTTCCGTTCTTTAAAGCCGGTAAAGTTTTAAGAAAAGTCCTTAATCAGAAATAAATATGAATTGGATACGAAATCGTATTCGTCCGAAAATTAAAACGAATACACCCAAAGATGTTCCGGATAATTTATGGATTGCTTGTCCAAAATGCAAGCGAATGATATTTCATAAGGAACTACAAGAAGTTAATTTCGTTTGTTCTGAATGCGGACATCATTTCCCTCTTGTTCCAATACAACGTTTGGATATGATTTTTGATGATGCGACTTATTCGGTTTTACAATTACCAAAAGTTAAAGAAGACCCCCTTCATTTTACCGATATAAAAAAATATACGGAACGTTTAAAAGAAGCTCGAAAAAAAACAGATCAAAGTGATGCAATTATTATTGCTTTCGGAAAAATTGATGGCCGGGATTGTGTTGTCGGGGTGATGAATTTTGAATTTATGGGTGGCTCAATGGGAATGGCTGTGGGGGAGGCTATTTTGTCTGCTGTTAATTTATCTATTTTACAACAGGCGCCTTTGATTTTATTTACAGCATCTGGTGGAGCTCGGATGCAAGAGGGGATTTTGTCTTTGATGCAAATGCCACGAACAACACTGGCCTTGAAAATGTTAGCTGATAAAAAAATCCCATATATTTGTGTTTTGACAAATCCAACTGCCGGAGGGGTGACCGCCTCTTTTGCAATGTTGGGGGATGTTATGATTTCGGAACCCGGTGCAACTGTCGCTTTTGCTGGACGGCGTGTGATTGAACAAACTGTTCGACAAAAATTACCGGATGATTTCCAAACGGCGGAATATTTGTTAACTCACGGACAGGTTGATATGGTTATTCCTCGGTCGGAGTTGCGGAAATGTTTGATTCAGATTCTGAATCTGTTTTGTTAAGCTTTTTCGCAAAAATTTGTAATTTCTTTTTATTCTCGGCTACGCCGATAAAAATATCTTGTTCGGGTAAAATTTTATCCTGCATAATCAAGAATGAAAGGGGATTTTCAACTTCATGTTGTATGAGCCTTTTTAAAGCCCGTACACCGAATTTAGATGTGAAAACCTCATCGACAAGCCATAATTTAGCATCTTCGTTAACCGTGATATTATATCCGACGGCTTTGGCTCTTTTTAACAGTTTTCCCAAATGAATATCAACGATTTTTCGAAGGTCTTCTTCGTCTAATTGATGGAAAGATACGATGTCATCAATACGGTTTAAAAATTCCGGTCGGAAATAATTAGTTAAAGCCTCTACCCTTTGATAGCTGGGTAAGTCTGCACCGACGTTGGAGGTCATGATAACAATAGTGTTTCTAAAATCAACTGTTATACCTTTGGAATCGGTTAATCGTCCTTCATCAAGTACTTGTAATAATAAGGTTAAAATATCCAAATGAGCTTTTTCAATTTCATCAAATAAAACAACTTGGAATGGTTTTAGGCGAACACTTTCCGTTAAAAGACCGCCCAATTCAAAACCCGGTGTTCCGGGAGGCGGACCAATTAAACGGGTGACGGATGATTTTTCCATGTATTCAGACATATCCAATCGCAAAAGGTTTGTTTCATCATTAAACATAAAGTCCGCTAAAGATTTAGCCAACTCTGTTTTACCGGTTCCGGTTTTACCGATGAATAAGAATGAACCGATTGGACGGTTTGGGTCTTGAAGGCCGGATTTACTGCGGCGAAGGGCGTTTGCAACGACAACAACGGCATCATCTTGTCCGACAACTCGTTTTTTCATGATTTCTTCTGCAGAAGAAAGGCGTTTTTTGTCTTCGGTATCGACCTTGTCAACTGGAATACCCGTCCAGATTGATACAATGCGAGACAAATCGTGAAAAGTTAATTCCTTTTGTCCCTTGGATATGGCCAAAGCAGAAGCTTCGTCCAATAAATCATAGGCTTTTTCCGGAAAAGATCTTTGTTTGACATAACGGCCAGATAAGGCGGTTGCTGATTTGACCAGGTCTGATGAAATTGTTAAGTGATAATGTTCTTCAAGTTTTGATTTTAAATTATCGATAATTTCAACGGTATCTAATTCAGACGGTTCTTCCAAAAATACAGTTTGGAAAAGGTTTAAAATGGATTTATTTTCCTGCATATATTCGCGATAGGTGATTAAATCGCATTCTAAAATACATTGAATTGATCCGGATAATAGATTTAAACGTAATAGCTTTCCGGCATCAATATTTTCCGGAAAAGCTTTAACACGACATAAAAAACTGACATCATCCAAATATAAAATTTGTTGTTTTGCAGATTTTTTAATTTCTCCAAATATCCCTTTGATAACATTCGTATATTCGGCGTTATTTGAAGTGCTTAAAATAATTTTAGCCAAATCAAGACCGATAATTTCTTTTCCTTTGAGTTCTTCGGGAGCTTCGGGTGAATTGATATATTGAACCAATCCCATTATTGTTGCTGTTTTTCCAACACCATGTCCACCAAAAACTAATGGGTTGAATTTGTCCTGTCTTAAAAGGATACGAGCCAATGTTTCAACTTCTTGACTTCGTCCGATGACTTGTCCGTATTCGGATGCAATTTGAGAATAATTTATAATATATTCAGTATTCATTTAAAAACTCCCTTGTTTTTGTATTATAAATGATGTATTATTAACAAAAGATTAAAAGGAGGGTGGAAAATGATAAAAAATATAACTGTTTTTGGAAGTGCTTCCAAGCAAATGAATAAAAAGTATTGCAAAGATTCTTATCGTTTCGGTCAGATTATCGGCGAAAACAATATGAGATTAATTTTTGGAATTGGTGATAATGGTCTAATGGGCGAGGTTTTCAGAGGGGCTTTGAGTCGGGGGGCTAAAATACGTGGGATTACGACTCGAAAGCTTTTGAAATTACAATGCGAAAACCCGAAATTATTTAAAAAGGACGAAAAGAAGATTGTACCGAACCTTGCTAAACGGAAACAAATGATGTTTCGAGAGGGAGATGTTATGGTGATTTTGCCCGGCGGTTGGGGAACTGTGGATGAGTTTTCCGATTATGCCGTCAGTTTGCAGGTTAAGGGTTTGACTTGGAATCCGTTTAAAAAGAAAACATTTAAAAAACCGGTTGTTTTTTTAAATACACTTGGTTTTTGGGATGGGTTAAAGGATTTATTGGCTACAATGAAAAAGGCTGGTGCTTTGAATGAAGATAAACTGGATTTTGTCGAATTTGTTGAAAAGCCTGAAGATATTATACCGGTTGCAACGGAATTGTGGCACAAATTAAAGGGTACGAAGTAATAAAGAAAACGCCGATAAAATCGGCGTTTTTATTTGGCGGATGGGGAGAGATTCGAACTCCCGGAGGGTTGCCCCTCAACGGTTTTCAAGACCGCCGCAATCGACCACTCTGCCACCCATCCTGAAATGACATTAGGTAAGATATACGATTCTGAAATAAAAAGCAAGAACTTTTTTACCTGTTTAAATAAAAGTATATAACAGATTATTTTAAAAGGATTTTATTGATAAAAAACAACACTTCGATTAATTAAAAAATATCATCAAAAAAACCTTGGTTTTTTGCAAGCATTTTTTTTTACAATTTAAATATTTTTTTTCTTTTTTTTCAAAAAACTTATTTTTTCATTTTTCGCCTTTTTGAATTTCAAAAAAAACCAAGGTTTTTTTGGGGGGAATTTTCAAATAATAATGATTTATTGACTTTTTAATCCATTTATGATAGAATTTACACAGTTAAAAGGGGTATATAATGAATATCGATAACAAATTTTTATTTAATTTTACGGATACAGAAAAAGAAGATTTTCGGCAACAACAAGATTATAAAACTTTTTGTCAAACCCAATACAAATATAATATTAATAACGACGGACAAGTAAAAAATACAACATCTGATTTGGAAATCAAATATATAACCAATCGAATTGCTTTAAATGACGACAACTTAATCTCTTTATCGTTAAATAATATAAAATTAGATGAAGAACAATTAACAAATTTAGCCAACGCTTTTAAAAAAAATTCAAATTGTCTGTTTATTGATTTATCCGGTTCCGATGTTTCGGAAAAGGGAATGGAAAGATTGGCTGTGGCATTATCGGATAAACCGATTAAACAGATTAACTTAAAAAACATAAATCCGCATACCGCTATAAAACCGTTTATTCAACAAAAATTAAGTCAAAGAAATGAATGGTTGCTTTTATCTTTTGACCACAATCCTTTAACGGAAAGCCTATTATCCGGACAATTACAAAGAAAAGGGATTGTTATCGTCTCTCGTCAAAAGTCACCTCTATCATTATGGCAAAAATTGGTGAATAAAATCAAATCGATATAATTATTGATAACTGAGTTCCCGATTCCCGATTCGTTTAAACTCTTTATGAAAGGCTACCTTATGTGGCTGGATATTTTTGATTGAGGATAAAAGTTCTTTGATATTTTTTTGATCATCCAAAAAAGTACGTTGGATTTCCGGCATTAAGTTTTGTGATTTTAATTCTTGCAATAAATGACGACTAATACGCATAGTGAATTGGGGAGAAGTATGAATCTTATAAACAACAGCCTCGCTCCCTTGCCCTAATGGATTATCCGATAACGCCATTGACAGTTCCACATTGGATGGTAATTCGCTTTTTATCATAAAACTTTCCTTTACTGTCTGTCACTTATACCACAAAATAAAAAAAATTTCAATCCCCCCCTTGCCAAGTGAAAAGTTTTGAGTATAATACGGCGGTGTTTTATGAAAGGAATAGAAAATGTTATATCTTTTAGATACGGCAAATTTAAATGAAATTAAAAAGTGTATAGATACATTCCCCATTTCAGGGGTGACAACAAATCCGACAATTATCAGTCAGGAAAAAAGGGATTTTTTTAATATCTTAAAGGAAATTCGAGCCTTAATCGGTGATAAAATGTTACATGTTCAGGCATTAGGAAATACTTTGGATGAAATTATCAAAGATGCTCATACATTGCAAGACAAAATCGGCGGAAATTTATATATTAAAATTCCCGTCACAACAGCTGGTTTTAAGGCAATGAAGCAATTAAAAAAAGAGGGTTTTAAAATTACGGCAACTGCAATATATACACCGGGACAAGCTTTATTAGCCGCCAATTGTGGGGCGGATTTTACAGCACCGTATGTTAATCGAATTGATAACATCAGCGGTATGGGTGTCAGCGTTGTTTCCATGATTGTTGATTTATTCAACCTACACAATTTACCTACCAAGGTTTTAGCCGCTTCTTTCAAGAATGTTCAACAGGTTCATGAAGTATCCTTATCCGGATGTCAATCCGTGACCGTCACACCGGACATGATGTGGAAAATTGCGGAACATCCGCTGACCGACATGTCGGTAGAACAATTTGAAAAAGATTGGCAAAGTGTATACGGAATGGGTAAGAAAATATATAACCTATAAAAAAAGGCGGTTTATCCGCCTTTTTTTATTTACTTTATAACATAACTTTTATACAATTCATCAGATGAAAAAAGTTAATTCGGATATCTTAAAAATTTTGGCATTATTGACAATGACATTGGATCATTGGGCATTTATTTTCGGAAAAGATTTTTGGATAAGAGGAACTATCGGTCGAACAGCCTTTCCAATCTTTTCTTTTTTACTTGTTCATCATTTGATACAAAAACAATGTTATGTGAAATATATCAAAAGACTTTCTTTTTTCGGTTTTTTGACAATGATTTTATTAATGCCTTTTCAATCATTTTTACCTTTTAATATTCTGCTATTCTTTTTAATTATCGTTTTATTTTTCCAATTATATTCCAAAGTTTTTATTCATGAAACAGGCATTGAAAAATGGATTTTATATATAACATCTTTCATTGTCTTTTCATTTTTATCTTTTTTATTCAGCTATGGCATTTGGGGTTTTTTATATATCTTACTATTATGGAACTATCTGAAAAAAAGGAATTTTCAAAAAGGCTTTTTTTTACTGATTTCTTCTTTCTTTTTAAATTTTAATCCAATCAATCAATATGCCGGTATATTTTCGCTTTTAACAACACTTTTTTTAATAAATACCGATTTAAATTATAACGGGAAAAGATTTTTAAAACGGTGGTGGATATTTTACTTATATTTTCCACTTCACCTGCTTATATTATATTTATTTAAACAAATATAAAAAAAGTCCCGATCATCGGGACTTTTAAAATATTAACGCTCGTTTTGTTGTGTTTCTCGAGCCCTTATTTTTTGAACAATCTTTTTAACCCCCGTCACCGGCAAAACGATAATCTCACTCAAAATAATGGCAAATTCAATCATATTTCTTTGACTTTCGGTTTCCACCTTTATCAAACCGGCTTTTTCATATTCAGCACTTTTTTCACGAATTGTTTTCATTTTATCTCTCCTTTTGTTGTGGAGCGATTTTATCACACTTTTCGTTTTTTGTCAAGTTATTCTCCCACTTTTCCAAAATCCACGAAGACGAGTTCGCTTTATAATCACCACCGACACCAAAAGCTAAATCCACGTGACATTCCAAACAAACGGCATTTTCACGAATATTATCGGATTTTCGATCACCACCGTTGGCAAAAACCAAATGAGCATCCGGATACTTTTGACGCACTTTTCGAATACCATCCGAAGCTGAATTATCCGTATCATCAAAAGACATGACCTCTATCACACCTTTTAAATTTTCACAAATTGTAGAACGTGTTTTAAATGATTGAAAGGCTTTTCCCTTTTTTCGTATTAACCAATCATCCGAATTAACCAAAACAATCACACCATCCGAAGCTGAAGCCGATGCTTTTATCATCTCAACATGACCTTCGTGAATGGGATCAAATCCGCCACTGACAATATAATAAGTTTTCATACACCGAATTATATAACGATTTTATTTGAAAAACAAGTAAAAAAGTGATATAAATGTCGTATGAAAAAACCAGAATTATTATTACCGGCCGGTTCGCTTGAACGATTAAAATCAGCTTTTCTTTATGGGGCGGATGCCGTCTATGCCGGTCTTCCGTCCGTATCATTGCGGGCCAAAAGTGAGTTTAATACCGAAACATTAGCCATGGGAATTGACTATGCACACCAAATTGGGAAGAAGGTCTATTTAACCTTGAATTTGTTCACACATAACAAGGATATAGATCGTTTGAAAGAAGCGGTCAATATGCTGAAAATTTTGAAACCGGACGGTGTTATTGTTGCCGATCCAGGTGTATTTGATTACCTTAAAAATCAATGTCCGAATATTCCTTTACATATTTCAACCCAAGCCAATGTCTGTTCTTATTTAACCGTCGATTTTTGGAAAAAGCAAGGTGCTTCCTTATGTGTTTTAGGACGGGAAGTCCCCGCTTCCGAAATGGCTGAAATTCGGAATAAATGTCCGGACATTAAACTGGAAGCATTCATTCACGGGGCAATGTGTATCAGCTATTCCGGAAGATGTCTGATGTCTAATTTTATGACGGGACGAAGTGCAAATAAAGGAAATTGCGCACATTCTTGTCGTTGGAATTATAAGGTATATATCGAGGAAGAAAAACGTCCCAATCAACTGATGGAATGGCAAGAAGATGAACGAGGTTCATACTTGATGAATTCTCGGGATTTATGCCTTCTGCCCAGATTGCCTGAGTTATTAAAAATCGGATTGGACAGTTTCAAAATAGAGGGACGAAATAAAAGCGAATATTATGTATCCGTTATTGCCCGAACATATCGCAAGGCCATAGATGATTATTTTAATAATCCGGCCACATGGACGGCGGATAAATATATTCCGGAACTTTCTACTCTTCAAAATCGGGGATATACGGTCGGTTTTTTTGACGGCAACGCCGGTCCGGAAAGCATAAATTATGATTTTTCCGGTTCAACGGGCGATTGGCGATATGCCGGAATTATTCGAGAAATAAAAGATGACGGTTTTATCTTGGAAATCAAAAACAAATTATCCTTAGGCGACACCATAGAGATTTTATCTCCCAAAGAATTTTCGCCTATTCGCCTTGAAATCAAAGATTTTTTTGATACCAAAAATAATATGCCCATCACCACAATGTCTTGCGGTTTTTTGGGACAATGTGTTCACATTAAAGCCAATAAAGATATTTTAAGCAAGATTGAACCGCTGACGGTATGCCGAATAAAAGTTGCTTAAACATCTATACCAAAGGCAAATTTGGCCAGTAATCCGATTAAAAAGGATATCAAGGCAACACTTAAACTGATGCCTGACATTTCCAAAAACTTGGGTAATAATTTTTCACTCCGAACCACGGAAATATAAAAATTGAAAATAAAAATCAATAAAATGACAATGACGATCATACTTAATAAAGCCCATAAAAACATCTGATTCGGGAACAACAGATACGGAGCCGTTAAACAAATAACCGTAATCAAATACGCAATTCCGGTATATAAACAAGCTTTAAAGGCTTGTCGATTCCCATTCGCTCTTTCGGCTAAATAATTAGACGCCGCCATAGATAAAGTCGCTGCAATACCCGTAATAATTCCCGCCATCGCAATCAAAGTGGTATTCATCAAAACAAATGTTAATCCGGCAATTGTCCCCGTTAATTCCACCAAGGCATCATTTAACCCCAAAACCATTGCACCGATATAATTCAGACGATCTTCATCCAATATTGAAATTAACTTTTCTTCATGAGCTTTTTCTTGAGCAACAATCCGTTCGACTTCCGGAAACTTTTTCTTCAAAGGAGACAATGAATCAATTCCCTTATATTCGTCACCTTCCAATAATTTAATAACAAAAGTATATCCGAAAATACGATTCATTAAACAATAAAAAAACACCTTAAACATATTGGGACAAACTTTTTTTCCGGTATATTGTTGCCACACTTTGGCATGTTCAGCTTCTTCGACAGAAAACTTTGATAAAATTAACGCATTCTTTTTATCTTTAAGTTTTTTTGAAATTTTTTTATATATTAAAGAACTGGTCAATTCATCCCGTTGAAAAGATAACAACATTTTTTGAATTTTAACTGATATTTTTTCTGTTTTTTTCATTTTTATATCCTCTTTTCTTATAATTAATTCTTTTTAAGTTAAAGTCAATAAAAAAACCGCCTGTTAAATAAACAGGCGGTTTAAAAAATCTTATTTTTTATTTTTTAACTTCTTCAAAGTCTGCATCAATTGTGTCTTCTTTTGAAGCATCAGAAGAGGCTTGTGTTTCCGATTGAGAAGCATCTGTTTGACCTTGGGCTTGTTGTTCTTTATACATAGCTTCGCCCAACTTCATTGAAGCATTCATCAAATCATTACATTTAGCTTCAATTGCATCCGCATCATCTCCCTCTGTCACGGATTTCAATGCGGAAATTGCACTTTCAACCGCTGTTTTATCAGCTTCTGAAATCTTATCCCCGAAGTCTTTTAAGTTCTTTTCGGTTTGATGTATCATTGATTCTGCTTTATTTTTGGCATCAATCAATGCACGTTTTTTCTTATCAGATTCAGCATTTTCTTCGGCTTCACGAACCATTCTTTCAACTTCATCGTCTTTTAAACCGCCAGAAGCTTGAATTTTAATCGCCTGTTCTTTACCTGTCGCCTTATCTTTTGCAGATACATTAACGATACCGTTCGCATCAATATCAAATGTCACTTCAATTTGAGGCATACCCCGTGGAGCCGGTGGGATTCCCAATAGATCAAATTGTCCCAATAATTTATTATCCGCACACATTTCTCTTTCACCCTGGAATACACGAATCGTCACGGCAGTTTGACCATCTTCTGCAGTAGAGAAAACTTGTGATTTCTTGGTCGGGATTGTTGTGTTCCGATCAATCAAACGGGTAAATACCCCACCCAAAGTTTCAATACCCAAAGAAAGCGGTGTCACATCCAAAAGCAAAACATCCTTGACTTCACCTTTTAAAACGCCACCTTGAATAGAGGCACCCATGGCCACAACTTCATCTGGATTAACGCCTTTATGCGGTTCACGTCCAAAGAAATCTTTAACCAATTCTTGGACAGCCGGCATACGTGTCATACCACCGACCAAGATAACTTCTGAAATATCTTCTTTTTGAATTCCGGCATCTTTTAATGCTTTTTTACACGGTTCAATCGTTCTTTTTAACAGGTCTTCAACCAAACTTTCCAATTTAGCCCGTGTTAAAGTCAAATTCAAATGTTTCGGACCCGAAGCATCCGCTGTAATAAACGGTAAGTTAATTTCTGTTTGAGTTGCCGAAGACAATTCGATTTTAGCCTTTTCAGCCGCATCTTTTAAACGTTGTAAGGCCATTTTATCTTTTCTTAAATCAATTCCGTCTGTTTTTTGGAATTCATCAGCCAAATAGTCAATAATCCGAATATCAAAATCTTCCCCACCCAAGAAAGTATCCCCATTGGTTGATTTAACTTCAAAAACACCGTCTCCGATTTCCAAAATAGACACATCGAACGTTCCGCCACCAAGGTCATAGACAACAATCGTTCCGCTTTCCTTTTTATCCATACCATAAGCCAATGCGGCTGCGGTCGGTTCATTGATAATCCGTAAAACATTTAATCCGGCAATTTTACCAGCATCTTTTGTTGCTTGACGTTGACTGTCATCAAAATAGGCCGGAACAGTAATAACGGCATCTGTCACTTTTTCGCCCAAATAACTTTCAGCATCTTCTTTTAATTTTTGTAAAACAAACGCTGAAATTTGGGATGGAGCATATTTTTTACCTTCAACTTCAACCCAAGCATCTTTGTTATCACCTTCAATAATTTTATACGGCACTAAATGTTTATCTTTTTCAACAACGGAATCACTGTATCTACGTCCGATTAACCGTTTAATAGCAAACAAAGTTCCTTCCGGATTTGTAATTGCCTGACGGCGAGCCGGAGACCCGACCAATTTTTCCCCTTTTGAAGTAAAGGCAACAACAGACGGTGTTGTCCGAGCGCCTTCACGATTTTCGATAACTTTTGCATCTTTACCATCCATCATGCAGACGCAAGAATTAGTTGTACCCAAATCTATACCGATAACTTTACTCATTTTTCCCTCCATTTAAAAAGTTATTTGATACATATATAGATACTCTTTTTGATATGTCAAGAGGCGAAAAATATTTTTTTATAAATTATATTATTTTAATAATAAAAGAATCTGGCTACCCGTTAAATATGGGTTTGTTTGAGCAAGTTCATAAGCCGTCTGTCCATTTTTATTACGAATTGTTTTATCCGCCGAAGCTTCCAACAAAACCTGAACGATTTCCGGACGATTGGACTGAGCTGCCATCATCAAGGCCGTATTCCCCTCGGCATCCCTTTGATTAATATCAAAGTTTTTATTTAATTCCTTCATTCCCTTTATATAACTGTCCAACATATTTTTATAAGAATTATATTTGGCAATGACGAAAAGCGGATTAAATCCACGCAATTGTTCGACCGGCATTGAAGTTTGAATAATCGATGCAATTGAAATATTCTTATTATAAGCAAAAGCAATTTCCAATGCCCGCATTCCACGATTATTTTTCAATGCGAAATCTGGACGATTTTTAATCAGTGTCTGAACAACCTTATCCGAAGTGTTAAAACCGGCCGCCATCATCAACGGTGTCCATCCGTTTTTATTTTGACGATTGATATCAGCCCCCGAATCAACAAGTAATTGAATAATTGACGGGTTATGATTATAAGCTGTAGCCATCATTAACGCATCCGATTTATTATAATCAAGTGCTTGAACATCGGCACCGGCTTCCAATAAAGTTTGAACAGCAAAAACATCATCACTTTTACGCACCAAAATCATCAAAGGAGACATTTGATTAATATCTTTTTCATTAACATTAGCACCGGAAGCAATTTTTTGTTTAATCTGTTCCGAGGAAACATCTGAATAAATCGGAAACAAAGAAACCTTATTTGTGTGACTTGAACGAGGTGTATTTAACTTCATCGGTTTTAAAGTAGCTCTTAAAGCTGTCGGAGCCCGAGTAATCGGTTGAACTTGAAAGATATCAGAATCTTGGGATGAAGAGCTAAAAGTTCTGGCAGCACCGACTTCCATTTTTGTTTCCTGATAATTGAAAGTGACATTACTGGCCGTTGTCGTCGGAACGGGTGTTTGGATAACAGCTTCACTTTGTTCATCCGGAATGGCTGTTAAAATCGGAATTTCATTATCAACCACATGTATTTCCGAAGACAAATTCTTTTGCCATCTGGCCTTTCTGGAAAAGTAAGTATATCCACTTAACCCGATAAAAACAAAAAACATCGTTATAAAAAAAACATTTTTCAACACTTTTAAACTCCTTTATATCGACGGATTATAAAACTTTTTTTAAATAAATCAATAATTTTTTATTGACTTTCTTAATTTTTTTTTCTAGATTTAAAAAAAAGGTGATAAGAATGAAAAATAAAAACATTTCCGGACGCAGTCTCATTGAAATTATCGGGGTTATTTCCGTTATTGGTATTTTATCCGTCGTTGTCCTAAACGGGTATCAATTGGCGCTAACAAAAAAACAATCAAACGATTGGGTATATGAAGTCAATTTGCGTATGAATACGGCACACCAGATGAATGATTCTTTTTCAAACGGTGCTTTTACCTTGGTGGAATTCAAAAACACCACCGGTAAAGTATTTGAATACAACAAAACAGCAGACGGCATTACAATTACGGCATCCGGTGATGACTTAAATGCAGATATCTGTTCGGATATCCTGTCCCGCGGAATAAATGATTATACCATTACTTCCATTCCGAATTGTGAAAATGTTCGGGAGATGACTTTTACCCAAAAACACAGCGTTGCACAATCCGGCACCGACAACGACCAACCCAATCCGGATAATAAACCGGCTTGGTGTACCAGCAATGAAGGCAACACTTATTGGACCGGGAGCCAATGTTTACTTGAAAAAACAACCGGCTGTTTTGAAATTTCAGAAAATGGGCAAGAAAGTTTGATTGCAGACACAACCCCATGTTGGTAAAATGATACAAACAATCAAACAAAATCCCATTCGCTTTTTATTTCCGGCGATTTGTGTGTTTTTTTCTGTTTTTTTCGCATTTCATTTGATTATCGGCGGAAAAGGGTTATTACAACTTCAAGATATTTTACAAAAAAATAATGAGCTTTTACAAATCAAAAGAAATTTAACCATCCAACATCAAAATCTTTTAAATAAAGTCAACGCCCTATCATCCAAGGATTTGGATTTGGATCTGTTGATTGAACATTCCCGAAAAACATTTGGCATAGCTCATTCAAGCGATACCATCATCTTTGATTAACTTTTAACCCCTCTAATTCCTTTCGATTCATCGGATATTTTTTTCGAATCAATTCAAGCGTCAACCTTTCATTTTCATTTTCTTTTTTAGCGTTTTTATTATAAACAGTCTTAACCAAGAAATTATGATTTGCCATATCAATATCAAAATAGCCCAAAGATATAATCTTTTTAAAATCAATCTCTCCGTTTTTCTTTAACCCCAATCCATTCAAACGCATATATTCCAAATGACACATAACATTAGACCAAACGGCAATTTCTTTCTGTTTTTGATCATTTAAAAATATGGCGAATCGATTATACATTATCTTTTCCGATAAATTGTTGTAAAACAAACAAGGCCGGAATCATTAAAAATCCGGTCATAACAAAAAAACATCCCCAACCCAAATCTTGGGCCAATTTTCCGCTATATGAGGCCAAAACAGAAGTGGACACCATCATAAAAGATGTTAATAAAGCATATTGTGATGCCGAATATTTTTTGGAACAAAGAGACGATAAAAAACCGACAAAGACGGCTCCCCCCATTCCGCCGACAATATTATCAAATAAAATAACCAAAAAGAACAATACAATATTCGCATTTGTTAAAGACATTCCGGCATACGCCAATGAAGTCAATATCTCGACATATCCAAGATAAAGCATTGACTTATAATATCCGCTTTTAACCATTAAGATACCGCCCAAAAACACACCAGTCATCGTAATAAACGGTCCGATTAATCCGGATATAGTTGCCACTTCTTCTTTTGTAAATCCGTTATCATAATAAAACGGATATGCCATTTTTCCCAAAAAAGCATTACACATTTTATACAAAACAATAAAAATAATAATCAAAGCCCATTTTTGATGTCTTTGCACAAAATCACTAAAAGGTAAAACCACCGATTTTAAAAAATCTTTTTTTTTGACAACTCTATTCTGCTCTTTTACAAAAATCAAAGCAACAAGCCCCGACAAAATAAAAATCAAAGCGATTTGATAACACAAATCCCAAGGAATTCGTGCAGACAAATAAAGCATTCCGGCCACTGATAAAAAAGTCCCCAATCGATACCCCAGTTGATATATACTGCTTCCTTCCTTTAAATCATCTCCACTTAAAATATCGATTCGAAGAGAATCAACAACAATATCCCAACTGGCTGAAAAAAAAGACGATAAAATACACCAAAAAAACAACTCGGTTAACTGATTTTGAATATCAAGCACCGAAACATTTCCCAAACAAAACAGCAAAGCGGATAAAAAAACAATTCCCCAAGATTTTTTTTGCCCGATTCGATACAATATCGGCAATCGAACAAAATCTATTATCGGCGCCCATAAGAACTTCAAAGAAAAAGGAATTAGAATTAAAGAAAAACAACCGATTGTTTTTAAATCAATACCCGTCTCAAAAGCCCAAGTTGATAAAGCCCCGCCGAGCAAGCCAATCGGTATTGCACAAGACAATCCCAAAAATAGAAAAAGAATAATTTTTCTTTGAAAATAGGATTTAAAAATTTGATTATATGATGCCATTTAACCAACCCCTTATTCAACAACATTGTACATTCTTTTAAAAAATTATTCAATATATTTATTATTACAATATCAAAAAAGACTTGCGAAATAAATATAACCATTTATAATAGGCTGTATTAAAATAACATCATGGAGGAAGTTATATGCGTCGGATTTGGCTATTGTTAAGTTTTATGATATCTCTGTCTTCGTATGCCGAAGAAGTCTTGGATTGTCGGTGCAAGGATTGGTCTTGCGATTCGACAACCGGTAAAGTAAGTTGTGCCGATCGCAATCCGGCGGAAACTTTCTGTGCTGGTATTGATAATCCGGAAATCGGAACCTGTTGTAAAAAAGGGGAAACTTGTGTGAACGGTGCTTGCGTCACTTCAACGGTATCCCCAACGACAACACCTTTGCCAACCACGACACCACCAACGCCATCACCCACACCGACACCGTCTCGTAAATCTTGCACCTCCGGCGAAGTGGAACGTAAAATCACAACACTTCATTGGGGAACAATGCGTCTGTTTTCGGGGGCTAATTTAAAACCGGCCGAGGAACAAGAATATCTGTTGAACTATGAACCGGATACAGAACTTTATCCGAATTTATCGGAAGTTGATTATTATATTCCGGTTGAGGGGAATGATTGTTGTTCAAGTGATGAAGTCGCATCAAGTTATAATTTATATGATCCAAACAGTAATTCAATTAGTAAACGTGTTGAAGGATATGATGGGAATGAGTATTGTTGTGCAAAAGGCGAACAATATTATGTCTTTATGGAGGATAATTTTACCGGTCCTTATCGCGAATTAAAAAGTACAGAAAATGAAAATCGTAAATTGAAAGAAACCCAAAAGAAGATTCCTCCATTTTACGAAACCCCTTATTATATTTACGGCTATCCTGTCAAAAGCCATGATATGTATAAACACGAAGGCGAGGTTGTTTATGAATGTTGTGCTTCGGATTTACCCAAAAAGGTTTATTCTACAGAGGCAGATACAACAGAAGAGTATTTATGCTGTCACGATGGGGATGAAATGAAAACCACCACAATGAAAGGAAAAGAAGTGGGACAATGTTGTCCGAAAGTTGATCCGTCCACAGGCAAAGTTAATAAAGATGACGCCAGTAAAAACACAGAAAGTGCCTCTGGTGTGACCAGTAATGGTCAATGTTGTTATGGAACACTGTATGAAAATGAGAATGGGGCAACAGAATGTTGTCCAAACGGTTCAACTATTGTGAATGATAATTATTGTTGTTCAAAAATTGATCCATCTACAGGTGCTGTTAATACACAAGATGCCACAAAAAATACCGAAACTGCCGGCAGTGTAGATGGGAATGGTCAATGTTGTTATGGAACACTGTATGAAAAAGATGGCTCAACCCTATGTTGCCCCACATATAAAGTAATTAACAACGATTCGGCGGATATCTGTGTTGAACGATATATCTATTATCCATATGATGAGGCGAGCGGTTCATGTTGGACAACCGCAGGAGTAGATGGATGGGCAAAATATACAGATGCTCTAGAT
>JAZSNA010000015.1:0-26646 GCA_045536135.1 Alphaproteobacteria bacterium
CATGAAGCACTATTTGGGCACTTATTTTGCCAAAGAAATGGAGCCGACCGGACGTGTAGCCGCAAGAACGGTATCAAGAGATTATGAAGAAGAAGGGACAAGAACAATCCGATCAATAATCAGACAGAAATCAAGATAAGCAAAACGAAAATCCATCAGAAGGCTCGGATAGATCCGAACAGCAAAAGGATCAATCCCAAGGTGGGGATTCAAATTCTGATGAGAATTCGTCATCAGAACAAAACAGTTCTTCCGGTCAGGGAGAAGAAAATCAATCTGATTTGAATTCCGAACAATCAAGTGATAATCAACCATGTAAAGGCTCTTGCAAAAAAACACTCCATTAACGATGTTGCATTTATTTTTATGACTGGGATATGCCGGTCGGGCTCCAAAGGTCCTCTAGATGGCAGGTAGGTACCCCGAGATGGCAGTAGCAATAACCGTGTTATAAGAACATCTTTTTACATCAAATTTGAGTCTGAATACATCTGTCTCTCTCTGGGATGATTTTTAGGTATCCCAGAAGTCAAGCATTGAAAACAAAGACTGCGCAAATAAAAAGTTGCCAGTGGCAAGTTTTTATGCGTAAAGCAATGAAACACAATGAATTCAAGTGGCAACGCAGAATGAATTGATGTTGGAATTGGTCGCCATTTCTGACGACTTGTGTTTTTTGGCCAAAGGGGGTGGGATTTATTCGCTACGCTCACCCTTCGGGCTGTTTCGCATTGCTCAACATTGCCTACGTTTCACTTCGGCCGAACCAGTAGTTCATCCAACTCACCCCTTAATCAATAAAAAACGCCCCGATAGACGGGACGTTTTTCTTTTTGGTTGCGGGGACGGGATTTGAACCACGTGACCTTCAGGTTATGGGCCTGACGAGCTACCAGACTGCTCCACCCCGCGATAAGTTGTTTTACTTATAACTGATTCATCATCTGTTGTCAAGTTCTTTTTTCATTTTGCATTGAACTTTATTAAAAAGCTGTTGCATTTTACTTTCGGCTTTATCCTCAACGTATGGTTTTTGAACTTCCTCAGCTAAAAAATCTTTTTGTCTTTGATCTAACTTTTCTTCAAAAAAATCATTTATACTCACATAATGTCTATCTTTTTCGCCCAAGAAAAAGACTTGTTCCGGACGAAAAACAATATAACTGATTGAGCCCTTATCTTCCCAAGTATTTTTATACTGAACACCATCAAAACCTTCTTTTTCCAAATAACGGATTAAACGTTGAAATTTGACCCGTTTTTTTAAATGACGAGCATCATCTTTTCCCGCCTCATTCGGATCATATAATTTTTCCAAAGACAATTCATACCGCAATTCATCTTCTTTCATCGTATCCGGATTTTTAAATATAAACCGATATAAAGCCTGAGCATTCCGTTGTGCTATATCCTCATCCGAATAACGTTTTTTAAAAAAAGGTTTATTCCAATAATTACCCCTCATCCAACTTTCCCATTTTACGGGTTCACTATGCATTCCGATATCATCCATAATCAATGGTTTTGTTATCGATAAGTTAACTAAATATGTTGTATAATCTATATTATATTTTGGCACAACGGAAGAACAAGCCTCTTCATCTATCCTTTGAGCCAATTCTTCATAATTCGTATACTGATAGCGATTACGAAAAATATCTTCAGATACTCTAGCAGATGCTTTTTCTGTCCCGAAATGAGAAAGTGGATAGAATCGGTCAATCTTTGTATCCGTTGAATGGAAAAGCAAGATATTTTGACCATTTTCATCTTTCAATATCGAATTTTCCAATTTAAATTCATATTCCATAATGGATTAATTATACAATAAAAAACAAGGAAAATCAACAAAAAATCTTTGACTCAAAAGAAAAATATGTTATATATAACCTTAACGGAAAGGAAATAAAAAAAATGAAAGAAAAATCATTAAAAACTTACTTTATGACCGGTCTGTTGGTTTCTGCACCATTAGCCATTACCATTTATTTTGCCATATCACTCATCAGTTGGATTGATGATATTTTTACAACAATGCTTCCGCCCAAATATAATCCGGAAACATACTTGGCTTATTCCGTTCCGGGTCTCGGCGTTGTCATTTTGCTTTTATTGATGATCTTAATCGGCATGATTTCCAGCGGGTGGATCGGGAACTTTTTCTTATCAAGTTTAAACAAAATCATATCTAAATTGCCGATTATTTCAGGCTTATACAGTTCACTGAAAAAAATTTTGGAAACCGTATTAGGTGGGGAACAAAGCAAAGCTTTCCGTCAGGCTGTTTTGGTTCATTTTCCGCATCAAGACTGTTGGACTATTGCCTTTTTAACCGGTAAAGTTTATTCAAAAATTCAAAAGAAAATCGGACCGGATGAATTCATCAGCGTCTATGTTCCAACCACACCGAACCCGACATCCGGATATTTGGTTTTTGTTAAAAAGAAAGATACCATTCCTCTGCAAATAAAAGTGGAAGATGCTTGGAAAATCGTTATTTCAACCGGTATCATCACACCGGATACACCTCAAAAACAACAGGACGCCTTAAACGAAGCGATTGAAAAAGCAAAGAAAAACTGGACAATTATTAATAAACATTCTCTTACATCAAAGGATAAAAAATGACAAATAATATTCAAAAACCGATTGTTTTATGTATTTTAGACGGATGGGGATACCGTGAAAATACGGAAAATAATGCCATTAAATTGGCGAATACACCCAATTGGAACAAGTTGATATCAACCTATCCCCATACCTTATTAAAAACCTCTGGATTAGATGTCGGTCTACCGGCCGGACAAATGGGAAATTCGGAAGTCGGTCATACCAATATCGGTGCCGGACGGGTCGTTATGCAAGATTTACCTCGCATTGACATGGCCATTTCCGATGACACACTCAAAACAAATCCCATTTTAGGGGAGATGATTCAAACATTAAAGGAAAACGGCAAAGATTGCCATTTAATGGGTTTAATGTCCGATGGTGGCGTTCATTCACATATCAATCACTTTATTGCCTTGGCAAAAATAATCGCCGAAGCCGGTATCAATGTTTGGATTGATGCTTATATGGACGGGCGGGATACTCCCCCGAAATCCGGTATCAACTATATCAAAGAATTTATCAATCAAACAAAAGATTATCCGAATATCAAAATAGCCGTTGTTTCCGGTCGTTATTATGCAATGGATCGAGACAACCGTTGGGAACGTGTTTCTTTGGCTTATAACGCCTTAACCAAAGCCGAAGCCCCCCGCTTTGCCACGGCGACTGAGGCAATGGAATCCAGTTATCAACAAGACATCACGGATGAATTTATTGTCCCCTGCGTCATCGGTGATTATGTCGGCATGAACGACGGAGACGCATTTTTAATGGTTAATTACCGATCCGATCGAGCCAGAGAAATAACTCAAATGCTTGCAGAGGCGACTTTTGACAAAGCCCCTCGGGAAAAAGTGGTTCATTTTTCAGCCTGTGTGGGAATGACACAATATTCCGCCGAACACACAAAATGGTTAAAAACTCTTTTCCCGCCCGAAGAACTTTCCAATATCTTGGGAGAGGTTCTGGCTCAAAATAACAAAAAGCAACTTCGCATTGCCGAAACGGAAAAATATGCTCATGTCACTTTCTTCTTTAACGGTGGAGAAGAAAAACAATTTGACGGTGAAGAACGTATTTTAATCCCATCTCCCAAAGTGGCGACATATGACTTACAACCCGAAATGTCGGCAATTGAAGTCACCGACAAACTGGTAGATGCCGTTGAAAATGGTGGCTTTGATGTCATTATTGTCAATTTTGCCAATTGTGATATGGTTGGACATACCGGAATTTTACCGGCAGCCATCAAAGCAGTTGAAACCGTAGATACCTGTATCGGTCGCTTGTATGACGCAGTCATGAAGCAAAACGGCATTATTTTGATGAGCGCTGATCACGGCAATGCCGAAATGATGAAGGATGAGGCAACGGGTTCACCTTATACGGCTCACACAACATTTGACGTTCCCTGTTTATTAATCAATGCACCAAAAGAATATAAAATTCATTCGGGTCGCCTGTCGGATATTGCACCAACGATTTTAGAGCTGATGAACATCGAACAACCTGAGGAAATGAATGGGAAAAGCTTAATCGAAAAATGATTAAATTTTTATTTTGTTTTTTTATAATAAGTTCTGTTTGGGCTTCGAATCCGTCCATTGCTGATTTGACACGTATTCGACTTCAAGCCGAAACAGAACAAAAACAAAGTAAAGATTTTGCCCAAAAAGCCAAAACCGTTGAAAAAGAAATTTCATCTGTTCAAAAACAGATGATTGATACAGCCAAAAAAGTTCAAAATTTAGAAGATAATCTGTCTTCCTTAGAAGAAAAACTGGCGTCTTTATCAAAAGAACGAGACGAAACAACGGCTCAATTTATCAAAAACCGAACCATGACAATCAGCCTATTATCCGGACTTCAAAAAATGGCTCTCCATCCACCGGAAAGTATGTTTTTCACACCCAACCATCCGGTGGACAACATTCGCACTTCCTTACTTTTAAAAAACATTTTAATTCCGTTGAATGCCCGTATCGTATCACTTAAAAATAACTTAAATACAATCAATTCGTTGACACTGACGATGAATTCTCAACTAAATCAAATCAAGGAAACATCGACTGAATTAAAAAATCAACGAGATAATATTGACCGATTATTAAAACAAAAAATGCTTCTTCAAAACCATTTAGAAGTTCGAAGCGAACTGGCCAAAGAAAAAGGATTTGAGCTGGCAAAAAAAGCCAAAGATATTGAAGATTTAATCAAACGTTTAGAAGTTGCCCGTCAAAATCAAATTGCATCAGTCAAAAAAGAAGTTCCCTTTAAGTCCGGTGCATTTGTTCGATCAAAAGGGAATTTGCCTCTGCCCGTCCGGGGGACAATCTTTAAAAAATATAACCAAATGCAAGACAGTGGCATACCGACCAAAGGAATGACAATCTTATCCCGTCCGGGGGCGCAGGTTATCGCACCGTTTGACGGAACAATTCTTTTTGCCGCACCATTTAAAGGTTTCGGCAACTTAATTATTATTGAACATTCCGACGGATATCACACACTTTTATCTGGACTGGATGAAGTCGCCGTCACCACCGGTCAATCCGTTTTAACCGGAGAACCGATTGGGGTAATGCCATCGGGGAATTCTGGCAAATTATATTTGGAACTTCGAAAAGATACAAATCCGATAGATCCGGGTAATTGGTTTTCATTTAAAAAGGGATAAGATGAAAAAACTACCCATATTGATAATCTTGACAATTATTGCCATGGGTATAAAGGGCTATATAGATCGCCCTGTTTTTTCGGATAAACCGACCGTTTTAATTTTCATCGATCCGGATAAAGATATTTCAGAAAATAGCCAAAAAATTATCTCTGCCTTTCGAAATAATTTATCATTTGATTTAATTGTTCATTCTGCGAATCCGGATAAAAATAAAACTGTTTCTTTACTTCAATTACAAATCTATCGTTATCCGATCAGTGCAATTATCACGACCGGAAATACGGCCAAAGATATATTACCGATTACTTCCAAAAATGAACTTTTAACATTAAATACACATCCCGTTGATTTGGATAAAAACACCACCGTTCAACCGTATATCAACTTTTATCCGACAACGTCGGAAGAAATTCAATTTTTAGCAAAATACACCAAATCCGCTTATCGTCAAATCATCGTATTTTATCCCCAAGATAATCCGGATTTTTACCAAAGATTTAAAGAAAGTTATACGGATAAAAAAAATAAAATCATTCAAACCGAAGCATACACAACATCGGCCAAAGGCAATCAAGGTCTTATTAAACATGCTCTGTATTATCATCCGAAAGCCATTGTTGTTTTGGGGGATAAAGGACAAATCGCCTCCATTTTAAGCTTATTAAATCAATCTGAATATAATGGCATCATTCTTACTTTATCATCTGTTTTTACACCGAATCTCTCTCAAAAATATCCGTATCTTTCAAAAAAAATCATCTTTCCGTTATTAAGCGGACAATTTAAAAATTCTAAAATGCCGTTAGAATTCGGACTTGAAGAATATATTTCAATTTTAAATTTTTTATCATCCACGCAAACGGAAATAACCAAAGAAAATATTTTATCTCTTTTACCAAATCGACAATTAAATATCTTTACGATTGATGATAAAAATGCTATTCTGTTGCCAAACGAAACACCACAACAGTTGGATATGAACAAAAGGAATTAAGATGAAAAAAATTTTATTATTATTTTTACTTTTAAGCCCTATCATCGATGCGTCTGCCCCCACCGATGAACAACATATTGAAAAAGTCAAAAAAGATCCTTATCTTTTATTGGAGCTTTTCGGTAATGCCTTTAAATCAACCCGAAATGAATATGTTGATAACGTTGATGATAAAAAATTAATCGAGGCAGCCATTAACGGCATGTTATCTTCTTTGGATCCGCACAGTAATTATCTGACAGAACGGGATTTTGACGATATAGACTCTCAAACGAAAGGGGAATTCGGCGGTTTAGGCATGGAAGTTTCCGGAGAAAACGGTTTTGTCCGTATTATTGCTCCAATGGATGACACACCGGCCGATCGTGCCGGATTAAAAGCCGGAGACATCATCACCCATGTTGACGATGAAATTTTAATCGGAATTTCCTTATCCGAAGCCATCAATCGGATGCGTGGTCCAGCCGGAACAAAGGTTAAATTAAAAATCGCCCGTGAAGGGAAAGAGCCTTTTGATAAAGTCTTAACCCGTGAAATGATTCAAATTGAAAGTATTCGTTGGGATATTGTGGAAGATATCGGCATTTTAAGAGTTTCGACTTTCAGTACAACCACCACCCCATCTGCTCAAAAAGCCATTCAAGATATGTTGGAACACCATATAAAAGGCATTGTGTTGGATTTAAGAAACAACCCAGGCGGATTATTGGAAGAAGCTGTCGGTATTTCGGATCTGTTTTTATCACAAGGCGAAATCGTATCTACCCGATCACGTCGACCGGAAGAAACAATCATTTTGTCTGCCACGACACCGGATATGACACAAAACTTACCGCTGGTCGTTTTAATTAACGAAGGTTCCGCATCTGCGTCCGAAATTGTTGCCGGTGCGATTCAAGACCATAAAAGGGGGGTCATTGTCGGCACACCCAGTTTTGGGAAAGGTTCTGTCCAAACATTAAAACCAATCCCCGGATATGGTGCGATTAAAATGACAACTGCCCGTTATTACACACCGTCCGGTAATTCCATTCAAGGCCGGGGTATTACGCCGGATGTTTTAATCCCTCGGGCAACAATTACGGAAGAACCGATTATCCAAGGGTTTAAGGAAGAAAACTTAAAGGGTGCATTGGGGGAAGCTCCGGGTCAAAAACTTAAAAAAAATAAAAAGAAAAAAGAGACGACTCAAAAGAAAATTGAACATCAAAAAGACTATCAATTATCTCGTGCAATTGATATCTTAAAGGGTATTATTGCTTTAAACTTGAAATAAAATAAAAAATGTGATATAATGCCAGACATAGGGGAGCAAGATGGAAGTCGATTTTAATGATTATATTATACAAGAAAATCAAACAAAAACGGCCGGAAGTATTTTTCGGGCAGATAAAACTTTTTTGGGGAATTTCTTTGGTAATTATAATCAAATCCAAAAAATTCAACCGGTAAAAGAGGAATATATTGAAGAACTTCTATCCGTATTGGATGCGTATGCCTATCCGGTTCATCAAATTTTAACAATGGTTGAAGAAGCTCGAATAATCAAAGAAAGGATGACAAAATGACTGAAACAATAGATCCAAGAAAAAACGAAGTTAAAATCAGTGTAGCCGAAATATTTGAAAAAAACATCGAAAGACAACCGGGAAAGAATTTTTCAGAAAAATTGGACAGTCGATTAGACGAATTGATCATCCAATCCGGTAAAAATCCGGATGAAGTCAAAATTCAGGCAGAAAATAAAGCCAAAGCTCAAGCTGAAAAAAATTTGGCGTTGGAAGAAAAAGCCATTCAAGATGATTACATCAATAAAACAAAACGCAAAGGTATTATTATGGATTTATTGGATCAGGCTTTGGCTTCGGGCAGTTTTGAAAACGCCTATGAAGTCTTGATGATCGGTCTTTTACTTTACCCGTTAACATTTACCCTTAACGGAATTGAATATTATCAAAACTACGCCAAAGATCATCAGGAATATATGGAAAAACTGTTGAAAAAAACACAAAGTGAAGATAATACAGCATTAAAATTAACTGAAAATCAAGCAAAATCAGCTCAATATGGCATCTTAACAGATGCCGTTCGGGAAGCCAATTTAATTTCCGAAAATCCGGAACGGTTTGAAGCATTCAAAAAGGAAAATCCGGACTTAGCCAAGGGATTGGATTTCACAAGCAGTGAAGCCAAACAAAAAGCATCTCGTTCAAAGTTAACAAAACGCTTATTTGATCAAAAATTCATCGAAAAATATCCGGATAAAAAGGTTCGTTTTAAAACCGCTATTCGTATGGAAACAAATGAAAACTTTTACGCATTATATCGTCGGCGTCCAACACCAACAGAACAAGAATGGTTACTAAACGGTGCATTGGATATGATTAATAATCCAGAAACATATATGTCAATGGCCCAAACCAACACAAATGTTGAAAGCATCGCCCAAACGAATAAAGATGTGGCGGCTCGAGTAGAAAAACTTTCACTTGACGAAGCTTTCCGCAAGGATTTACATGCTAACCACTCAGTTAAAAAGGCAATTTCAATTGCTGGCGGTTTAATCAAAGGTGGAGCAATGATTATGGACCCAACAGGACAAGTCATCGGTAAAACTCGTCAAAAAGTTGACGCCGTTAAGGACTGGGTAAATAAATATCGTCAAACATACGGGAAAGTTGAAGCGCCAACACGTTTGGATAAAAAAGAACAACAACCGCAACAAACCGGATTAAACAAAAATAATGAACGGGCGGCTTAACGGGGTTTACATCCACAGTATCTTTGCCGATACAGTTGCAGTTCTTTGACATATACGTCATCAATCCGTCCGTCTAAATCGATATACGGTATATTGAATTCTGTGGCAATTTTATTTGCACAAGATAAAACCTGTTGATTATCTTTATAACGGGAAAAACCAAATACACTAGCCACGGCATCAAAACCGTTTTCACGAGCATATTCAAACCCTTTTCGAAGACGCATTGAAAAACAAACCGAACATCTTTTCCCCCGTTCCGGTTCATTTTCAAGCCCTTTGGTTAACATATCCCAACGTTGTGTATCATATTCTGCCTCAACAAACGGCACATTAAATCGCCGACATAAATCCCTGTTCTCATTCATCCGTTTTTGATATTCCTCAAACGGCTTAATATTCGGATTATAAAATAAAATTGTAAAATTAACCTTTTGTTGTAATAAATCACGGATTAAAGTTGCGCTACACGGTGCGCAACAAGATAAAATCAATATATTATCCATTCAACATCAATTTTTTAATTTTTTCCAAGGCTTTATTTTCAATCTGACGAATCCGTTCCCGACTGACACCGAAACGAAGGGCTAAATCTTCCAAAGTCGGAACATTTTCAGATAAATACCGCTGAGTAATAATTTCCCGTTCCCGTTCCGTCAAAGTATCCAAAGCTATTTTTAATTGGTTATTTCGAATTTGTTTAATCTGTTTTTCAACATAAACTTCTTCCGCCGACGGACGTTGATCCACCAATAACGCCTGTTTTTCAATAGAAGAATCTTCATAAACGATTTCGTTTAAAGAAGTATCCCCATTCAACCGTTGATCCATTTCCAAAACTTCCTTTGGTTGAACATTTAACTGATGAGCAATCTGTTCGACATGTTCGCAATCCAGGGCGGTCGTTTGATACAATCCCAAACGTGCTTTTATCTTGCTTAAATTATAAAACAAACGTTTTTGAGCTGATACCGTCCCAATCTTAACCAAAGACCAAGACCTTAAAATAAAATCGGAAATAGCCGCCTTAATCCACCAAATTGCATAAGTTGACAAGCGAAACCCTTTAGCCGGATCAAACTTTTTAATCGCCTGCATCAATCCGATATTCGCCTCACTGATTAAATCCACAATCGGCAAACCGTAATGACGATAAGACAAAGCAACCTTCGCCGCCAACCGCAAATGAGAAGTTGTTAATTTTTGAGCCGCTACAATATCCCCGTTTTCATGATAACGCCGAGCCAATTCGTATTCTTCTTCAACTGACAGCATCGGGAATTTAGCAATATCACGTAAATATATTGCCAATGAATTAGACGATACGACAGGAACCAAAGACGATGCCATTTTCACTCCTTTTACAAAAGGGTTCTACCATTTTTTTATTAAAATGTCAAGACCCTCTACATAACCTGATAATTAAAATTCAAACTGAATACCGACATTAAAGTCAAATCGGTTTTCTTGTTCGATTAAATACGAAGCCCGACCGTAAATTGACAAATGACGATATTTATAATCCGAATAAAGTTCCAATAATCCGCTGTTTCGGTCCACCGGATATCCGGCAATATCCACGGAATCACTCCATCCATGAAGCGAAGCCTTCACCCGACGATACGGATTAGCCATTTCATAATACCAACTGCCACCGAATTGAGTAAACAAATCCCCAATTTGCTTTTGAATATATAATCCGACTCCACCCTGAACGGAATTATAGTTTTTACCAGAAATATTCAAAGAATTTGTCTGTTTTTCTTCTCGAATTTCATCTTGTAAAGTCGACAACCAATTCAATTCCAACATCGGATAAACCGTGACCGCATCAAAATCCATCACATACTTCACCCGATTAGATGCCCCATAAAGATATGCATCAACATCGGCTTTGAAAATATGACCGTTAGAATAACGATTATACGAACCATACCGGTATCCCAATTGAGCCAAATGACTTAATACCCAATTATTTTTTCGCCAAGACAACGGCGTATATAACATGACCATATTATAATGTGAATCCGAATCCGCACGATAATCCGAATTTGAACGAGTCAAACTCAATCCGATACCGGATCGCAATTGTCCCAAATCTTTATCCGCCATCAAATACATGGAATGAACATTTTCATGATATCCACTTAATCCTAAACGAGTCTTGGTTTTGCTGTTCCAATAATCATACCCGCCCCAATAACGTTTTTCCCCGTCTTGACGAGCCAAAGTATCCAATAAAACCTTATTTAAGTGATGACGATAATTAAAATCTTGACGAATAATATTTGGGATAAAATCCTGTCCGGTCAAACTGTTGGCATAATTATTCAACGCCGTAATCGTTGAAAAACCCTTCATTGTATCAAAAACAGATACCTGACGATTATTTTGATAATTGGCTTCCAAAAACCGAGCCACGGATAAGTCGGATAATAATTGATCAAACTTAATCCGATTTGAAACAATATCAAGCCCGGCCGAATTATTTTGATTTTGTTGCCAAGATGTATCAAACATTACCGAAGCCGATGACAAAGCAATATCGGATGAAACACCATTTCCAATAACCGCCCCGTTTCCACGACCGATATTTAAATATGTATCTTGATTGCTTCCGGTAATATTGGAAACACCGGCAATAACCGAACCGGACAAAGCATACCCCTCGGCATCAAAAACACCTCCTTTTTCGGAATAATAATCAACATTTTGATTGATAACAACCGATGGAGTTGACACCATACAATATTGAGCCGTCGGGGTTGACTCTATTGAAGACAAAACATACCCGCCGGCCAAGGGCAATGGTGTTCCGTCCGGTGAATGAACCAATACTTTTTCACTGGTTGGCGGTGTTGCACTTGAATAAACATATTCATACTCCTCATATTGAATTTCGGGCTTTTCTGAAAAATATCCATCAGTTCCACCGGTGATAAAAGAAGACCCCGGATAAAGACAAGAAGCCCCCGTACAATTGGAATTTCGTATCTGTATCAAACCGGTATTAACAACCGTTGAATAACGGGTCACCTCGCTCACCGGTCGACCTTGTTCATCCCGAACAATTTCCTGTTTTGAACCAACAGCATACATTCCGACCAACTCTCCCGTCGCCACCGAAGCACTATTTGATTCGATTTGTATCGTCCCTTGATTTTCAATATACCCGCCATCAACAGCCAACATTCCGACGGCATTTGCCGATCCATCTACAACTATTTGGATTGTACCAGTTTTGGAATTCAAGGCATTTGCATTAGTATAAATTCCAACCACATCAAATAAGTTTGATGTATCATGTGTTGTTTCACTGGCCGCAATATAAATTTTTCCCGAATTAACCGCTTGAATATCCGTTGACAAAATATTTTCATCAGATGTTATCTCGGACTTTATACCGTAAATACTTCCACCGCCTCTTGAAGTAATCTGAATATCACCCGAATTTAACACCGAAGTATCCACCGCATCAATTCCGATAATATCCACAGAACTGTTATCCTTCATTTTTTCGATTTGAATTAACTTGGTATTCGTCACGGTTGTATTATTAAGTAAATGCCGTCCCTTCATACCTGTTATTGTATAACCGCTGGCAACATAAGGAGAAGAGGTCTGTTGAATAATGATATCCCCATTATTTTCAACATTTGCTGTTCCCTGCATACCGATAATCGTTCCATAAGGAACGGATGCATCCGAACCATAGGTCGTCTGATAATTAATTTTCACTTGCCGACTATTGATCAAATCCACTCCACTTAATTGAGACAATCCCCCCATACCGACAATTAAATTATCCGCCGAATTTTGCATAAATGAATTCAATGTCACAATACCGTTATTTAATCCGACAATACCCATTAAACCGCCCGTTCCGTAATGATTAAGGGTAATATTGGCATTATTTTCCGCCTCTGCTAAAAAGCCGGACATTCCGAATAAATTTGTATTTAATCCCGTCCGTTGTCCACCGGCCATTGTTCCCTCCAAAGTACCGGTATTAATCACAAAACTCGAATTATTAACAATTTTGGAATCATTTCCGCCATTAATTCCAGAAATCACAAAAGGATTCTCTGTGGACAATCCATTATACTTTGAATTAATCACCAATCGACCATTATTTGTCACTTCAGCTTTATTTCGACCATTCAATCCATATAAAGTACCAACGCCAAACCCTTTACCCAAATCAATCGTCAAATAACCACCTTCCTGTAAAGTCAACTCTCCAACATCCAACTGCATACCGGATAAATAAAGACTATACGGATTAACCAAAGATGATATTGAATCCGCGACTTTGATATTAACTACCCCAAAATTATTCATAATACCCGAATAACCCGTCATCGCTTGAAAACTTGAATTTCCGGCCAAAGATAATTCACTGGCATCAATTGTTCCATAATTTTCAATATAATCATCCTCGATTTCAACTGTCGGGATTGGAGTTGTAGCAAGCGGAAGTTCAGTCTCCGGCGGTTCTGGAGTCGGCAAAGCATTCGCCATCAAGGCTTCCATCGCCTTAACCCGTCCGTTCAAAGTTCCGCTGATTTTAATATTTCCTTGGTTAATCAAATCATTTTCTTGGACAGCCCCGAACATTGCCCGACTATCTGCCCGCATACCGGTAATATCCATCGTAATTTTTCCACCCTCTTGATTCAAGGCAACGCCATTTTCAAGCACCATCATAGCCGCATAAGATAAATGCGTATCCGAAGTCGGGATAGATAAATTAATATCACCTTGATTATAAACATTTTTTCCGATGGCACCAGCAATCAAGCCGGATAAAGTTCCGTTAAAAATCGGATTAACAACCGACGTATTGACTACTCCGATATTCCGAACCGTTTGGTTGGGTGCATAAATACCGTATAAATAGTTGGTATTATAACGAGCCGTCAAATTAATTTCCCCACGATTAAATACATTTTGCCCCGGCCCTTCGGAATAAATAGCATAACCGGTCATCGTTTCGGTCGGTGTGGGATTATTAACACCCGTCAAGATATTAATTTGTCCGCCCGAATCATTAACAACACCGGCCGTTGCATCCGCCCGAATTCCATAAATATTAAAAGCATTTGATTGATGAGACAACGAAATTTGACCTTGATTTAACGCATTTGAACCATTTCCATTCACATAAATACCGACCATACTCTGATCTGCACTTCCCTGAATAACCCCCAAGACCTCATTTGTGGCATCGGCTGTTTTTTCAGCCAACAACCCGATTAAGGGCAAACTTTTATCAACATCCGCTCCATTCGTCAATGTGATTGTTTCGGCATTCGCTATTTTTTGATCACCACCCCAAGCCCATACAGCCGGCTTATCTGCATTATCCACCGTATTTGAATTGACAACCAATTGATTGATACCCGGATCATATAAAACGGGTTTTAAACATACCCCTCGATCCAAAATATACCCATCTGGACAAATACATACACCATTAACCATATTACCACCTTGGCAATACGGAACTTGAGTTGTCGGATCTGATACAGCAGGCGAACCGCCCCCGCCACCACCGCCACCACCACCGCCAGCGGCCAAAGCGATAGCACCCCCACCCAAAACTGCCAAAGTTCCCCAAAAAGCTGCATTTGAACGAATATGTGAAACCTGTGGATTTTGCGTTGGAATATAATAATCACTTAAACGATGATCCGCGGATATATAATAATATGTCCCACTAGGAGGCATTGATTTCATAAAGGATTGATATTGATACGGGGCAATCTGATTAATACAAGTCGGCGACGAATCTGCGCCTAAAGTTGTCAATAATTCATACACTCGATAATTTTTATTTAAAATGGCATAACAAAGACTGTTAATTCCATTAGCATCAGGTATATCCAACGAATATCCCATGGATATATATTTTTGAAGTTGGACAACATTTTCGCTGAAAGCCGCTTTTTTAATTAGCTCGAATTGGGAAGGACGAGCACAAACATTCATGCTTATTCCCCATATAAACATCCCCAAAACAAAAAAAACTTTCTTCATACCCGTTATTATGGCAAATTTCAAACAAAAGTCAACGAATAAATCCACCCACCCTCATCAAAATATAATAAAAAAACACCCCCTGATTATCAGAGGGTGCCTTCTTTTTAAAAATAAATTATTTTTATGCGCCCGCGCCCTTACCAAATGTATCTGTTACACCGGTTGGTTTTGCTCCCGCAGCATATTCTACAATCATACCAGCCGCAGCCACAATAGCCAAACCGATCAATAAGAATACAAAGGTTGACCATTTCATTTTACCGAAAATGGCAGCCAAAGCAATTACGATCAAACCGAAACCACCAACAATAAAGATAATTTTTTTAGTTGATTCAAAAGCTTTTGCAGCTTTATTTGTGGCTGAAGTAAAAATGCCGTCTGCCATGGCATCACCACAGAAAAAGACGACGGCAATTAATAAGCCAACCATCAAATAAGGTGTTATTTTCTTTAAAAAAGTCATAATTTTTTCCTTTCGTTAACGTTAACTTTTTGACCCAGAATTCATTATAAAAAAAACCTTGGTTTTTTTTGATGTTCAAAAAATGAAGAATTGAAAAAATAAGTTTTTTTTAATAAAAGAAAAAAAATATTTAAATAGTGAAAAAAAATGCTTGCAAAAAACCAAGGTTTTTTTTATAATGAAAAGGTATTCAATTTTGAACACTAAATATGAAAGGAAATAAAATGAATTTAATTAAAAAAACGATGCCATTTTTGGTTATGGCGATTATTGTCGGTCTTGTCTTTTTCTGTGGTGATGCCATGGCAGACGGCATTTTTAGTTCAGCCACAAAGAAAGCTGCAGAAGCTTTTGAATCCACTAAAAAAATTATCTTTATTGTGGGTGGTTTCGGTTTGATCGTAATTGCTTTGGCTGCCATTTTCGGAAAGATGAAATGGTCTACCTTTGTATTTTTATTAATCGGTTTAGCTATTGTGGCTGCCGCCGGTGCAATTGTGGAATATGCCGCCGGTGCAAAACCAGACAGTATTTCAGATACATTTAAGTAAAACGTATCTATTTTTTAAAAGGCATATCCGTCGGATATGCCTTTTTTATAATACATCCAATAAATTTTGTTTTTCTTCTTTTAACAAATTAATTTTTTCCAACAATTCCGTCGTCGGATTTTGCCTATATTCCACCCAAAGCGCCTCTATTTCACTTTGAAGTTTTTTTATTGATAAAGCCGACAGTTTTTGTTCAATTTCATGGGCGATTTCATCCGTGCTTTTGGCATGAAAATTCAAAGCCTCCACCGCCGGAAAAACAACCCGCCATTGACTTTCCGTCAAGGCCGATTTAAAATCCCGACAACCGTCAATCAACAAAGACATAATTTGTCCGAACAAATCGCTTTGATATTCCAAGGCCAATATTCCCTCCAAATACCTTGCACAAACAGTCGGATATTTGATAATATACGCCATCATAATCTTTTCATTTTCATCCGCCGGCATTTTTAACCGTTTGACTACGGGTGTCTGGGGGTGTTTTTTTTGACCCCCTTTTACATTTTGCCCGAATAAGTTCATTAAATGTTCCAAATAAAAGCGACGAACTTTTTCATCTTTAATCAAATAACAATTTTTTTCGATTTCAGTTTGAGCCAACGCCTTTTTTTCCGGTGTCGTTAACGGATACATATCCATAATATGACGAAACAACAAATCACTTAAAGGAATTGAAGTCATTAAAAACCGCCGAAATTCATCCACTCCACGTTGACGAATAAACTCATCCGGATCCATCTTATTGGGCAAGAAGCAAAACTTTAAAGATTTACCGGCCCGTATCATCGGCAAAGCCCGATTCATCGCCCGAATCGCCGCCCGCTGACCGGCATTATCGCCATCAAAACAAATCAAAGGCTCGTCCACACTTTTCCAAAGCAAAGATAATTGATTTTCAGTCAACGCCGTCCCTAGCGGGGCAACGACATTTTCAATTCCGGCTTGATGAAGTGCAATAACATCCATATATCCTTCAACCAATAAAACAGCTCCTTTTTCACGAATCCTGTTTTTAGCCAAAGATAATCCGTACACTTGAAAACCTTTTTTAAAAATAAGTGTTTCCGGTGAATTTAAATATTTCGGTTCGCTTTTATCCATGACCCGGCCGCCGAATGCATTCACACGCCCCTTTTGGTCCATAATCGGAAAGATTATCCGATCCCGAAAATAATCATACCCCAAATGAGGCGGATTGTTTGATTTCCCCATCAATCCGACCCCCATTAACTCTTCTTCCGAATACCCTTTATTCAGCAAATATTTAAACAGAGAATTATCCCTCGGTGCATACCCCAAACGAAATGTCTTGATAACCTTTTCATTTAATCCGCGGTGAAATAAATATTTTTGGGCTTCTGCACCTTTGGGCGACGATAAACATTTTTCGAAATAAAGACAAGCCTGTTCCATAATATCAAATAATCTGGATATTTTTTGCCGATCTTTTTGTTCTTCGGTTTTATTTTCCGGCATTGACAAGCCGACAGAGTTGGCTAAATACTCCACAGCCTCTGGAAAAGGCATTTTCTCACAATCGACTAAAAACGAGATCGCATCGCCATGAGCCCCACAACCGAAGCAATGGTAAAAACCTTTTTCTTCACTGACGGTAAAAGAGGGCGTTTTTTCCTTATGAAAAGGGCATAACCCCGTATATTCATTGCCCCGCTTAGTTAACTTGACACGTCTGGACACAATGTTTTGGAGAGAGATTCGAGATCGTATTAAATCCAAAAACCCCGTATCAAAAGACATTTAAGACAGCATTCCTTTGATTAAACCGGAGGCCACGCCAAAATCCATTTGACCGTTATATTTAGCCTTTAATGCCCCCATCACTTTACCCATATCCTTGATACCGGATGCACCGGTTTGAGCCACAATCTCCACAATCGCATTTTTTATTTCATCTTCACTCATCTGCTTTGGTAAAAAGGAGGCAATCAAATCAATTTCCCCTTGTTCCTTTTGAATTAAATCTTCCCGATTTCCCTGACGATACATTTCAACGGATTCTTTACGTTGTTTAATCATTGTTTGAAGCAAAGCCATAATTTCGCCGTCATTGGCACCATCAGTCCGTCCGCTGGGACGCAATTCAATATCCTTATCCTTTATTTTTGAATTAATCATACGTAAAGTTGCACAAGCAACCATATCTTTATTTTTCATCGCTTCAACCAAACGATTTTTAATTTCTTCCCGCAACATTTAATCCCCCCCTAAAAATGAAAATAGTACTTAAATTGATTACCGGATATAAAACACTTATCCCCCAACTTAACATCATGACCATTGACAAAGACATCCGTTGCATATTTTGACGGATTTTGTTCCAAATAATGACAAATATAATCCGGCACCTGAGAAATTGTTATTGTAAATTGAGTTTCGGATAACTTATAAACCACCGTTCTTAAATTTTTAATAATCGGAAAAGTTTTTTCCATTAACGATGTATCCAAAACACCCATCGGCGCCGTAGTATAATTAGAAGAAATCTCCAACGACAATTTATTGATTTGATTTACAATTTTATTTCCGGCCCGAGCCATTGTAATGCGATCAATCGCAAAAAACAAAGCTCCCCCGGCCAATAAAGCAAAAAACAAAACCAAAATCATATTAACGGTTGATTCGCCACCTTGTCTGATCTTCATGATATAACCCCTTTGGTTATTAGTTTACTACTTTAAATGATAAAATCAAGATTTTTTTTAAAAAAAGCCCCGATTTTCGGGGCCTTTTTTTTATTTTTCAGCTTTTTGCTTTTTTAATAAAGATTTTTTGATTTCCTTGGCCTCGGCCGAAAGTTTTGAATTCGGTGTATCCAACAAGTATTTATCCAATCCGCCATTTTTTTCAACAGTTCTTAAACCACGTGTTGAAATAGTCAAATGAAAAATCTTTCTTAAAATTTCACTCATCAATGAAGCTTTTTGCAAATTGGGTTCAAACCGCCGTTTTACACGATTATTCGCATGGGAAACTCTATTCCCAACAGCCGTTTTACGACCAGAAACTAAACATTTTTTACTCATTTTTTCCAACCCTTTCTTTATCAGTATCACTTATTTACACGAAAACATTTAAAAAGTCAAGCTTTTTTTACATTTAATCGTTCAACAACCCTTTCATACCCTAAAACATGCATAACTTCCCATAAATCCGGCGACTGTTCCCGTCCCGTTATCGCCAAGCGAATAATCCGAGCCACATCGGCGACAGAGCCTTTATATTGATCCGGATTTTGTTTGTATTCTTTCATATCCGAACAATACCCCATCTTTTCAGCCAACGCTTTAACACCATTAAACCAAGCCTGTTTATCATCAGCTTCACTATAAATATCCGCATACGCCGATAAAACTTCTTTTTCATGTTCCGATAAAGTCGGTGGAACGAACTCATCATCAAAGAAAAAAGCAATCTCTTGATGAATATCTGCAAAAGTTGTAATATCTTTCCGAACTTTTTTCACATTTTCCCGTTCAATATTCAAAGCCCGTATTACATCATCCTTATATTGATTCATTTTATCTGCCCACGGTTTATCAAAACGGGTGGCCCATTCATATCCTTGATTAAACAATTCCTCGGCCCTCATCCGTCCGATGACCTCTTTGGATATAGAAGCTAATTTCACAAAATCAAAAAGAGCACCGGATTTATTCAATTTATTAAAAGACAATTGAAATTGTGTATTCGGCAATGTCGGATTTTGACGTCGCCAATCTTCGAAATTGGAATTAGCCAAGTTCAACAAATACTCAACAACCGCTTGTTTGGGGTACCCGTTTTGCCCGAAATAAGCCAAATTCGCTTCCGGATCCAATCTTTTGGACAGTTTTCGTTTTGCCCCATTATCCATTTTTTGTATCGTGGACAAATGAGCATATTTCGGCGCTCTCCAACCGGCCGAAGTAAATAATTGAATATGAAGCGGTAAAGACGAAAACCATTCATCCCCCCGAATCACATGTGTCGTTCCCATAAAATGATCATCAATTAAATGAGCAAAATGATAAGTCGGCAATCCGTCTGATTTAAAAATAACAATATCCAAGTCATTTTGCGGGAATTCCCGTTTTCCCCGTATTAAATCTTCAACAATTATCTTTTTACTGTAATCCCCCGGAGATTTAAAGCGAATAATGGGTTTCAGACCGGATTTAATTTTTTCGACAATCTCATCTTCGGATAAATTTCGACATTTGGCATAACCGGCATAATACCCCGTCCGAATTTTATGAGCCTGTTGTTTTTGGTGCTCGGCGTCCAATTCTTCTTCCGAGCAAAAACACGGATAGGCCAAATCACGACGTAAAAATTCAGCCACATAAGCCTTATAAATTTCCGCCCGCTGGCTTTGAGTATAGGGCCCATAAGCACCTTCGTTATACGGAGCCTCATCCACTGGAATTTCATAATCTTTCAAGGTATCAAAAATCAATTCTACCGCCCCATCCGTTTTTCGTTTTTGATCGGTATCTTCAATCCGCAATAAAAATAACCCACCACTTTGATGAGCCAATCGTTCATTAATTAAAACCGTTGACAATCCACCGATATGGAAAAATCCGGTCGGGCTGGGACCGAAGCGAGAAACGATGACATCTTTTGCCAATTGCCGTGGCGGATATTTTTTTTCAATTTCGCCGACGGATAAAACATCTTTACCCAAGATTAAATCAATAATTTCCTGTTTCATTTTTATTCCTTTATAACTAAACTTCTTTTATTCAAATTTTCAAAAAAAGTCAAGTATTAAAACACCGTCCCGTTTCTCGGAGAAAAAGTAAAATTGATTTCATTCCAGTCAGAATAATTTTGTGAATATTTCTTTGGAAAAATCAAAAACGGAGATTCGTCACCCAGACTGTCACAAATTAAAATGGCCCGTCTGGCACTTTCAGACAAAATTTTGAAACTTTGTTGATATTGAGGATAATCATCTTCGTTTAAAATCATCACATTTCCGACACGACCGTCCTGATGAAGGGAGACTTTGATTTTAATCCGAATTTCATCAATACCGGCCATACCGATATCAACCAACCAATTTTGACGTATCTTTTCCGAAATAAAGTCAACTTCACTGACCGTCAAATTATTCATCAACCCTCCGCCATGTCCTTTTACATTTTTATGTGTCAAAGGACCGATTTTTTCCGGAATTTGATTAATCATATCTTCCAACTCATTTTTCTGCCCCAGCTGATCAATTTCTTTGATTAAATCATCCAGCTCCTTGGAAGGGGGAATGATTGTTTGAAGTGGTAATTTATCTGAAACCGAGCTGTTTTTTGAGGGCGATTTTTTTTCTTCTTTTTGTGGGGCCGCCTTTGTGGGTAAAGGCATTGCCTTTTTAACTTTACTTTTTTGAGTTGATTCCTTTTTTTTCTGTCCAGCCTTTTTAATGACTTTTTTCAAAGCTTTTTGTGTTGCATTTTTATCGGGGGTTAAACTGGTTTTATCGGAAATTTTCATTTGAGTTAAATCAATAATAACCGGTACGGGAGGCGGAACATCCCGAACCTTTGGAGTAATATTAATCCCCAAAAGTATCAAAATCAAAATATGAAAAATCAACGAGAAAAAAAAAGGCATCCCCCTATTCCCTTGACTGTTTTGGCGTCATTGCCTGTATATCCGTTTTAAGACCGACCTGATTAAATCCGGCATTTCGTATCATTCCCATCAGTTCGACAACCGTTCCGTAAGAAGCATTTTTATCTCCGGATATCATAATCTGAATTTTGGGATTAGCATTTAATATCGCCGATATTTTGGGCAATATCTGATTCCAATCCGCCTTTTCTTGTCCGATAAAAATCTGTCCGCTTTTATCTACGGATAAATCTAAAATTTGGATTTCTTCTTGCACGGTTTTCCCGTCTCCTTTTGGCAAATCCAACTTCATGGACGAAGTTAAAACCGGAGCCGTAATCATAAAAATCGCCAACAAAGACATCATCACATCAATCAAGGATGTCATATTAATTTCGCAAGATTTGGAATGATGAAATCTCTTTTTTCTATACCTCATTCGCCATCCCCACCGATATCCGATTGACGACTGATAATGGATAATAATTCTTCGGAAAAAGTATCCATTTGCACGGCTATTCTGTCAATATCATGTGCAAATTTATTATGAGCCACCAAGGCCGGTATCGCTGCGATTAATCCGACCGCCGTCGTTAACAATGCCTCTGCCACACCGGGGGCCACCGATGCAATATTTGTAGACCCGCTTGACCCGATTGCATTAAAAGAATCCATAATTCCCCATACCGTTCCGAAAAGTCCCAATAACGGCGAGACGGAACCTGTTGAAGACAAAACCAACATTTTTCTGTTTAATTTATCAATCTCGTTATCTATTGTAATTTGCATGGCCCTTTCGACTCTTTCCAAAACAGAAACGCCCGTTTTGGAATTTTTAGAATGCGACACTCTTTTTAATTCCTTCATAGCAGATAAGAAAATCGCCCCGATGGGATTATCCGACCGATTATTCATTTTGCTCCAAATATCATCCAGCGAAGTCCCCGACCAAAACCGATCTTCAAATTTCTTAATTTTTTTCTTCATTTGTCGAAAAGACAAAACTTTTTCAAAAATAATTGCCCAACACCAAACCGATAAAAAGAGCAATAATAAAACCAAGATTTTCATAAATAAATCCGAATGATTAAACATTCCCATCACAGACATAGAATTATTCATCTTTTATCCTTTCAACAACAAGTTTCTTAATTCATCCGGTATACGTGTCGGCTTCAAAGACTTTGATACAAAAACCACAACGAAATCCATTTCCACCAAGACCGTATCATCACGATAAAGGACTTGATGCAATTTGATTGAAGTTGCGCCAACTTCCGCCACTATTGTTTCCATCCTTAACAAATCATCCAATTTTGCCGGTGCCCGATAACTGATAGAGGCATGGCGCATAACTCCCATTCCGCCCAAATCAGCCATTTTTTCATGAGACATTCCCATTTCACGCAACATTTCTGTTCTGGCCCGTTCTGCGAAACGAAAATAATTGGCATAATAGACAATACCCATGGCATCTGTATCTTCATAATATACCCGAAAGTTCATTTTATATATCATTTTTTTCCTCATCAAATAATGTCATATCCACTTTTGATTTTAGGCCGATATGCCCAAAACCAGCTGGCGAAAGCACACGTCCGCGAGGTGTTCTGGCAATAAATCCCAACTGCATTAAAAAAGGTTCGATGACTTCTTCAATTGTATCCCGTTCTTCGGACAAGGCGGCAGCCAAAGTATCCGCCCCCACCGGACCGCCATTATATTTTTCGGCAATACACATCATGTATCGCCGATCCATTAAATCCAATCCGGCATCATCCACATCCAAAAGAGCTAAAGCTTTTTGAGCAATTTTCAAATCAATTTCCGTTTGTTCGGCGACAATGGCAAAATCTCGCACCCTTCTTAACAAACGTCCGGCGACTCGAGGTGTCCCTCTGGATCTTTTGGCGATTTCATCAGCCCCTTCATCAGATATAGCAATAGATAGCAATCGGGAAGCCCGTTTAACAATATTCTTTAAATCATCATTTGAATAAAAGTTTAACCGAACCGGTATTCCGAAGCGATCCCGAAGCGGTGTTGTCAACAATCCGGAACGTGTCGTCGCCCCAACCAAAGTAAAAGGCTGTAAATCAATCCGGACCGACTTTGCCCCCGGTCCTTCCCCGATGACAAGGTCAAGCTGAAAATCTTCCATAGCCGAATACAAAATTTCTTCAACTTGAGGATTCAGACGATGAATTTCATCAATAAACAATACATCATTTTTTTCCAGATTTGTCAATATAGCCGCCAAATCACCAGCTCTGGCCAACATAGGCCCCGAAGTCGGTCTAAAATTCACCCCCAATTCATTAGCCACAATATGAGCCAGTGTCGTTTTTCCAAGACCTGGCGGTCCATAAAGCAAGATATGATCCAAGGCCTCCCCTCTTTTTTTAGCAGCCCCGATAAAGACCTTTAAATTTTCCTTGATTTGCTCTTGACCGATAAATTCATCCAATTTTAATGGACGAATACTTTGAATCATTTTATCTTCTTCCGTCATTGTCGGACTGATGACACGCTCAACTACCATAACCTATACCCTTTCTGTTTATAAGCATGATATATTTTTTTCTGTTAAAAATCAACAAAAAATAAAAAAAAGAAAGGGGAGGGACGTCTCCCCTTTCCAAGCCCTTGTATACAATTAAAACCTAACCAAAAAAAGAGTAAGGGCTTGTTTTTATTCGGCACATAATACCCAGTGATTGCTATTACGGTTTGCATCTGTTCGAAGCGATTCACCGGCATGAATATAATGTTGTGAACAATTTGTAAAATAAGACGAATCAATCCAAACATTATCACGAGTTCCGCTCACAAAACTTTGCATTTTACTCAATACAGATGACGAACAATTTTGCCAAGACGAACCAACGGTACATCCGATTTCGGACAAAGTCGCCAAATGCCATCCCTGACGTTCACACCAATCTTTGGCACCCCACCATGTTGTTCGCTTAATGGAAAAATGGAAAGTTGTCCCGTTAACGGTAAATGTATTATTCGGACCGAAACTATCACATGTTCCCGTCGCAGATGAAAAATTATATAACCCACCTGAACAAGTTGCATTTAAGATGTTATAAAATGTTCCATCCGGACAAGAATTACATGTCGGATATCCGACGCGGGCAGCTGTTTCACGACCATTTTTTAAAGTATCCGCACACGCAATACATTTACCGTTTGTACAGGTTTCCCCGGAACGACAACACGAATCTCCGCAAACGGAATTTCCGGATGGACACGTACATTGTCCGCCCGAACAAACAAATCCATCCCCGCAACATTCATTACCACAAGTCACACCCGTCATACAGATACAACCCCGAGCCGTATCAACCGTTGTTCCTTTGACACAACAAGATTTTGTTTTTGTACTATAACCGGGAGAATCTTGGGGACAACAATGTTTTTCACCTCCCCAACTTCCAGCGGTAACAATTTTTTCACTCGATGTACAGCAACGTCCTGACGTTTTAGCATATCCTGTTGAAGTTTCCGGACAGCAAGCATAATACCAAGTTTCATATTCAAATAACGTTTCATCCGACGTACAACACCGATTTTGGGCAGATGAATACCCGATATCTCCAGCTTCACAACAAGCTTTCATATTCAATCTCTCACTATATGGAACCAATGTCTCATCTGCCGTGCAACAGCGACCTTCACTCTCAAAATAATATATATCACCTTTGGGACAACAATAAGTATCGTTTCCATACCATCCACCAGGAACAGCATTTTCCTCCGCCGTACAACAACGTCCTCCATCTCCAGATTCATCCTCTCCAAATCCATTATTACATGTGTAACATTCACCTTCATATGCAGCTGTCGATTCGTTTGGGCAGCAAATATCCCAACCATCCCAACTATCATAAAGGGCTTTTTCATCCGCATCACAACACTCTCCATAAGCCGCTCCACCAGAATCCTTTGGACAGCAAATATCCCAACCCTCCCAATCGTCATAAAGGGGTTTTTCATCCGCATCACAACAATCTGTTAATTCCCAATCATCATAATTCAATCCGACACCGGTACTGCCAATTGGACAGCAAATATCTCCTACCACTTTTTCATCCGCATCACAACAATCTGTATATTCCCAATCATCATAATTAAATCCGACACCGGTACTGCCAATCGGACAGCAAATATCTCCTACCACTTTTTCATCCGCATCACAACAATCTGTATATTCATAATCATCATAATTAAATCCGACACCGGTACTGCCCTCCGGACAAGCATTACCGGTTTCATCATAACAAACATCATCAATACAATCGCCGTTCGTGCAACAAGAGTTGCCACAAATATCCTCCATCGGACAATGCACGACATCATTTAAAGTCACATTACCCCGTATCGGATATGTAAACCGAAAACGAACAACATTATCGTTATTATCATGACAAATACCGTCTTGAACACCATTCACATCCACACTTAATATATATGGGTTAGCATCTTCATATAAATAATCGCAAACTTTTTGACCAAGATTACGAACTTCAATATAAAATTCACTGTCATAATCCGCCGCATAATAAATTGAATAATTGGACTTTAAGCTTAATTTATCAACAGATTCAGCATTTTCGGGGAACGGAATTTGATCAAACGGCATTGAATCAATCGCCGTCATCGCCAAGCCGACATCATGAGAAATATTATTGGTATGATATTTTGCCATCGCAATATCATAGCCAACCAATGCGGCAACAGATATGACACCGATAACCGCCAGTGTTCCCAGCATTTCAACCATACTGCGTCCAAATTCTTTTTTCATATTTTATACTCCCTTTTTTATTATTTTTTCATCAATAAAAACAGTATAAAAAAAACCTTGGTTTTTTGCAAGCATTTTTTTTCATGATTTAAATATTTTTTTTCTTTTTT
>JAZSNA010000019.1:0-23901 GCA_045536135.1 Alphaproteobacteria bacterium
AAAAAAACCTTGGTTTTTTGCAAGAACTTTTTTTTACGATTTAAATATTTTTTTTCTTTTATTTTAAAAGTGTTGTTTTTTCAATTTTGGGATTTTTGAATTTCAAAAAAAACCAAGGTTTTTTTTGCTGAAAAATTGAAATCATTAATCCATTAAAAAACGGGGGATATATACCCCCGTTTTTTTAAAAATATTCTTTTATTCCGCCAAAGACATTTTTATAATTTTATCGGGATTAACCGGTGGTTCGCCCCGTTTAATATTATCCACGAATTCCATGCCTTCAATCACTCGTCCCCAAACTGTATATTGTCCGTCTAAAAACCGAGCATCTTCAAAACAGATAAAGAATTGAGAATCCGCCGAATTCGGATCCATAGCCCGAGCCATGGAGACCGCCCCTCTGACATGCGGTGTCTGATTAAATTCAGCCGGTAATTTCTGTCCCGATCCACCCATACCTGTTCCGGTCGGATCACCGGTTTGAGCCATAAATCCGTCAATCACCCGATGAAACACGATACCGTCATAAAATCCCTGTTTGACCAGTTCCTTAATCCGAGCCACATGCCGCGGTGCGACTTCGGGCAACATTTCAATCACAACCCGTCCATCCTTTAAATCCAAATACAATAAGTTTTCATTATTCATTGCTTTGACCTCCATTGTTATCAGAAGCGACAATATCGCCATCCATATTTTCTTCATTCTGTTCTCCTTCTGTTTCTTCTTTATATTCTTCCACCAAAGATACGGAAACGACCCGTTCATCATCGGCTAATCTGAATACGATAACCCCCATTGTATTTCGTCCGGCCGTCCGAATAGAAGACAGCGGTGTCCGAATTAGTTTTCCCGCATCAGTCACAAGCATGACATCTGTATTCGGCAAGGCGATACAAGAAGCCACAACGGATGCATCTTTTTTGGACAAGTCAATATTTGTCACCCCTTGTGCCCCCCGAGAGGTAATCCGATATTCGTATGCGGAAGTTTGTTTTCCATACCCCTTATCCGTTAAGGTCAAGATGAAATCTTCCTCGGCCTCCATTTGATTAAAGACCTCTTCGGAAATAGATGAATCGGTCGGGAAAACGAAATCTTCGCCGTCTCGCCGTTTTAAGGACGAAACTTTTAAATATTCATCCCGAACTTCGGTATCTGCCTTGACATGGTTCAAAACCGCCATAGACATTATTTCGTCCCCATCACCCAATTTCATACCCCGAACACCGGTAGATGCCCGAGATTCAAAGACACGAACATCTGTCACAGGGAACCGAACACATTTTCCGCCCTTGGCTGACAGTAAAATATCCTGTGTTTCATCACACAAAACAACACCAATAAGTTTATCGCCCTCATCCAACTTCATGGCAATTTTTCCATTGGCGTTGACCCGATAGAAATCCGCCAATCTGTTCCGCCGAACATTTCCGGAAGCCGTCGCAAACATCATGCTTAATCCTTCGCCGTCCTCTTCTTTTTCAGGAAGTGGCAAAACAGTCGTAATCTTTTCACCCCGATCCAACGGTAAAAGGTTAATAAGTGCTTTACCCAAACTTTGCGGACTTCCCTCGGGCAATCGATACGTTTTCATTTTATACACAATACCGTTAGAGCTGAAAAACAACAACGGAACATGCGTATTCGCCACGAACAAGTTCACGACATAATCTTCTTCCCGAGTGGACATACCGGAACGGCCTTTCCCGCCTCGATGTTGAGCCCGATAAGTATTAACAGGAACCCGTTTAATATATCCGGTATTCGTGACAGTCACAACCATATCTTGTCGAGGAATTAAATCTTCAATATCGGCATCAAATTCGGCATCATCAATTTGAGTCCGCCGTGGAACGGCAAATTTTTCCTTAATTTCCATACATTCGTCCCGCATAATGGAATATACACGTTCCTTAGACGCCAAAATATCCAATAAATCTTTAATAACGGAACAAAGTTCGATACACTCATCATGCAATTTATCACGTTCCAAACCGGTCAGACGATTTAATTTCAAATCCAAAATTCCCTTGGCTTGAGCTTCGGACAACTGATAAGTTCCGTCCACCACTTTACGATCCGGTTCATCCACCAAGGCAATTAACCGTTCCACATCCGTCGCATTCCATTTCATCGCCATTAACTTTTCTTTAGCTTCGGTCGGGTTTGCGGCTTTTTTAATCATCTCGATAACCAAATCAATATTCGCCACAGCAATGGCCAATCCGACCACAATATGAGCCCGATCCCGAGCTTTATTTAAATCAAAGATAGTCCGACGACGAATAACTTCCTCACGGAATTCGATAAAAGCCCGTAAAGAATCCGCCAAATTCATCACCATCGGCCGCCCGTTATACAAAGCTAACGAGTTAACGGCAAAAGAAGATTGTAATGATGTATATTTATATAACTGATTTAAAACGACATCGGGATGAGCATCTTTTTTAAGCTCGATAACAACCCGCACACCGTCCCGATCGGATTCATCTCGTAAATCGGAAATACCTTCAATAACTTTTTCTTTAACCAATTCGGCGATTTTGGAAATCATTTCCGCTTTATTAACCTGATAAGGAACTTCGGAAACAATAATCACGGATTTTCCTTTGACTTCCTCAATTTCACATTTCCCACGCAAAATAACGGAACCGCGTCCGGTAGACAAAGCGGAACGAGACCCGCCCCGTCCCAAAATCACACCGCCAGTCGGGAAATCCGGCCCTGGAACAATCATCAATAATTCATCCATTGTAATTTCCGGATTATCAATCATGGCAATGGTTGCCGTCAAAACTTCCCCCAGATTATGAGGCGGTATATTTGTCGCCATACCGACCGCAATACCGGCCGAGCCATTGACCAGCAAATTCGGAAACCGAGCCGGCAATACAACCGGTTCGTCACAAGTTTCATCATAGTTCGGACGAAAATCAACAGTATCTTTATCCAAATCATCCACCAAAGCCTGAGCACTTTGAGCTAATTTGGCTTCGGTATAACGCATGGCAGCGGCTTTATCCCCATCCATTGAACCGAAGTTTCCTTGCGATGCGATTAACGGCAATCCCATTGAAAAAGGTTGAGCCATCCGCACCATAGATTCATAAATCGCACTGTCCCCATGGGGGTGATATTTACCCATCACATCCCCGACGATACGAGCCGATTTACGGAACGGTTTTGAATGATCATATCCGTTTTCATGCATAGACCATAATATCCGCCGATGAACAGGCTTTAACCCGTCCCGAACATCGGGTAAGGCACGGGAAACAATCACGCTCATTGCGTAATCCAAATAGGATTTCCGCATTTCATCTTCAACTAAAACCGGAGCAATACCCAATTCTTCTTTATTTTCTTCTGTCATTTTCAATCTTTCGTTTTACAGGATTTTTTTAAAATGGAATTTCATCATCGAAATCATCAGCCGTCGGTGCTGAAACTGGTGCCGGAGTTGAATCCCAAGATGTCATATCATCACCGGAAACAGACATTTCACCAGCCCCGATACGATCCAACGCCACCAATTCACCTTTGAAAGCCGTAATTACCACTTCGGTAGAAAAACGATCAGCACCGGTTTGATCTTGCCACTTACGGGTTTGTAATTGTCCTTCGACATAAACCTTTGCCCCTTTTTTCAAGAATTTTTCGGCAAATTCGGCGGTGGCAGAATTAAAGACAACCACACGATGCCATTCTGTCCGTTCCTGTCTTTCGCCATTCATATCTTTCCAAGTTTCGCTGGTGGCCACAGGAAAGTTTGCAATTTTCTTTCCGGAATTTGTGTGCCGAATTTCTGGATCACGACCTAAATTACCGACTAAAACAACTTTATTTACACTACCTGACATAAGATTATCCTTTCTGTTAAATTGTTAATACAGAAAGTATATCATTTTCACAAAAAAATTCAAATCTTTTTTTAAAAAAAATAACAGTTTTTTTTATTATCGCCCCGCTCGTTGTTGAGCCTGAACTTGACGATGACGAAAGCTATGATATTCATTCCCTGGAACGGAATTACATACTTTCAAGGTGTTCTTTCCCAACTTTCCATCCGTTTTTAATTTTGTTCCACAAATAGAATTCAAATTACATTGCAACTGACAAACAACCCGATCCACGGACGGATTACAAATATAAATCTGCCCCTCTTTCCCTTTGGGAATTAAAACGGGAAAAGCTCTTTGTTTCACTAGTTTACAATCATAAATCATCCACAAAACCACATAACGATTTGTCATTTTATGACAATATGTTTTTTGATAAATCAAATCTCGACTTTTCTGTTGTTCGGGTGTTAAATCCGATCTGGTTTTACCCTCTACCCGACAACTTTCCGCCAAACACATTTCCATTTGGTTGACGCATCGGTCTTTAACCCCAAAACGATATTTTGCCCCTGTTTTGGCTTCCACAAAATCAATGCGTTGATTTGTATAACTTAACAACAGGGAATTTCGCACCTCAAACCGTCTTAAAGCATTTAAAGCTTCCACTGTTTTTTCCCCGATAATACCATCTTCCGAAATTATTTTTTTCCCATGCACCTTATTCACGGCCTTTTGCATCCACAATACTGGGTTTTTGGGAGAAGTATTGATCAAACCGTCAAACAAAGCAAACGCTATCGCATCATCTTGAATTTGATCAATTTTATATTTTTGATAAAATTCTTCAAAAATAATTTTTTTAACATGTTCTTCTTTTAAATCTTTGACATTTTTGGGTAATTTCCATTCCGGATGACGAAGTCGTGATGCCGTTAAAGTGGGCATAATAATCCCCATATTGGTCGGCTGATCAATGTTTCGGCAAGCATACCCCCCTTCAAACTTTTTCATCCGCCCAAAAAACAAATCAAACCGACTTTGTTTCGGCATAACGGCTTTTGTTGATTTAAGATCCCGCCCATCCGTTTTTTCTTGTGTTTTTCCACCCGATGCCGAAGCCGTAAATGTCAAAGCACCGATTAAAGATAATGAAGAGAGTATTTTTTTTAAATTCATCGACTATTCTCCAATCTTTTTCTTAATTCTTTAATAAAATCTTTGTCATGTTTCAAGGCTTTTCGAACGGCATTCCCCGTCTTATTTCCCCAAACGCCATCCACCTCTTCCTTTGACAAAAGCCCCTTTTCAACCAAGAGTTTTTGTAAAATTTCGTTGCCCCGTCCATGCGGGACTTTTCCCTCTTTTTGGTTTTTTAAAATCATCCGTTCAACATCATCCACTTTTTGTTCTTCCACAAAATGTTGATTCAGCGTATATCCAACAATCAACAAGGCAGCCAAAAAAGTGGACGCCATCACCAAGGTTGTTTTTCTATCTTGCAATTGTTCCTGTCTTTTTTGTTTTTGGAATTTGGTTTCCAGTTTTTGACGTAAAAATTCATTTCTGTTTTTCATAGACTAAATTATAACATAAAAAGCAAAAAAAATCAAGTTTTTAAAATTTTGCTTGCAATTTATATTTTTTTCTGATATAAGAGAGGAACATTCTGAAAATTATTAACGGGGTGGGACTTAAAAAGTCCCCCCTTTTTTAAAAGAGGAAAACAAAATGACATTGGAACAACAAATAACTGATTTAATCACACCATCCTTATCGGACAGGGGATTTGATCTTGTTCGTGTTTTATTATCGGGCGATGAACGAGATAAAACACTTCAAATCATGGCAGAAAAACATGATTTATCGCCGATGACCATTAAAGATTGTGAACAATTATCCACGACAATATCCGCTTTATTGGAAGTTGACGACTTAATTCCCAACAAATACCATTTGGAAATTTCATCTCCAGGAATTGACCGCCCATTGATTAAATGGACTGACTTTGAGCGTTTTATCGGATTTGAATGTAAAATAGAAACAGATATTTTAATTTTGGCCCGTCGTCGGTTTAAAGGTAAAATTACCCAAGCGACACCAGATGTCATTACTATTAATTTTGAAGGGGAAACCCAAGAAATCCCATTTGAAAACATTTCAAAAGCCAAATTAATATTAACCGATGAATTGGCAAAATTTTATTTAAAAGGAGGAAAATAATGCAACAACAAACCAGACCGGAATTGATTCAAACCGCCGACTTACTGGCTCGGGAAAAAGGAATCACAAAAGAAGATGTCTTACAGGCAATGGAAGTCGCCATCGCCAAAGCCGGCCGTACGAAATACGGTGCGGAATACGATATTCGTGCCAAAATAGATCCAAAAACAGGTGCCATTCGTTTAGCTCGTTATACACAAGTTGTGGACGAAATTGAAGACGAGGTCAATCAAGTTTTAAAATCCGATTTAAAAGATAAAAATCTCAATGTCGGGGACTATATTATTGACGAATTGCCGCCCATTGATTTCGGACGGATTGCAGCCGGAACAGCCAAACAAATTATCACCCAAAAAATTCGTGAAGCGGAACGCAATGTCCAATACAAAGAATTTATTGATAAAAAAGGACAAATCGTCCATGGAACAGTCAAACGAATTGAACTGGGTAATGTTATTGTTGATTTGGGTCGTGCTGAAGCCGTTTTGCGTCGGGACGAAATGATACCGGAAGAAGTTTTCCGTGTCGGCGACCGCTTACGGGCTTATGTTTTGGATGTCCGAAGCGAAGTTCGCGGACCTCAAATTTTCTTATCCCGTTCTCATCCCAACTTCATGGCTGAATTATTCCGTGCCGAAGTTCCGGAAGTTTATGATGGTTTAATTGAAATTAAGGCCGTTGCTCGGGATCCGGGTTCACGTGCCAAAGTTGCGGTTTATTCTTCAGATTCCTCAATAGAGGCTCGTGGTGCTTGTATCGGTATGCGAGGTGTTCGTGTTCAAACCATTGTATCAGAATTACAAGGCGAAAAAATTGATGTTGTCTATTGGTCAAATGATCCGGCAACATTCATTATTAACGCCTTGGCATCTGCAGATGTCAGCAAAATCGTTTTGGATGAAGAAACACATCGTGCTGAAGTCGTTGTTCCGGATGATCAATTATCTCAAGCCATTGGTCGTCGAGGACAAAACATCCGTTTGACCTCTCAATTAACCGGATGGCATATTGATGTGATGAATGCCGATCAGGAAGCCGAACATCGTCAAGCCGAAGAAAAAGATACTTTGGAACTATTTATCAAGGCATTGGATGTGGATGAAATGATTGCACATTTATTGATTACCGAAGGTTTTACCAAAATTGATGAATTGGCCTTAACATCCATTGATGAACTTTCTTCTATTGAAGGTTTTGATGAAGAATTAGCGACAGAATTACAATCTCGGGCCTTAACATTCTTGGCGGAAGAAAAGAAAGCTTTTGATGAAAAAGTGAAGGAACAAGGCATCGGTGATAAGTTAAAAGAATTGGAAGGATTAACTGTTGATATGATCGAAAAATTAGGTCAAAACAACATAAAAACCATCGATGACTTTGCGGATTTATCGGGTGATGAATTATTGGAAATTTTGGGTCAAGACCTAATTTCCAAAGAAAATGCCGATAAATTAATCATGAAAGCTCGGGAGCATTGGTTTGATGGAGAAAACGCCTAATTGTTTTTTAACTCAAACAACAAAAAATCTGTTACGGATCGTGTTGGGACCGGATAACTTTATTTATGTTGATTTAACAAATAAATTACCCGGACCCGACATCTATATTCGTTCGGATTTATTTGCGACAGCCCTCACCGACGGCACATTTGAACGAGCATTTAAAAAACCGATTCAAATACGTCCCGATATGACCTCCGTCACATCATCAATAATGCGAGAACATATCTTATCGTTAATCGGGCTGGCCAACAAAGGCGGATATGTCATCTATGGCTTTGAAAAAATTCATCAAAACAAAGACCAGATAAAAATTTTGTTTCAAGCCCGAAATGGGTCGGAAGCGGAAAAAAAACGATTGAATTCAGGCATGAAAAGTGCTATAATATATGGGAATTTTGAATCCGACGAACTTGGATATATTGTTGGTCGAGATTTGTGTATTCACTTGGGAATAAAGGCGGGACATTTTGCCGAAACAATACAAAATCAAATGGAAACCTATTCCCTTTTTTTGGAAGGACTTAAAAAATGACAGAAAAAAAGACACTCAGTTTAAAAGGAACTCTCGGTTTAAAAAAACCGCTTTCATCGACTCATGCCGGTGTTCAGGTTCAAGTCCGTAAAAAAAGAGGAATTGACGCCAAACAGACAACCACACCGACAATGGATGCGGAAAAAGCCGAAAAAATAAAATTATTACAACAGGCTATCCGTGATAATGAAGCCAAAAAGAAAGCATTATCGGAACAAAACATTCAATCTAAATTCGTGGTGGTTGAAGCGGAAAAACCAATTCCCGAAAAACCGGTAGAAGTCCCTGTGGAAGAGAAAAAGCCCCTCAAACAAACAACACCAGTTAATAAACCGCATTCTGCGAAAGAATCGAAATCCAACAGTGATAATGAATCCGAAACATTTAAGGAAAATAAGAAATCCAAAGGTTTTGAAGATAAAAAACAAGCCAAAATTCGTGTCAGCGAATATCAAGGTGCATCTGATGACGATGATGAATTTATTCAACATCGCCGTCGGTCCTTGGCATCCATTCGCAGGGCTCGGGAAAAAGCATATCTAAAACATCAAGAATCCCTTAAAACCGCCGAAAAAATTTCCCGTGAAATTACATTGCCGGAATTAATTACAGTCCAAGAACTGGCTAATCGTATGAGCGAACGAAGTGCCACAGTCGTTAAAACTTTAATGAACTTGGGTGTCATGGCCACCATTACACAAACCATTGATGCGGATACCGCTGAACTCGTTGCCACGGAATTAGGACATCGTGTTATTCGGGTTTCGGAATCAGATGTGGAAGACTCAATTAAATCCGCCGAAGATTCGGAAACAGATAAAGAATCTCGTCCGCCGGTTGTCACGGTTATGGGTCATGTGGATCATGGTAAAACCTCCTTATTGGATGCATTGCGTTCTACCAATGTCGCCGGTGGAGAATCGGGCGGAATTACTCAACATATCGGAGCTTATCAAATTACCACACCCCAAGGTAAAAAAATCACCTTTATTGACACACCGGGTCATGCGGCATTTAGCCAAATGCGTTCACGAGGTGCCAGTATTACCGACATCGTTGTTTTGGTCGTCGCCGCCAATGACAGTGTGATGCCACAAACCATAGAAGCCATTTCTCATGCTCAAAATGCCGGTGTTCCGATTATTGTCGCCATCAATAAGATTGATGTTCAAGGCGCCAATCCAGACCGTGTTCGAACAGACTTATTACAACACGGTGTCATCGTTGAAAAAATGGGTGGGGATGTTTTGGATGTGGAAGTATCAGCCAAAAACAAAACGAATTTGGATAAATTATTGGAAGCGATCTTACTGCAAGCCGAAATTTTGGACTTAAAAGCCAATCCGAACCGTTTAGCCGAAGGTGTGGTTATCGAGGCAAAAATGGAAAAAGGACGTGGTCCGGTCGCCACATTACTGGTTTCTCGCGGTACATTAAAAATCGGCGATAATTTTGTTGTCGGAAATGAATACGGTCGTGTCCGTGTTTTACTCAACGATCATCATCAGGCCGAAAAAATTGCTTTACCGGCTCAACCGATTGAAGTTATCGGACTTCAAGGCGTTCCGTCTGCCGGCGATAAATTGGTTGTTGTAGATGATGAAGCCAAAGCCAAAGAAATTTCGGCATATCGTTCTCGTAAAGCTCGTGAAGCTTTGACGGTTAAATCCGCTAAATCGGGAACGGCTATGGATCAGTTAATGGATAAAATTAAAGCCGGTGAAGTTAAAGAATTCCCCGTCATCATCAAAGCCGATGTTCAAGGTTCGATTGAAGCTTTGATTGGTGTTTTATCTAAAATCAAAAATGATGAAGTCGGTATCAAAGTTGTTCACAGCGGTGTCGGCGGAATTAACGAATCTGATGTTGCGTTGGCGAACACCAGCGGTGCATCTATTATCGGATTTAATGTTCGGGCAGGTTCCGGTGCACGTGAAGCGGCGAAACGGGACGGTGTTGATATCAAATACTATTCCATCATTTATACGGTTGCGGATGACATGAAACAAGCTGTGGAAGGTTTATTAAAACCGCAAGAAACCGAAGCGATTATCGGCACAGCGGAAATTCGACAAATTTTCTCTATTTCCAAAGTGGGTAATATTGCGGGATGTATGGTTATTGACGGTGAAGTCAAACGTGGATGCGGTGTCCGCTTAATCCGTGATGATGTTGTTATCCATACCGGCGATTTGGCTCAATTAAAACGTGAAAAGAACGATGCCAAGGAAGTCAAAGCCGGTTTTGAATGCGGTATTTTACTTGAAAAATATAACGATATTAAGATTGGCGATAAAATTGAATGTTTTGAAATTCGTCAAGTTGCCTCTCATTTGGACATCAAAGGATAAAAAATGGAAAAAATGCCATCCACTCGCCAATTAAAGGTTGCCGAACAAATTCGTCAAATTTTATCTGAATTTTTGATTAAAGAGGATTTATATGATACCGCCATCAATCAAGCGGATATTTCGGTCACGAATGTAAAAGTTAATGCGGATTTATCTTTGGCCAAAGTTTATATCCATACACTTCTCAACACGGCAGATATTATTCCGCTCCTGATGCAACACAAATCACAATTTCGTAAGTATTTAGGACATAAAATATCCTTAAAAACCGTTCCGGATTTAATTTTTTTATGGGACGACAGTTTTGAAGAACGTAATAAAATCGATGCCTTATTTAATGATGAAAAAGTCATTCAGGATTTAAAGAAATAAATTTATAAAATTTCATTTAAAACTTGGGCAATCTCATCCGGTTCCATTAAACTCGAAGTATCTTCGGGTTGTTTGTCCTCATTTTTTACTTTTTCTTCTACCTTTTCGGTTTTCTGTTCCGAAGATGGGACATCTTTTTCGTCCAACCCCATTATATCCGGAAAAGATGTTTCGGAAATAAAAGAAAAATACTTTTCATATTGTGCAATATACGGTATTAAAATACTGTTTTCTTCATAGGTTCGTTCTTTGCCGGACAAAAGCATACCGGATAACATATAAAGTAAAATAACAAAAACAACCCCTCGGACAATTCCGAAAAGAAAGCCCAAGAAGCGATCCAATCCGGACAGAGCCGTTTTATGCAAACGTCGGCATAAACTGACATTAATCAATGTAAAAATAATTAAAATAATCAAAGCGATGGAACAAAATCCGGCAATATCGGCAAAAGTATCATTTGAAATCCAACGTTTAAAAATCGGGCGAGTATAATAAAAACCGTATAATCCGCCGAAACCGGCGACAATCCAAGCGGTAATGCCCAATAATTCCCGTGCTAACCCCCGATACATCGCAAATAATGACGATAATGTAATAATTGTCAAAATCGCAATATCAATACCTTCCATTATATCCCTCCTGCAATTAACTCAATTAAAGCTGTTAAATGTCCAGCTTCCAACAATGAAATATCCGAAGATATTTTTTTTCTTAATTTAGGTAATAAAACTTTTTTAAATCCCAACTTTGAAGCCTCTTTAATCCGAGCCTCGATATTTCCGACATTCCGTAATTCACCGGACAATCCGATTTCCCCGAAGACCGCCATATCGGCAGGCACCGGTTTATTTGAAATTGCCGAAATCAAGGCCATAGCCACCGCCATATCGGCAGCGGGTTCGGTTATTTTCAATCCGCCGGCGACATTTAAAAACACATCCCGAGACGCAAAATTTAAGCCACATCTGCTTTCTAAAACTGCCAAAATCATAGCCAATCGTCCACTATCCCAGCCCACGACGGTCCGCCGAAAAGAGCCATTACAACCCGAAACCAACGCCTGAACTTCCACCAACAACGGTCTGGACCCTTCGACACCGGCATAAACACAATTTCCGGCAATATGTCCCCGCCGTTCTGCCAAAAACAAAGCGGACGGATTAGCCACCTCTGACAAACCCTTTTCCGTCATTTCGAAAACACCGATTTCATCCGTTGCCCCATATCTGTTTTTAACGGCTCTTAAAATACGGAAATGATGCCCACGGTCACCTTCAAAATAAAGTACCGTATCCACCATATGTTCCAACACCCGAGGCCCCGCTAAAGTTCCTTCCTTTGTCACATGCCCGACCAAGAATAAAACAAATCCTTTTTTCTTGGCTAACCGAATAAGTTCCATGGCACACGCCCGCACCTGTCCGACAGAACCTGGTGTTGAATCTAAATTATCCACAAACATTGTTTGAATAGAATCAATCACCACCACATCCGGATTTTCTTCTTCCAATGTGGCTAAAATATCCCGAACATTCATCGCACTGGTTAATTGTATTCCGGCATTTTGCAATCCCAATCGACAAGCCCGAAGCCGTATCTGATCGACAGCTTCTTCGCCGGATACATAAATCCGATTAACCACATCAGGCAACCGAGCCAACGCTTGTAATAACAAAGTGGATTTTCCGATACCGGGATCTCCCCCGACTAGAATCACACTACCGGCAACCAAACCGCCCCCGCAAACCCGATCCAACTCGGCAATTCCCGTTTTTTGTCGTTCTGTTTTTTCAATCTTTCCCCCCAATTCAAACAAGGGTAATTTTCGCCCCCCGCCCCCCAAAGATTTGGGAGCGTTATCCGAAGAAATAACTTCTTCATCCAAAGTATTCCAATTTCCGCAAGCCTCACACTTACCGCTCCATTTTAAAAATGAAGCCCCACATTCCCGACAAACAAATTTAACCTTTGATTTCATGATTAAAATTGTAAAACTAAAAACAATAAAAGTCAATTGACTTTTTGATATAAATCACAGATAATTCCTGTATGGTTAAAATTATTTCAGATTGTAGCGATATCCGATTGGATAAATTTTTATCCGATAAGACGGGTCTGTCCAGAAATCGGATACTTTCTTTAATCAAAAACGAATGCCTGACCCCGTCTCTGAAAGCGGACACGAAAGTAAAATCGGGTCAGGTTTTTGAACTGACCATTCCACCGGCGATGGAAGATGAAACCCCGAAAGCACAAAATATCGAACTGAATATTTTATACGAAGACGATGATATTATCGTCATCAATAAACCGCCCTTTTTAGTTGTCCATCCGGCATGCGGAAATTGGGATAATACCTTGGTTAATGCTCTGCTCTATCATTGCGGAAATTCTTTATCCGGTATTGGCGGTATCAAACGCCCCGGCATTGTGCATCGCATAGACAAAGAAACTTCCGGTATTTTAGTCATTGCCAAAAATGATTTTGCCCATCAACATCTCAGCCGACAATTTTCCGACCATTCCATAAAGCGAATATACACAGCCATTGTTTATGGCCTGTGTCCAACGCAAGGGACAATTACCGGCAATATCGGTCGAGATCCTCGAAACCGTCAAAGGCAAGCAATTGTTTTGACCGGTGGTAAAGAAGCTACCACTCATTACCGTTTAATTAAACCGCTTTTTGACGGTCTGTGTTCGTTAATTGAATGCGAATTGGAAACGGGACGAACACATCAAATTCGTGTCCACATGACATCATTAAAACATCCGCTTGTCGGAGATAAAATTTACGGTACATCCCCCAAGGGGACACCGAAAGAAATAAAAAATTTCCACAGACAAGCCCTTCATGCCGGTGTCTTGGGTTTTATTCATCCCCGCACAGGTAAATATATTGAATTTTTTGCACCTTTACCGGAAGATATGCAAAATTTACTTGAATTTTCAAATTTATAAAAATTTTAACTTTTTCTTTAATATTTTATCTTATCTTTTGAAGTATGATAAAGATAGATACGATTATACAAGGCGATTGCATTGACCAAATGAATGCCTTACCGGAAAAAAGTGTGGATTTAATTTTTGCGGATCCGCCTTATAATATGCAATTGGGTGGAGATTTAGTCCGTCCGGATAACTCGGTTGTTGATGCCGTCAACGACGATTGGGATCAATTTGAAAGTTTTAAAACTTACGATGATTTTACCATACGTTGGCTAAAAGCGGCTCGTCGTGTTTTAAAAGATGATGGTGCTATTTGGGTTATCGGTTCGTATCACAATATTTTTCGGGTCGGATTTCAACTTCAAAATTTGGGATTTTGGGTTTTAAATGATATCGTCTGGTGTAAAACCAACCCTATGCCGAATTTCAAGGGAACTCGTTTCACGAATGCTCATGAAACCTTAATTTGGTGTGCCAAAAGCAGTAAATCCAAATATACTTTCAACTATGATAGTATGAAAATCTTTAACGAAGATAAACAAATGCGATCAGATTGGCAGATTTCGTTATGCACGGGTTCGGAACGGTTAAAAGACGAACAAGGTAATAAAGCACATACCACTCAAAAACCGCAAGCATTATTGTCTCGTGTTATTTTGGCCACCACCAAACCCGGCGACATTATACTGGATCCGTTTTTCGGAACAGGTACGACCGGTGCCGTTGCCAAAATGCTGGGTCGTCACTTTATCGGCATTGAACGGGAAGAAAAATATATTAAAGTAGCACAAAAACGAATTAACGAGATACAGGAAATTAAAGATATTAACCTCATTACGCCGACCACCAAAAAACAAGAGGTCCGTATTCCGTTCGGAACGGTTTTGGAAAAAGGTCTGTTAAAGCCCGGAACAAAATTATTTGATGCCTCTAAAAAGTTCTCGGCCACGGTCAAAGCCGACGGAAGCCTCATCACACCGACCGTATCCGGCTCTATTCATCAAGTCGGGGCCAGACTGCAAGGCTTACCCTCATGCAACGGTTGGACATTTTGGCATTATGAAAACAAACAAAATCTGGTTTCAATCAACAGTCTTCGGGAACAATTACGGCAAAATTGACATTTTAATTAAAATATATTAAAATGAACATATTATGACGACAACACATCTTTTACATACCAAAGTCAAAACGGCCAAAGGACGTAAAATATCGTCTACTCGTTGGTTGCAACGACAACTCAACGATCCTTATGTCGCCAAAGCAAAAGCGGAGGGTTGGCGCGCGCGCAGTGCATTTAAAATCATAGAACTGAATGACAAATTTCACTTTTTTAAAAAAGGCGGAAAAGTTGTTGATTTGGGATGCAGTCCGGGGGGTTGGTGCCAAGTCGCCGTCCAAAAAGTTTCTTCCGATAAAGAAAATCCGACTGTTTTCGGCATTGATTTATTACCGACCAATCCGATTGATGGGGCGGTTATGATACAATTGGATTTTATGGATGAAAAAGCGCCGGACATATTAAAGGAAATGACAAAAGGGAAAGTAGATGTTGTTATGTCTGATATGGCGGCCAATACAACGGGTATTCAATCGGTTGATCATTTAAGGATTATGAACTTGGTTGAAAGTGCCTACGATTTTGCCAGACAAATTTTAAAACCGAACGGTGTTTTTATTGCTAAAATTTTCCAAGGCGGTCATCAAACGGATTTATTAACATTATTAAAGAAAGAATTTAAGATCGTCAAGCATGTCAAACCCAAATCATCCCGATCGGATTCGGTTGAATACTATATTGTCTGCCTTGATTTTAAAGGATTAAACCAATCTGCTTGATATCTTCACTAACTGGTGAATTTTCATCATAGTCTAAAACGGATTTATGGCTTTGAATCGCTTTTGGAACAGCCTCATCACATCGAATAATCCCGATTAAACCGATTTTTCGTCCTAAAAATTTTTCACAAGCTTTCGCCAAAGTTTCGAAAATATATTCCCCCTCTAACGATGATGCCGCCTGATTAACAATAACCTGCACGACCATTTGTGGATTTTCAATCAAAACCATTTTAATGAAAGTATAACTTTCGGCCAAACTTTGCGAATTTAATACAACAATAATCCGACCCGCCATTTGAATAAACTTTAATTGTTTTTTTTCACTTCCGCCACCAACATCGACCACAACCCGGTGATAACCCGAAGCCAATTGTTTTAAATCATTTAAAATCAGACTTAACCGCGGTATCGGGAGTTGCGATAAAGCCAATTGTTGACTTTGCCCGCTGATGACATCAAAACCATAATCCAGACAAGTTGTTAAAGCCTTCGTCATCGGTACTTGACCTTTAATAATACAATCCAAATTTTTATCCGCCACCCATCCCAATTGCCAATCGATATTCGGTGCGCCCAAATCGCCGTCAAACAACAAAACTTTTTCACCTTTTTTTGCCCAAAAATGAGCTAACGCCACAGATATAAAGCTTTTTCCGACACCGCCCTTTCCGGAAGTAATCAAAATAAACGGATTTTCATAAATTTTTCGGCTCGCCGAGGATTTATTTTTTTGATCCGAAGCCAAAATTTTCATTAAATCCAACATTATTTATCCTTTGATGATAAAATCATCCTTGCCAAACTCTTTGCATCTGCCGGCAATAAAATATCAGATGCCAGATGAGAAACACTAAAATCTCCCAAAGGAATTTGTCCACGCCAAGCTGCCGTCAAAATAGCCCCGATACGACCCGATAAATCTAACCGTGTCCCGATAATTCGAACAGGATTTAACGAGCTGATTTGATCTGTTATTTCAAGTATATCATCGACATCAACACCGGCAGGAATCACCCAATTTAACTCCGCAGATATACCCGAAATTAAATTTTTTAAATCCTGTATCTCTTTTTCCTGAAAGAAATTCACACCGAAAGTATCAATTAAAACAACATCCTCATCGGTATTCGTTATAATTTTTTGAATTTCCGCTGAATTTTTTGCCCGAAACAACGGCACTTTCAAAATATCCGTAAAGGCGGATAATTGACTAATTCCGCCGGCTCTTTTTGTATCACATGAAATCACACAAATACTTTTACCTTTTAACTTTAACGCCACCGCTGTCTTCGCCAAAGCCAAGGTTTTACCGACACCGGGCATTCCGATAAAAATAAAACACCGTCCGTCAGAAGAATTTAAAGGTTCAAAACGAAACACATCTGCCAAAGCCGATGCTAATAACAATTCGTCATTTTTATCTTCACCGGATAAATGTTGTATGATTTTTTCAATTAAACTGTCATGTAGATGATGTCTTTTTAAAACATTTGAAATTTTTTGCCGATAATCGACCTGAAAAATATCAGATATATTTTCTTCATCAACCGCCACCGTCAATTTGACCCCATCCGCCACTTTATGATTAGCCACAATCAAGGCCTTATCACCAAAATCGGCGCGAATTTTTTCCATAGCCATTGATACATTTAAAGCGGTATATGTTTTTATTTTCATAAGACCAACTCTGTTAAAACAACACTTAATTCTTCGGCGACTTCCACCAATTCCCCTTTTGCAATTAAAACATTATTGGCATAAATATCCAATGTTTGATTAAGCATTTTATTTAAAGATACGACATCACCGGCATTTAATTCCGTTAATTGTCCGATAGTCATTTTTTTATGACCGACCACGGCCGTAATTTCCACGGGAATATCTGCCAAAGCCGAAAATCGATCAACACTATCACTTTGACTAGTTGACATTTTACTTTGAGCCATTTTTAAAAATTCGGCTTTTTGTTTTTCATTCATTTTGTATCCCTTATATCTTTCATAATTTTGACAATTTTATCCTGAGCCTCATCAATATCTTTTAACAGAACCATTCCCAAGTTTTGCCGTTGCATACGCAATAAGTTTAAATCTTTGACATCCAAGACCCGTTCGACACATCCGGCCACTTCATCCGAAGCCCCTCGCAAAGCCACAGCCAACTGATACCGATCCACTAAAGTCAGAACCTTTTTGACCTCCATGGGTGAAAAAGTGGTTAAGTCCTCGATATTAAACATTAATTTTGAAATAGACTTCACTTCTTCCCGTTCAATATTCTCCCGCATATTTTGAATAATATCCGGTTTAAGGTTTTCCAATAAATCTTTCATATTTCGATGAACGAATTGTTGAGTTAAGGCCGGTTCGATTAAATCACTTTTAATGGTTTGAGACAAACTTTGCAAGACATCCGGCGAAATATTTTGCACATGATACATCGCCTGGACGATTTGCCGAGCTACCCCCACATCCATTTGATTCAGCACATTTGCGGCCTGAGTTGCCTTAATTTGAGTTAAGGCAACTGCTGCCACTTCCGGCATTTCCTTTTGTAAAAAGCGTGCAGTTTCTTTGGGGTCTAAATCAGCCATTTCATCAAAGACGGACCTTTTTTTGCCCACGGTCGGCGTTAAAACGACCGGATTTTCTTTTTTTTCTTTTGGAGATACGGGCCAAAACAACAAGATCAACCCGATTCCGACTAATACACCCAAACCGATATTTTTCCAAGGCCAATTCAACTTTTTCTCCATTCTGACGGGTTGATAAGCCACCATAACCTGATCCCCACGCATGGGATTAAAACCAATAGCGGATTTGATTAAATATTCCACAATTTGATGATGCTTTGGTGTTCCATTAATCACAACGGATACGGACAAGTGTTCGGTCATTTCCTTTTCCAATTGCGAAGAAGTAAACAAAGCACTGGCAACGGAAGAAGAAACGGTGATATTTCCGCTTCCAAACATCGGTTCCAAAATATTTTGAATTTTTTGATTCAAGTGTTTTTCGGTTAAAAAATTCACTTGTTTATATTCGCCCAAAACGACAGCATTATTCATCTGGAAAGGTGCATACAAAACGGCAATAACAACCAAAATGATTGCCAACAAAATAAATCTAAGTAGCGAAAATTTCTGACACCTTTCCATTATGACTTTGAATCATAAAGAAAAATGATAAAGAAAAAGTTAATTTTTTATTCTTTTTTTGATACGATAACCATTGCTTCCCGCAAGATTCGATTATCATCAAAAATATATCCTTTTTGCCATTGTCCAAGTACTGTATTTTCGGGCTTATTATTATCGACCACTTGCGACACAGCCTTTTGCGTATGAGGATCAAAAGGTTTATCCAAAGCATCGACCACCGTAATTTTATTTTTAGCCAAAGCGGTTTCAAACGCCTTTTGCGTCAGTTGAATTCCGCCGACCAAATTTTTGATAAATTGATTATCCTTTAACTCCTCGGGAATAGGATGTTCCAACGCCCGATCCAAATTATCGGCAATCGGCAAGATATCCAAAGCCAAATCGGCGACGGCATTTTGTTTGGCATTTTTGATATCGATTAAAGTTCTTTTTTTCAAGTTTTCCATATCAGCCAAAGTCCGCAGTAATTGATCTTTTAACTCGGCGACTTCTGTATTTAATTTTTCTACAGTTTCATCTTTTTTATTAGACTTATTTTTGACATTTTCTTTTTTTTCTTGAATTTTTTCTTTATTTTGCTGTGTCATCTTGACTCCCTTGCTAAAAAAGTTTACATATACCTATATATATACCAAAATATTTTTTTTGCAAGAGGATACCATGAGAAAAGATAATCGTAAATCGGATCAAATGCGACCGATAACCATAATTCCGCATTATAACCCCTATGCCGAAGGGTCTTGCCTGATTAAGGTTGGTCAAACCCATGTGATTTGCACGGCCACCATAGAGTCGGGCGTTCCCAAGTTTTTAAAAGGCACTGGTGAAGGGTGGATTACGGCCGAATACGGCATGTTGCCTCGTTCCACGGTGGAACGGATGGATCGAGAATCCAAAAAAGGTCAATCCGGTCGTACACAAGAAATTCAACGTTTAATCGGTCGCAGTCTGCGTAGTGTGGTTGATTTTTCACTATTGGGCGAACGTACCATAAAGATTGATTGTGATGTCATTCAAGCGGACGGAGGCACTCGAACGGCCTCTATTACGGGTGGATATGTTGCAATGTCGTTGGCAATTCAAAAGATGATGAAAGACAACAACTTATCACAAAGTCCGATAAAAGGAATGGTCTGTGCCATATCTTGCGGGATTGTAGATGGTATTCCCATGACGGATTTAGCTTATGATGAAGATTCAAAAGCCGACACGGACGGTAATTTTATCTTGACAGACAAAGGTGAAATTATTGAAATTCAAACGACGGCCGAAAAAGAACCGATGAGTAAAAAAGATTTTTTAACTCTTTTATCCCTTGCCACAAAAGCGTGTAAGAAAATAGCCCTTATTCAAACAAAGGCCATAAAAAAAGATTGACTTTTGGGGTTAAATATTTTATCCTAAATCATAATTTTAACACTAGATGAAAGGGAAAATAAAATGAATCGTCCTTTAATGCCAAAGGCGACGGCCGTATGGCTTGTTGACAATACAACATTATCATTTAAACAAATTGCGGATTTTTGTGGCATGCACGAACTGGAAGTTCAAGCCATTGCCGACGGCGACATTGCCACCAACATCATGGGTTTAAATCCGATTATCGGCGGACAAATTACAGCCGAAGAAATCAAGGCTTGTGAGGCGGATTCCACCCGCACACCGCAAATGGCTCCCCGAGAAGAGCTTGCTCCACGGAAAAAGGGTGTTAAATATACGCCGATGGCTAAACGAGTTGACCGTCCGAATGCGATTGCTTGGATTATTAAACATCATCCGGAAATTGATGATACTCAAATCATTAAATTAATCCGCACGACTCACGCCACAATTGAATCCATTCGGAATAAAACCCATAAGAATATGGAAGAAATCACACCGCAAAGTCCTGTTTTTTTGGGTCTTTGTACCGAGGAAGAATTGGAAGTTGCTTCTGCAACATCTGTGAAACATATCGAGGTAAAATAAAATGGATGAAATCGTTAAAGGTGGTCTGGATGACCGTTTAAAATCATATTTTGATCGAATTGAACGATTAGAGGAAGAAAAAAAAGAAATTTCGGCCGATATTCGTGAAATTTATGCCGAAGCCAAAGGCAACGGTTATGATCCGAAAATCATGCGTCAAGCCCTTCGTTTAAAGAAAATGAATCCCAATGATCGGGCCGAGGCTGAATTTTTATTGGAAGAATACAAAGCCAAATTGGGATTGGATTAAGATTGGACAATCCTTAAAAAAAGGGGGAAGACAACCCCCTTTTTTTTATCTACTAATTTGTTTTTCCCTCTTGCGGTGTATCATTTGTTTTAATTAAATTATTTTGTTTTTCTTGCCTTTGAACATATTGTTCCGCTTCTTCTGACGTCATAGGAATCAAACAAAACTTTTTATCAAAATCAATCCGATTGATAAATGGGTATTGACAACGGAAATAATCGGGCGTCATCAAATAAATCCGTTTTTTATCTTTAATGGAATTGATTTTTTCTTCCCGTCGATCGTAAAATTCATCTTGATGAAGAACAATATTACCAAAAGAATTCGTCACTAATATTTCATATTCCGGTAAATAATACTTCCAAATCATTTGAGCAAAGGACTCTTCACAAATAATTAAACTATCTTCCACCGAAATATCTTTCCGAACCATTTGAGAAAATTCTTTTATAAAATCGGAATGAATTCGCTGATATGTTAAATCATACGACGCCCCAAAACCCAATATTAAAAAAAGGATGAAAACTTTTTTCATAAATTTGATTTGACAAACCGAAATCGCAAAAGATAAAAACAAAAAACCGTTTAAAATAATAAAATAACGAATAAATAACATCGGTCGAATTAAAACGGAAATTGAAAATGCCAACACAAAAACCAATAAATAGATTAAAATCGAAGACAAAATATCCGTTTTAAATTCCTTTTTCCGATCAGCAAAAAACTGAATAATCCCAAACCATATCGACACAAGGATAAAAGCATTTACAGGAACAATCAATCCCAAAGGATTTGGAATATAAGGAAGAACAAAAACATTAAACCCTTCTAAAACTTTTTGGTAATCCACAAACCATTTACCTTTCATATAATGATATTGACCCAAAAAATTCATAATCCATGGCGAAAAAACCACACATAACATAACACCGCAACCGAATAATTTCATCAAATCCCGCCAACGGAATTGATACAACAAACGATATCCCAATATCGCATAAACAATGCATAAACCCATCCCGCAATAATAATGAGTCCAAACCGCCATAAAGCTGAACAAAATAAACTTAATCCAATCACTTGGTAAATTAAATCGCAAAATACATAATGCATAAACCCAGACCGCCGTCATCAATAAAAACGCCAAACCATACATCCGTAAATCACAGATAAGATAGACTGTCACAGGGAAAAATAAAACCAATCCGATAAACCATAACGCCACTTTTTCCCCATAAAGTCGCCGAACGGGGAAGATACCCAAACAAGCGGTTAAAACAATACACAATATATTAAAACACCGTCCCCAAGCCAAGGCGTAATACCCAAACGGGCTCATCCACGCCCGAAGCAAGATATAATGAAATGGCGGATGACCGTCTTCCCGAGCCAAAACCCGTATCATATCCGACCACGAATACGAAAACACCGTTAATGTATATTGTTCATCATGCCATGCATTATAATTATTTAAAAGCCCCAAATAACATAAAACAGCAACCAAAATCAACAAACATGATTTTTGAATAAAAGATAATCCGTTAAACCACTTAATCATTTTTCATCATCCTCTTTATTTTAAACCGATTAAACGACAATTTTAAAACATTTAAAATAGCCTCTTTAAAAATTTTTCCGCTCATTTTGGATTTTCCCAATTTTCGATCCGGAAAGATAATTGGCACTTCATGAACCTTTAAGCCCAATAAACAATGCCTAAATTTCATTTCAATTTGGAAACAATACCCCTTTGATGTAATGGTATCCAAATTAATTTTTTTCAAATTTTCCGCCCGATAACAATTAAATCCGCCGGTCAAATCATGAACGGGTAAAAATAAAACCACTCGAGCATAAATGGACCCGCCCAACGATATCATCCGCCGAATTAATCCCCAATCTTGAACACCACCGCCGGAAACATAACGACTGCCAATCACACAAGGATATTTTTGAATTTCATCAAAAATTTGTGGTAAATATTTCGGATTATGTGAAAAATCGGCATCCATAGACATTAACACATCATATCCCCGTTCCAAGCCCCATTTAAATCCGGTAATATATGCCGTTCCAAGCCCCAACTTACCCGCACGATGTAAAACAAACAGGGAATCGGGATATTTTTCTCTTAATTTTTCCGCCAATTCACCCGTCCCGTCTGGCGATGCATCATCCACAATTAAAACATGAACACCCAAATCCAAACCAAATACACAATCCAATAAGGATGAAATATTTTCAACTTCGTTATAGGTTGGAATGACAATTAATTTTTTCATACCCGTATCATACAATAAAATGAAGAAAAATCAATAAAAAAAACAGCCGGAAAATTTCCGGCTGTTTTTAAACAGTCAATAACTATATTAGCCAACTGTAATTGTTGCAGTTGTACCAGATCCAGCAACAACAAAGTTAGTTGTTGAACGAGCTCTCATAGCATCAGCAATAGGTTCATCCGATGTTGTAACTGTCAATGTAACTGTAGAAGAACCTGAAGCTTTTTCAACTACACAATTAGAAATACCTGTTACAGTTGTATTATCAAAAGTAGAACAATTTGTGCCTGCATCAACTGGATCTGTTCCATCACCTTTTGTTTGAGCCAAAACAGCAACACGGGCTGCATAGTCCAAAGCATTGTTGGCTTTATGACGGTTCATAGCCATTGTGTATCCGGACAAACCAGCAACTGATAAAACACCAATGATTGCCAAAACACCGAGCATTTCAATCATTGAACGTCCATTTTCTAATTTTTTCATTTTAATTTCCTTTGTTAATAAGTTAACTTAAAATTTATCACAAACCCAAAGTGATAAACCAGAAAACAATGATATCATCATTCTTTCTGATACCAGATATAATAAATCTTTCTTAATAAAAAGTAAATATTTTTTT
>JAZSNA010000030.1:0-28788 GCA_045536135.1 Alphaproteobacteria bacterium
CAATATGGTCATCTTGATATTTTTTATAAAAATCGGACAAGGCCCATTTATATCCCTTTATCTTGTGAATAACCAACTCAGATAAAGCCGCTATCAAATCAGTCAAATTATCTGCGTTTTTATATTGTTCTAAAATAAAATCAGAATTCGGCAAATAAGCCAAATATCGCATCGCGACATTTTTTAATGCTCGGTTTCCGGCCTGTTGTGCATCAGGAGAATAAGGTTCTTTGATATTCAAGGTTTGATATATATTTAAAAGCTCTTTTTCATATTTTTGAGCAAAAGCCTTTTTCACGGATTTTAACACCTTATCAAGCTTTTCAATATCAAAAATTTTTAACCGGTTTGCGATTTGTGTTATTGTCGGCAAAGTCAAAGCCCGTGCAACAAATGCATTATCCGATTTAAATAAATCAAGATAACTGCCCAAATCGTCTAAAAAGTCTTTAGATAATTTTTCATCTTTTTTAACCATCTTTAAAATACAATCTTCGGCATATAACTGTCCAATTTCATAACGGTTAAAACAATCCGTATCGTTTTTCATCAAAAATCGTCGTTCTGCCTTTGTATATTTTATTTTTAAAGTAATCGGTGCAGCAAAGAAACGATTTAAAGAAATAACCGGTTTTTCCATAATATCTTTAAAAACAAATGTTTGTTCTTTTTGATTAAAAATCAATGTTTGGTTTAAAATATCACCGTTTTTTCCAACTAATCCCATCCGAAGCGGTATAACAAAAACAGCATCTGTATTCTTTGTTTTTTGAGTTAATGTTAAAGTAAATGTATGATTTTTATAACTTGTTTTGGCAATAACTTCTGGACGACCCGCTACCGAATACCAATTCATAAAGCCCGTAAATTTTGTATTATTAGCATCTTCAATTGCTTTAACAAAATCGTCTATTGTCACAGCCTGTCCGTCATGTCGGTCGAAATACAAATCGCATCCTCGCTTAAAACCCTCTGTGCCGACAAGGCTTTCTTGCATACGAATAACTTCGGCACCTTTATTATAAATTGTTGATGTATAAAAATTATCAATTGCCATATAGCTGTCCGGACGAACCGGATGAGCCAACGGACCATCATCTTCTAAAAATTGTGAATTTTTAAGGTCAAAAACATCATCAATCCGACCGACGGCCTTGGAACGAACAGCATAACTGAATTCTTGATCACGATAAACAGTAAAACCTTCTTTTAAAGACAGGTTAAACCAATCTCGAGCCGTCACTCGATCTCCGGACCAATTGTGGCAATATTCATGAGCCACAACCCGTTCAACAAATTCAAATGTGGCATCTGTTGCCGTCATTGGATCTGCTAAAAGACACGAATCATTAAAGATATTTAAACTTTTATTTTCCATTGCACCAGCATTAAAATCAGATACAGCAACAATATTAAATAAATCCAAATCATATTCTCGATTAAACGCTTCTTCATCCCATTTCATGGCCTTTTTTAAAGATTCCATAGCGAACCTTAACCGCTCTCCTTTACCGGGTTCACAATATAAATGTAAATCAACTTGACGAGATGATTTGGTTATAAAAGTATCTTTAATACAATCTAAATCACCAGCAACCAACGCGAATAAATAACAAGGCTTTGGAAACGGATCGTGCCAAACAACCGTATCACCTGTATCCTTTATTTTATTTCCGTTAGACAATAAAATCGGTAATTTTTTTCGGTCGGCATGTATCGTGGTGGTAAATGTCGATAACACATCCGGTCGATCCAAATAATAAGTGATTGAACGAAAACCTTCTGGCTCATTTTGTGTACAGTAAATTCCCCGAGACAGGTATAATCCGAAAAGTCTATTGTTATTTTGCGGATCAATTTGTGTCGTTATTTCAAGGGTAAAATCCACCGGTAAATTTGAAAGTGTTAAAAAATGCTTATCCAACTTATAATCTTTAACTTCCGTCCCATTAATTTTAACGCAAAGAAGTGTCATATATTCACCGTTTAAAACAAGATCTTCTTTTTCAACTTGATGCATCTGCATTGTATTAACAACAATTGTTTTTGTCGGATGAATTGTAAAATCCAAATTCGTTTCTTTGATTTGATAAGATGATTTTTTATAATCTTTACGGTAATGTATCATAATTTTTCCTTCCAATAATTCATTTTTTCGATGTTGTTATTCAATGCATAAATTGAAATCAAAGTTGCAATCGCATTTTTATTTCCTAGTTTTGCCGATCGGATATAATAGGGCATTGGATTTTCATTTAGATATCCACGTTCGACAAAAACACCAAGTACATAAAGAGATTCAGGATGATTTAAAGAAGCGGCTTTCTGTATCAATTGAACCGCTAAATCCGTATCATAGGGAACACCTTTACCCATATCAAATAACAAACCTAAACGATAATAAGCTTCAGGCAAAGGCAACGCCATTGAAAAATGCCGTGCGGCGGAATGATATTGTCGCCGATTATTTTTTTCCATTGCAATTTGGAAATGTTCTGTGGGTGATAAATTATAAAAACAATATACCCGATATAAATAAAAAATACATATAAAAATCAATAAGATAGAAAGTATTTTTTTAATCATTATAATTCTCGTAAAAAAAAGACTTGAAACTTACCTTAAAATGTATCATATTATCATGCTATGAGCAACAAAAAAAATAAATTTATTATATCAGAGCCGAATTTTAATCCTAACAATGGTACTTTATATTTACAGTATCGTTTTGAAGGCAGTTATCAATTCATTGAAAAAATAACTTTTCCGAAAGGATATGATTGTTCGGATACAGAACTGTTAAAAATTTTATTCCAACTTTTAAATCTGGCTTGCGGTGTGTCTTATTATAAACTTTTTTGTCCGACAGAAGTTTTTACGGAATACAACATACCACAAAATTGGGCAAACTTTTTCAAGACTTTTTATATTAAAGGATTGGGTGAGTTATCATACAATAACAAGTTGAAATTAAACAATAATATAAGTTTTAATTTTGATAAAAGTTTAAAGATTAAACCGTTTAACAAGTCATTATCCGAATCCGCATTAATTGCTGTTGGAGGCGGGAAAGATTCATGTGTTTCAATGTCACTGACAACCGGCAATTGGACACCATTTGCCATTACAATGACATCTTTGGCACAACCGATAAAAAAATGTATTCAAATTTCCGGGAAAGAACCTTTAATTATTCATCGAGAAATATCACCCGAATTAATCAAATTAAACAAAGAAGGAATTGGATACAACGGACATTTACCTATATCCGGCATATTTGCTTTTATCTCTTTGGTTATGGCTGTTTTATATGATAAAAAATACGTTATTTTAAGCAACGAAGCTTCAGCCAACAGTGGTAATTTATTTTATGACGATATGGAAATCAACCACCAATGGTCAAAATCTTTTGAATTTGAAAAAATGTTTTTTGAACTGACTGGCTCGATAATACCAAACTTCCGTTATTTTTCATTATTACGACCAATATCCGAAATTCAAATTGCATCTATATTTGCTCAAAAATGTCAAAAATACTTTGATGTTTTTACTTCCTGCAATCATGCGTTTTTTATCAATGAAAGTAAAAGAACTTCATGGTGTCAAAAATGCGATAAATGTCGTTTTGTTTTCTTAATGTTAGCTCCTTTTATGAAAAAGGAAGATTTAATTAAGATTGTCGGTAAAAATTTACTTAACAATCCCGAAAATGAACAAGGATATGCCGAATTACTGGCCTTATCCGGACATAAGCCCTTTAATTGCGTCGGTGAAGATTGGGAAGTCCAAATGGCTTTTAATTTATTATCCCAAAATCCGGATTGGGCAAACGATTTATTGGTTAAAAAATTTAAAAATGAAAAACAATATACCTTCCCATTCAACCCGAATCATTTAATTCCAAAGGAATATGAATATGTTATTAAAGAATTTAAAAAATAAAAAAATTGCCATTTGGGGGCAGGGTATTGAAGGACAAGCGATCAAATCTTTACTGGATAAACATAATATCTCATCCGATTTCATTGATGATACCGGAAACTTTGAACAATATGATGTTGTTTTTAAATCACCGGGGGTTAGCTTATATAAGGCACGTCAAAAACCGATTTCCATTTTAACAAGTGCAACAAATTTATATATGGCAAACAAACCATCCCATGTTAAAACAATCGCCGTGACCGGAACCAAAGGGAAATCAACCACATCTTCTTTGATTTATCACATTTTAAAGAAAAAAGGTTATAAAGTCGGTTTAGCCGGAAATATCGGAAAACCATTGATTGATTTTTGGGGTGAAGATTTGGACTTTTTGGTTTGCGAGATGTCCAGCTATCAATGTGCGGATTTATCAGTCGGTTTTGATCGAACAATAATTTTAAATTTATATCCGGAACATATCGATTGGCATTTATCTCATGAAAATTATTACACGGATAAACTCAATATCCTTTCTCCACGTCAAAAGGGACAAATCGCAATATTAAATATCCGAAATAAGGAATTATTTAATCGATGTCACCAAATGGATGATGTTGTTTATTTTAATCAAAATAAAACATTTATTCCATCTCCCTTATCTGGTGAACACAATCAAGAAAACTTGGATGCAATTAAAGTTTTATTTCAAACTCTGAATATTGATATTTCGGATATATCGGATTTAATTTCGGACTTTAAGCCTTTACCGCATCGTCTGGAAAAAATAGCCGAAGTAAATAATATTATTTGTATTGATGACAGTATTTCGACAACCCCACAAACAACATTGGCCGCTCTCAAAACTTTTAAAAACGAAAACATTGTTTTAATTGCAGGTGGCTTTGAACGAGAACAAGATTATGGCATTTTGAACCACTATTTAAGAAATCAAAATAATATAATAGTTATAGGTATGCCTGATACCGGAAACAGAATATGGAAATCAAACATGGTATCAAACATGGGGCAAGCGGTGGAATTGGCCTTTGAAAAAATTAAAGACAAAGGAATTATTTTACTATCTCCCGGAGCGCCCAGTTATAATTTATACCCAAATTTTATTTCTCGAGGAGAAGATTTTAAAAAAAATGTTCTTGAATTTATAAAAAAAAGATATTAGTATAAAGCTATGGCGATGAGTTTAGAGAAATTAATTAAAGCTTTAACTTTTAAAAATATAGACAGCCGTGATAAGTTGGGTGCTTATCCGGAAAATATGCATGTTGAAGCCTTGCCCGAAAGACGATACTTAAAAACTTCAAGGATTTTAGCCATTTTTGCTTTTATCAGTATCATCGCAAACTTTGCGATGGGATTTATTTATATTCGTATGGCTCGACTTCAAAATGCAACCATTTTTAATCCCACTGGACCGGCTTTATATCAAATTGATTACGTTAATCAAAAAATTTCTTCTGTTGAAAGTCCTGCAAAGGCTTTAAATGCTCAAATTTTAATCGGTGAAAAACTTATTCGTGAATTTATAAATTTAAAATATGATACAGCAATGCCCTTAAATAATGTAATGACTAATTTTTCAGAAACCGGAGACATCAGCCTGTATTTTGCAAATAAAAATGATTTTGATCAATTAAGAAATAATACCATTTATACCAGAGAATCCGGTGAAATGACAAATGTTTATATTTATTCTGTTAAATATTTGGGTAATACTTTATTTGAAGCGATATTTGATGTTTTTTATTTTAATGAACAAACCAATCCATACGGATGCGTTTGTTTTATGGAGAAAGTTGAATGTTTACCTTGTTTAAGAAAAACAGCATCTCGTATTCAACGTATTCACGGTTTTTATTCGGCAAGTATTCTAAATTTCACACCAGAAAGTGTCCGAACACACCGCAACCCATTTAATTTTAAGATATTAAACTCAACGGAATACACTGTTCCGATTTATAAAAATAATCGTTGGATGGATCCGAACAATCAATCCTAATTACGTCCATAAATATCATCAAACCGAACAATATCGTTTTCATCCAATGTCTTTCCGGCTTGAACCTCGATAAAAATAACATCTGTATCCGTCGGATTTTCAATTCTGTGTTTGACCTCGACCGGAATAAAGACATGATCGTTTTGTTGATATTCTTTTGTCGTCTCATCCAAAGTAATCAACGGATTTCCTTTTGCAATAATCCAATGTTCACTTCTGTGATGATGCAACTGTAAAGATAATTTTTGTTTCGGACAAACAATAATCCGCTTCACGATATATTCTTCCCCAACATCAATCACTTCCCAATTACCCCAAGGGCGTTGACCTTTTTCACCAATTTTATATTCGACAGCCATTTTTTATTCCTTTTATTTACTGATTGTTAATTATTAACCTGTAATCTATAATAATCAAGGGATTTTAAAAGTCAAGAAAATGTTAAAAGAAGTCGAATTATCCAGTCAAAAAATTTTAAGAGGTGTTAAAAACACCTTATCAAAGGACACACCCATTGATGAAAGATTATCTTCGATTATTGATATTTTGACATCCGGATTTGAGGTTGATTCCTGTTCTATTTTTATATTAAATCCCGGTGATATTTTGGAACTTTACGCATCAAAAGGTTTATCTTCAAAATCCTTACATGAAACGACTTTGCGTGTGGGGGAAGGATTGGTCGGGCAAGTCGCCTTGGAAAAAAGAACCATTGCATTTTATGATATAAAAAATCATCCGAATTTTGTATATAAACCCAAGACGAAAGAAGACGATCTTCAAACAATGTTAGCTACACCAATTTTACGGAATGATAAATTGGTCGGTGTCTTGGTTTTACAAACAACTTTTGAACGGGTATATTCGGAAGAAGACAGTGAGCTTTTGGAAATTATATCGGTTTTATTATCCGAAAAAATATATCAAGAAGTATTCAGAAAAAAGAAAAACATTCCGGAAAAGAAAGATTTTCATGCTCGTTTAGAGGGGCAACGATTATCTGGCGGAACAGCCATCGGACATGCGGTTATACACCAAAGAACCTCTTTTTCTTCGGATTTAATTTCAAGTGATGAAAAGGGTGAAATTAAACGATTGGATAAGGCATTAAAAAAATTGAATGCTTATTTTAAATCCTTTTCAAACTCACCAATCCCGACGGAACAAATTCAAATATTTGAAGCTTATCAACTTTTTTCCGTAGATAAAGGATGGATTTCTAAAATTAAAAACTTCATTCACACGGGATTAACCGCCGAGGCAGCCGTTCAAAAAGTTTTAGAGGAAATGAATGATCGTCTGAAAAATATATCTGATACTTCTTTAAGGGAAAAGATGTATGATTTCAGTGATTTAGCGAATCGATTACAACACTATTTATCTGGAAAAGAAATCATTTCAACCAAAAAAGATTTACCAGAAGACAGTATTTTAGTCGCTCATTTTTTGGGTCCGGCAGAATTATTGGATTATGACCGAACAAAAATAAAAGGCCTCTTATTACAAGAAGCATCTTTAACAATGCATGTTGTTGTCGTCGCTCAATCATTGGGCATACCGATTATCGGTGGAATAACTGATATTGAAAGCCGAATATCAGACGGTGAAAAATTGATTGTTGACGGTGAGAACGGTTTTATTTATCAATCTCCATCTGATGATTTATTGCGTCGATATAACGCACAAGTCAAAATACAAGAATCCTTAAAAAAGAAATATCAAAAGTTAAAAAACATTCCTTGTATAACATTGGATAATGTTCCGGTTTCTTTAAACATGAATGCCGGCTTGGCGATTGACACCTTTACATCGGCCGAAGGATTATTTGACGGTATCGGTTTATATCGGACCGAATTACCGTTTATGACATCCAACCATTTGCCGGATACCGCACAACAAATTGAAATATACAAAAAAGCAATTGAAAAAGTTGGGAATAAACCGATTGTATTCAGAACGCTTGATATTGGTTCGGATAAGATTTTACCATATCTGAAACACAAGAAAGAGGAAAATCCGGCCATGGGATGGCGTTCTATTCGGATTACTCTGGATCGTCGTTCGCTTTTAAGGGCTCAAATTCGGGCATTTATTCGAGCAGTCAATGGCGGAGACTTATATATCATGTTTCCGATGATTACGGATGTCAGCGAATTTATTGACGCAAAGAAAACTCTGCTTATTGAAGTTGAACGGGAAAGGGAAAAGGGCGGTATCTTACCCAGAAATATAAAAATTGGGACAATGTTGGAAGTTCCTTCGCTTTTATTCCAACTGGATGAGCTTTTAAAAATGGTTGATTTTGTATCTGTCGGAACAAATGATTTGTCTCAATTTTTATTTGCCATCGACCGAAGTGATTTAAGTATATGGAACAGATATGATGTTTTATCCGGTCCGATGTTAAAGGTTTTAAAACAAATTGCCGATAAATGTAAAAAACATAAAGTGGAATGCAGTATCTGTGGGGAAATGGCCGGCAATCCTTTGGATGCAATGGTCTTATTAGCACTGGGATTTAACAAATTATCCATGAATGCAGGTTCTTTGGGGGCTGTCAAAGCAATGATATTATCATTAAATGTCGCCGAGGCTCGAGAATACATCTTGTCTATACTGGATTCAAAATCTCATTCTTTACGGGAAAAGCTTCGGTCTTTTGCGGTTGATCACCATGTGGAAATATAGTCTGTTATTTTTAATTTCTTTTTCTGTTTTTGCCAATAACAACTTTGAAACTTGGAAAACAGAACTTATTAAATCAGAAAAAAACATTCAAAAAAAAGAATTATTAAACAAAATATCTTTTCTGCCAAAGGTAATAGAGCTGGATCGTCGCCAACCGGAAAAAACATTGCCATTTAGTGTCTATTTTAACAGAATGATTACTCCGCAACGACTTGAACAGGCTACATCTATTTATCAACAAAATTTACCGATTTTACTTAAAGCATCTGAAAAATTCGGTATAGATACAAGTTATTTTATCGCATTTTGGGGAATGGAAACAAACTTTGGTCAAAATAAAGGGAACATTCAATCCTTATCCGCATTGGCAACATTATCTTATGATGGCAGAAGAAAAGATTTTTTTAAGCAGCAACTGGATGAAATGTTAAATATTATTATCAATGAAGATATAGATATTCCTTTTTCTTCTTGGGCAGGGGCCTTCGGTCATTTCCAATTTATGCCGACAACATTTACCGGATATAAAATGAATGGAGATGACAAATTGCCGATTGATATTGTGAATTCATTTGAAGATGCAGTCTTTTCCGCAGGAAACTATTTACAGAAAATGGGATGGAAAAGGGGGAAAAAATGGGGAAAGAAAATTGTATTACCTGCAAACTTTAATATGAATAATATTGATGTCAATTTATCAGCAAATGAATTACAAAAGGCCGGTATTGATATAGATAAAGGAATAGACAAAGCCAGAATAATTTTGCCTATGGGGATAAAAGGTCCGGCATTTTTGGTATATCATAATTTTGATGTTATCAAAAAATGGAATAATTCTGATTATTACGCTTTAATTATCGGAATAATGTCAGATAAAATAAAAAATAGGGATGAAATTAATATCAATAACTATTTTATGGAAAAACGCTTTACAACAGATGAAATAAAGAAAATTCAAACATCTTTAAATGCCAAGGGTTTTTATTCTGATACCATCGATGGGGTATTGGGAAAGAAAACAAAACAAGCTATCAAAGGCTATCAGCAACAATCAAATCTGGTTGCAGACGGATATTTATCTGAAAATTTATATAATTTAATAATATCAGGATAATTTTCCGTTTGAATACAAGAAAAAAATCATTTAAATTATAAAAAATGCTTGCAAAGAAGTGTCGTTTCTTTTATACTGTTCTTATTGGTAAAAAAACAACAAAAAAAATGGAGGGGAATATGAAAGAAGAACGTGGCTGTTGATAGTGATTGTCCATGTTATACCTGTTGTCCGAAAGAATATCCAAATGTTGTCAATAACGGTTCTTGTTGCTCACAGAAACCGTCGGATATGAAGAGGATAATGCAGGGGGTGTTTTATGCCTTGATTCAGAAGAAATTCCTTGGGAGTTATCCAATAGTATCGTTAAGTAATAATATCAGAAAAAGTCGTCAGAAATGGCGAATTTTTTATTTTCATAAATATAAAAAAACACCACAGGTTTTTCCGTGGTGTTTTTAATTGGCGCGCTCGGTAGGATTCGAACCCGCAACCTTCTGATCCGTAGTCAGATGCTCTATCCAATTGAGCTACGAGCGCTTAACTGAATCAGATTATACATATTTTTTTTCTTTTTGCAAGCACTTTTTTAAAAAAAATAAAAAAAATTATTTTAAAACCTTTATCGGACCTTTTTCGGAACCGCTGACAAACTGTCGAACATATGGATTTCGGGTTTTTTCAAGCTCTGCCACAGTCCCTATCCAAATAATCTTCCCCTCGTAAAGCATGGCGATTCGATCCGCTATTTTTTTGGCCGATGTCATATCGTGTGTAATCGTCAGAGCAGTTGCACCCATTTTCTTTACCGTATTAACAATCAAATTATTAATAACATCAGACATAATCGGATCAAGCCCCGTTGTCGGTTCGTCAAAAAATATAATTTGAGGATTTGTCGCAATCGCCCGAGCCAATCCAACACGCTTTTTCATACCACCAGATAAATCCGCCGGATATAAATGATGGGATTCTTTTCCCAATCCGACGCTTAAAAGCTTCTTACGTGCAATTTCATATGCCGATTCCTTATCCATTTTTTGGACTAATGCGAATGCAACATTTTCAATAACATTTAAACTGTCAAATAATGCAGCCCCTTGAAAAAGCATGCCAATTTGTTGATTGGTTTTTTCACAGATTGGTTGCCCATCTATGCTAATTTCACCGGAATCCGGTTTTAACAGCCCCAAAATACACTTTAATGTCACGGATTTACCGGTCCCGGAGCCTCCAATAATCACCAAAGATTCGCCCTTATTAACGGTTAAATTCAAATCATTTAAAACAACTTTATTTCCAAAGCGTTTATGAACATGGGATAAAACAATTTTTTCTGTTATTTTTTTCATATGTTAAAAAAGACCTCGGTTAAAAGATAATTAAAAATTAAAATTAAAATAGATGATGAAACAACAGCATTTGTTGTAGAATTTCCGACACCTTGTGCACCACCTTTTGAATAATATCCATTATAACATCCCATCAAAGTAATGATAAATCCAAAGGCACCCCCTTTGACAAGACCAATAATAATATCGTTTATTTTCAAGTAGTTCCATGTATTTATTAAATAAGTAGTTGAATTAAAATCAAGCTTATAAACACCAATAATATAACCGCCATAAATCCCGATAATATCCCCAATAAATACCAAGATCGGCAACATAATAACACCCGCCAAAATTCTGGGAGAAATTAAATACTTAAACGGATTTGTAGATAATGTGGAAAGGGCATCTATTTGCTCTGAAACACGCATTGTTCCGATTTCTGCCGCCATGGAGGCTCCTATTCGTCCGGCCACCATTAATCCGCCCATAACCGGAGCCAACTCTCGTGTGACAGCGATTAAAACAACCATTGCAACAGCACCTTCGGCAGATAAACCGGAAAACCCCGTATAAGTTTGCAAAGCAATAACCATACCGGAAAAAAGAGTCGTCATAGCCACAACCGGTAGCGAATAAAAACCGATTTCAATCATCTGTCCAAGCAAGACTTTAAAATAAAAGGGTGGACGAAAAATATGAACAACACAGTTAATTGTAAAACTTGCCAATTGTCCGACTGCACCCAAAAAACGAATAAAAACATGGCCGATAAGTTGTAAAAATTTCATTTTTTCTCCTACTTTTAAATAGAAGTATATCGGAAAAAAAGATTTTTTCAAACTTTTTTTTAAATTATTCCTAATTTTTGGGCATTCAAAACAATTTGTGTGCGATTTGTTGCATTCAACTTAACAAATAAATTATGAATATGTAATTTAACCGTCGGTTCGGATATATTCATTTTAGACATAATTTTCTTATTGGAATATCCCATAGCCAAATAAGATAAAACCTCTTTCTGTCGTCCCGTTAATTGATTACCGTCCGGCAAATAGGGGGATATCAAAGTTGATTGATTTAAAATTTGCGGTGATAAATACAATCCACCATTTAAAATAAAGTGTAAAATATTATCCATAGATGATTGAAAATCTCTCAAAGAAATAAAAGCCACTAATCCTTGATTAAAAAAATCTTCGGCTTGTGCTATGGAAATTTTATCGGAAATTAAAACAATTCGTGTTTTTTGACACAAAGTCAATAACTCTTGAAGGCGTTCAATCCAGCGAAAACCAAGTATATTTATATCAATAAAAATAAATTCAACATTATCCTTTTTAATCAAATCGAACAAAGCACAATCCCATGTTGAGCATTCTTTGATAAATGATTTCGGTTTTATACGTAATAGTATATCTTTTAAAAATGTTCGGATTTCTGTATTTTTTTCACCTAAGATTATATTCATAATCATACCCCCTCTATACATAAAGGAAATATAGTATAAATAAATCTTATCAAGGGATAAAATATATTATTGTATAATAAAAACTTAAACCCATAAATATAAAACCGGTGACCAACCGACCATATTCTTCAATCAATGGAGCAATATGGTAAAATAGGGATAACTTTTGACTGAAAAAAGCAATCATAAATCCAAAAATCAATACGGGTAATCCGGTTCCCAAACCATACAAGAAAAATCCCCAAAAACTTTCATAACTTAAAACAGATAAATAGAAACCTAAGGATATTGGACAAAAAGATGATGCAAACAACATACCAATAACAAACGAGCCCAGATAACCCATTTTTTCAAAAAAGTGATGCGAACATACTTTTTTCTGACAATGACAAGCTTTTTTTGTTAATAAAATATAACCAATAACAAACAAAAGCGGAGCTGAAAAAATAGGAATATATTCTGATAACATCGGTATAAAATCAATATAAAAATAAAGAATAATATATCCTAAAGATAAATAAAGAAAAATACGCCCTAAGGTATATAAAATTCCATTAATCAACGCTGAAATCGGATAAACGGCTTGACGATTTATATAACCAATTGCTGCAATTGTTGTTGCAATCACACATGAATCAAGTGAAGTTAAAATACCAAGCCACAAAGAAACTAAATAAATCATACCTTTTGATATAGACTTGTTTTTTATAAAAATCAAATTATTTTTTATATAAATGAAAAAAATTATAAACTTAACTGTAAAGCTGACGGCAATATTTTTCTTAATTATTGCTATTCATTTAATAAAAAAAGAGATTGATAAAGTCGGGTGGATATCTATTTCAAATGATATTTTAAAAACACCGATTTATATTATAACTATATCGTTTTTGTGGGTAATTATAGACTTTATTGCCTTGTCCGAATACGATAATCTAGCTTTAAAATATTTAAATAAAAAAATACCATATCCACATGTATTGCTTGCTTCTTTTTTATCCTTTTCAATGACAAATACAACCGGTCATTCATATATTGCCGGCGGTTCAATCAGATATATATTATATCAAAAATTTTTAAATAAAATTCAAATTTTTAAAATGATTGCCTTTGAAAGTATAACATATTTACTTGGAATGATATCTTTATTTATATTAACAATGATAATGGCAGAAAAAAGCAATATATTAAAAAATTATACTGATTTAAAAGGATTATATATTGGAATATATATTTCATTTTTCTTACTTTTTTCATATTGGTTTTTCTTTATCAGGCAGAAAAGAAAAATTTTCAATATTACACCGCCGTCATTAAAAACGACAATAAAACAAGCCATACTCGGAGCCACGGATATCTCTTTGATTTCACTATGTTTTTATACGCTTTTAAATTTTCATATTCAAACAAACTTTTTACATGTTTTTATTGTCTTTATTCTGGCTCAAATCATCGGTATATCCAGTCAGGTTCCGGGCGGAATAGGGGTCTTTGAAAGTGTCTTTTTAACTTTATATATCCATATACCGTCAGAGAAATCCGGAATATTATCGGCCTTAATATCTTTCAGAGTTATTTACTATTTCATCCCATTTTTTATTTCAATATTCTTTTGGATTTTAAGGATGTTTTATTATAAATTGACCTTTAAAAAAACAGGTGTATGATCTGATGGTTTTTCAACTCCACGATATTCTTTTAAAATTCCGCTATTTTCAACCATATCCTTTAAGTTTTTTGATATAAAAATCGTATCTAATAAAATACCGTTGTTTTTCGGCCAACATCCGCCTTGAAAATCCCAAAAAGAATAAAGATGTTCTTGCGAATTAATTAAACGGACTGAGTTAATTAAACAATCTGATAAAACCGAAAATTTTTCACGAACGGGCGGTATCATTAAAGCCGTATCCTTAAAATAGGCGGAATTATAAACATCTGTATCTTTTTCAATCACATTAAAGTCTCCACCCATAATGATATTTTTTTCAGAATCTATTGATTTGACATAAGTGTTCAATGCATCATACCAACGAAGTTTTTCCGCTAACTTTTCAGAACTTGCACACCCATTGGGAGCATAAACGGATATATATATCGTATCATCAATTTCGGCTTGAATAAAGCGAGCCTCATAAAACGGGAAATTCGGAATTTCATCGATAATATTCTTCATTTTATTTTTCGATAAAATAGCCACACCATTAAATCCCTTTTGTCCGCAAATTGCAATTTGATAACCCAATGATGATATATCTAAAAACGGGAAATTTTCATCTGTTGCTTTAATTTCTTGCAAAAAAACAACATCCGGATCTTCTTTTTCTAAAACAGAAATCAATGTGTTGATTCGAGCCCGAATTCCGGCAACATTATACGAAATTATTTTTTTCATTTGACAAACCATTTTTTTGAAATAATATAACAAGTATGTATTATAAATATTTTTTAGTATTTGTCACTCTTTTTTTAAACATTTTTTCAATAAATGCTTTTTCCTGTACTGGGAAAAAGGTTTATCCCAATACAACCATCAAAATTGCCTCTCCCGTATATGATCATTCTAAGTCTGCATCTCAATTTCCGGGTAAAATGTGGAAAAATGCACTAGGCCTAACTGTTGCCAAAACATCAATCAAAACAGAACTGGAAGTTGAAAGTATGTCCACACAGATGCAAACTTGCTTATATCCTAAAAATGTATCTGTTGAAATTGAAATAAAGCCTATGACGGTTTATATTGATAAAAAGTATAAAAAGAACTCATGTCAATATAAAGTTATTAAGGATCATGAAAATTATCATGTCCGTGTTCACACAGAAGGGTGGGAAGCCTTTACCCCAAAGATAAAGGAAGCCGTCCAAAAGGCTGTTGATAAAATAAAACCCATCACAATACACCCGACAAGCAATATCAATTTATATATTGATGATATGGGGAAACAAATCAAAAACGACCTTCAACCGCTATTGGATTATATTCAAAAAATCATTGAGCGTGAAAATCAAGAAATAGATACTGACGAATCTTATCGAAAAGAATCGAAAAAATGCCCTTCATGGTAATAATGATAAGCGATCCAACGCATTTTGTAAGATTAAGACAGCAGAGTTAGAATCAATAATCTGTTTTTGCCTTTTTCTGGATAAATCCGCTTGTTTAATCATAATGGATGAGACGGCACGACTGGTTAAACGTTCATCCCAAAATAAAATCGGAATAGGCATTTTTTCATATAGTTTTTCAGCGAACTTCCGAACAATTTGAGCCTGTTCCCCCTCGGTCCCATTCATCAACAAAGGCATCCCGATAATAATTCCGCCGATTTGTCTATCCTTTATTTTCTCAATTAATTCCCTGACCGAAGAAACATTCCCAATCGGGCTGGCTGACAACCATAACATATCCGAAATAGAAAGTCCAATTCGCTTAACTCCAAAGTCAATCCCAAGTATTTGACAATGAGGCAATAATTTTTTTTTAAAAATATCTGGCGAAAAGTCTTGCATTTGTGTCATATTTTTTTTATACTCTATTTTGAAAATAAAATAAAGGGGTAAAATGAAAAAAATAGCAATCACATCAGATCATGGCGGATTTTTATTAAAAAAAGAAATCATTACTTATTTAAAAGACTTTGAATATGAAGTCTTTGATATGGGACCGCAAACGCCAGAAAGCGTGGATTATCCCGACTATGCCGAAAAACTGGCTCATTTCATCAAAGAAAATAAGGATTGTATCGGAATTGCGGTTTGCGGATCGGGAATCGGAATGTCTATTGCATTAAACAGATATCCGTTTGTTCGAGCCGCATTGGTTTATTCCACCGAAACAGCACGTCTATCCCGTCAACATAATAATGCAAATGTTATCTGCTTGGGTGCAAGATTATGCGATACCACTGATGCATTAACTTATATTGATTTATTTTTAAATACAGATTTTATGGAAGGGCATCATTGCCCTCGAGTTCAAAAACTAGGAGAAATGAAATGACATGTACATGTAACCGTAAAGATATGAGTAAATACTTCAAAAACCGCTTATCCGAATGCGATACCGAAGTTTTTCAAGCAATTACAAAGGAATTATTTCGCCAACAAAACAATATTGAATTAATTGCTTCTGAAAATATTGTCTCACAAGCTGTTTTGGATGCATGTGGAAGTATTTTAACCAATAAATATGCCGAAGGATATTGTGCTAAACGATATTATCATGGATGCGAATATATCGACGAAATTGAAAACTTGGCAATTGAACGTTTAAAACAGTTATTTAATGCAGACTTTGCCAATGTTCAACCGCACTCTGGCTCGCAGGCTAACCAAAGCGTTTATCTGGCTCTGTTGCAACCGGGGGATACTTTAATGGGTATGTCTTTGGATGCCGGCGGACATTTAACGCATGGAGCAAAAGTTTCAAGTTCCGGCAAAATATATAACTCTATTTCTTACGGTGTTCGTCAAGAAGATGGCTTAATTGATTATGATGAAGTGGAAAGATTAGCCAAAGAACATCACCCGAAGCTGATTATTGCAGGCGGATCGGCTTATGCTCGAATTATTGATTTTGCTCGTTTCCGTCAAATTGCCGATTCGGTTGGCGCATACTTAATGGTGGATATGGCTCACTTTGCCGGATTGGTGGCTGGTGGTGTCTATCCTAATCCACTGGAATATGCGGATGTCGTCACATCCACAACACATAAAACTTTACGTGGTCCTCGGGGGGGTATCGTTTTAACCAATAATTCGGATATTGCAAAAAAAATTAATTCAGCCGTTTTCCCCGGATTACAAGGCGGGCCTTTGGAACATATTATTGCCGGAAAAGCTGTCGCTTTCGGGGAAGCTTTACAACCGGAATTTCGGGAATACGCTTTACAAGTTGTTGAAAATGCAAAAGCTCTTGAAAGAAAATTATTAAGTCGTGGTATTGATTTAGTCAGTGGCGGAACAGACAGTCATTTATTATTGATCGATTTAAGAAATAAAAAATTAACTGGAAATGTTGTATGTGACAGTTTGGATCGTGCCGGAATTACTTGCAATAAAAATGCCGTTCCGTTTGATCCGGAACCACCCAAAACGACATCCGGTTTACGTGTTGGAACTCCGGCCGGAACCAGCCGTGGTTTCGGTGCCAAAGAATTTGAAGATATCGGGGATATGATTGCCGATATTATTGACGGTCTTGAATTAAATCCCAATGATAACAGTGTGATAGAAGAAATTGTTAAAGCAAAGGTTAAACAAATGACCATTGATTTTCCCATCTATCCCAAACTGAAAGGTTAAGAATAAATGAGGTGTCCTTTTTGCAATTCACCCGATACACAAGTTAAAGATTCCAGAAGTTCGGATGATGATACATCTATTCGTCGTCGTCGAATTTGTGGCAAATGCGGTTCTCGTTTCACGACTTTTGAACGAGTCGAATTACGTGAACTTTTTGTTCGCAAAAAAGACGGAGATGTTGTTCCGTTTGATAGAGCCAAATTAATGCAATCTATTACGGTTGCCGTCAAAAAAAGAAATGTTTCGGAAGAACAGGTTAATTTGATTGTTAATGGTATACAGCGTCAACTGGAAACCTTGGGTGAAGGAACGATTTCAAGTGCGATAATCGGCGAAACCGTCATGGAAAGATTATTGACTTTGGATAAAATTGCGTATATTAGATATGCATCCGTATATAAAAACTTCAAAAATCCAAAAGATTTTGAAAAATTTGTAGATAATTTAAAGAAAGACAGAAAATGAATCAAAAAACAAACACTCGATTAAATGCAGTTCAAAGCATTTACAACCATTTAATGACATCACGCAATATTGATGATATTTTGTTGGATATGATATCCGGTAATACAGGACGTTTCTTATTACAAGACATAGATGGAAAAGAGGTTAAAATTGACTTGGAGAAACCAAATCAAAAAATGCTGACAGATTTAGTTCATACGGTAAAAGAAAAACAAGCTCAATTTGAACAAATCATTGAAAACACCTTATCTGACAAATGGGATAAAAGCAGAATTGACAATCTGTTAAAGTCGGTTTTATTTGTCGGATTGGCCGAATTTTTTGTCCATCCGGATTTGGATACGCCAATTATTATCAGCGAATATACAGATATTTGTAAAAGTTTTTACGATGGGCCGGAGGTTTCATTAACGAATGCCATATTGAATAAATTCGCGAAAGTAATTAAAGGTTAAAAACAAATGAATAAAGAAAATATCTTGATTAAATGGTATTTCTTATTGGAAAAAATTTGGTTTAAAACGCCGGAGAAAATAAGATATATACTTGTCGGCGGATTTAATACGGTTTTTGCTTATTTGGTTTTTGTCGGTCTTTATTATCTGTTGGATTTCTATAATCTGGCTTTATTTATACAATATATTATCACGATAAATGTATCGTTTTTAACCATGAGATATTATGTATTTCGTTCGTCCGGAAATTTTAAAAGGGAATATGTAAAGGCTTGGACGGTTTATTTAGGCATGCTTTTATTTAATTTTATCGCAATCAATTTAATGGTCAAAGGGTTAAAAATAAATCCCGAAATTTCACAAGCCGTTTATATTGTTGTTTCAACAATTTTAATTTATATCCTGCATAAACATTTTTCATTTAAAAAAACAGTATAATTTACCGAATTGAATACACTGTTATATTTTTATTTCTTTTAAGTTCAATAATATTTTGATTTGTTTTTGTTTTAAAACGAACGGAAATCAAGAAAGTTTTCTCTCCCTTTCGCCCTTGACGAAGATGGTCGATGAATTTATCCATTAAGTCCTGCAAGAAAAAATAAATTACGGTATCATATTTTGATAAATCTTCTTTAAAAACATCATTTTTAATCCATATAATATTTTTAATTTTTCGGCTTTTTAATTTAGCCACTGAAATTGGCCAACCATATTCTATTCCAACGAAAGTGTGTTCTGGGAACTTCTTGGCCAAAGGAATGATAATACTTCCGGTCCCGCTTCCAATATCTGCAATTGTATGTTTTTTACCGTCTGATAAGATTTCCCCTAATTCTGTCATGACACGTTTCAAAGACCGATTTGGGCAATGTATCATCGGCGGATATTTAAAAAATCGTGTCCTAAACAATTCAAAAAAGAAATAAATTTCCATCAAGGCCATAATTGTAATGGCAGTCATTGTAATAAAGTGAGCAATTATTTGAACTATCATCATATCATAATTATACAATGAAATTAAAATAATACAAGAAATTAATACTTCTTTATGAAGATACTTGATTTTTTATAATTTTTGCAGTATAAGGAATTTCAAATGGAAAATATATTTGATTATGATGTTATTGTTGTGGGTGGTGGACATGCCGGATGTGAGGCGTGTACGGCCTCTGCTCGTGTTGGTGCAAAAACATTATTACTGACCCATAAAATATCTTCAATCGGAGATATGTCCTGTAATCCGGCTATCGGCGGGTTAGGCAAGGGGACACTTGTCCGTGAAATTGATGCATTGGATGGTGTGATGGCACGAGTTATTGATCAAGCCGGCATTCAATTCAGAATGTTAAATTTATCAAAAGGGCCGGCTGTTCAAGGACCTCGGGCGCAAGCCGACAAAGATTTGTATAAACAAATTATGCAACAAACCTTACTTTCTTATCCGAATCTAACGGTTAAAGAGGCTTCAGTTGAGGGCTTATTATACCGGAAACAGACCGTTTACGGCATCAAAACCGATAAAGGCGATCAAATAACTGCCCGATGTGTTATTTTAACGACAGGTACATTCTTAAACGGTTTAATGCATATCGGGGATAAAAAAGAGGTCGGCGGAAGATATGGGGACATTTCATGCTCTGGAATTACCCCGGACTTAAAAAAATTGGGATTATGTATGGGACGTTTAAAAACTGGAACACCGGCCAGATTAAAAAAATCATCGATAAATTATCAAGACTTAATCCGACAAGACGGCGATATTCCACCTCAAAGTTTTTCCTTTTTAACAGAAGCGATTACCCAAGAACAAGTTCCCTGTTATTTGACTTCTACCAACCCGAAAACACATGAAATTATTTTATCTAATCTGGATCGTGCGCCGTTATTTGATGGACAGATAACATCCGTTGGTCCGCGATATTGCCCCAGTATAGAGACAAAACTGGATCGTTTCAGAGATCGAGATTCTCATCATATATTCTTGGAACCCGAAACCAGAGATGGTCAATCAATCTATCCGAATGGCATTTCAACCAGTCTTCCCATAGATGTTCAAGATGCATTCTTACATTCAATCAAGGGTCTTGAAAACGTTGAAATCATTCGATACGGATACGCCATAGAATACGACTTTGTTGATCCCAGACAACTTAAAAGAACATTGGAATTAAAAACCGTTAATAATCTATACCTGGCAGGTCAAATTAACGGTACAACCGGATATGAAGAAGCCGGAGGGCAGGGGCTTTTAGCCGGTGTTAATGCCGGATTAAAATCAAAAGGGATTGAAAAAGAACTAATCGTTGACAGAACTGACGGATATTTGGGTGTTATGATTGACGATATTATTACAATGGGTGTGGACGAACCATACAGACTTTTCACTTCCCGAGCCGAATACCGCCTTTCTTTACGATCAGATAATGCAGATTTAAGACTGACACCCAAAGGAATTGAAGTCGGTTGTGTTTCCCCAAATCGTCAGCTCTTGTTTGAAAAAAAAGCAAAAGAATTAAAGGAAAAAATACACCAAGCTCAAAACAAAACCTACTCTTTAAAGCAATGTGCCAAATCCGGTATAGAAGTTAATCAAGGTGGGAAAACTGCTTTTGAATTATTAACAATGGAAGGCATTATGTGGGATGATATTTGTCGTCTTGACCCTTCATTTGACTCCGTATCTGTCGATGTGGCTAAACAAATCCAAATCAATGCCAAATATAGTGGGTATTTGATGCAACAAGAAGCAGATATTCGGGATTTTAAAAAGGATGAAGCTCTTAAAATTCCAACAGATATTGATTATAAAAAAGTTGGTGGATTATCGACAGAAATTATTGAACGTTTTGAACGAGCCAGACCCGAAACAATCGGTATGGCCTCCCGTATCCCCGGCATGACTCCGGCAGCAATCACGGCATTATTGGCTTTTTTAAAAAAATAGCACTTTATAAGTCATTGAAAAATAATGTATTTTTACAGTAAAAAAAACTTGGTTTTTTACAAGCAGTTTTTTTTACGATTTAAATATTTTTTTCTTTTAATAAAAAACACTGTTGTTTTTTTTAGCACGGCCACAAAACTTCCTCCTCCTGATAAAATGCCATCGGATTTTGACCCGAATAATAACAAAAAAGGATAGGGGATTATTTATGGGAATATATAAATCTAAAATCTGATTTCTATCGCTTTTTTTTAATCACCGCTTTATTAAACATTAAATCCAACAATTTATCGATATTTATATAAAAGAAAGTCAAAAATTTCGTCAAGACATATAACAATTTAAATAAAATCTCATTTTGTAAACAAAACAAGAACCAGAAAAAATCTTTTCCACAAAGTTATCCACAAGTCTTCATAAGTATTTGATTTAAAAGAATAGTGCCTCATTTATCCTCTATATAATTGTCGCATAATTTATATTATGTATACTAATATATAAATAAAAAAAATAGGTGTTTTTTTACAGTAAAAATTACAGATAAATAAATCTATTAGACCAGATAACTCTATTTGATTATATTGTATTAATGTATACGAGTATCTTCTATTTTCTTTTTTAAGATCCCAATATTTTTTCCTTTTGATGTCGGTTTTAAAATCTCGGCAACTGTATCGTTTATACTTTTTTTAAAATTTGAATCCTGAACATCAATATATTGGATACATTCTTTAAATTCAGGCAATATTTGTCCTTTTTGTTCGTGATATATTGATAACCTTTTCTTTATACTTTCCGGATTATCATCGCTTCTGACAAATAGCTCATTTCCGCACAAATCACATATATTTTCAATTTTGGACGGTTTTAGTTCGGGATGATAACTGCATCCGCAAGAACAACTTTGACGACGACAAATACGATATAAGACCTCTTTATCATCAATTTCAAGACAATAAAGTTTCTCAACATTCACGAAATCAATATTTTTCAAGAAAACAGCTTGTTCTTTTGTTCTTGGATATCCGTCCAGCAAAACATAATCATATGCTTTCTTTTGTTTTAATTCTTCCAGCAAAATCTGGTTGACATATTCATCCGACACCAGTGAACCGGATTGAGTGTTTATTCCTTTCTGCCGAATTAAATTCCCCATTGAAATAACATTTTCATCTGGAATTTGTTTTGAAATAGAACCTTTTCCCGCAGCCGGCGGACCAAATAAAATAAAAACTTTTAACATTCAAACTCCATTCCATCATAGGCCGGCCGAATATATAAAGGCAATGTTTGACACAATGTATCATAATCCATATGCCCACCCATATGTGTCAAATACACGCGTTCCGGTCGAATATATTCGATCCATTTTAATGCTTTTTCAAGATAAAGATGCTTACCATTTTCATAAGGTGTCACAACACCCAACATCCATACTTTTATTCCCTTTAACAAATCCAAATCATTCGGATTTTCGAAATCATTTAAATCCGTATTATAAGCAAAATCCCCAATACGATATCCTAATGTTTTTGTATTTCCATGCAATTGTTTTATAGGTAAAAACGAGATTCCAGCAACGTCAAAGGAATTGTCTGGAACAATATTAAGTTTAAGTATTTCTTTATTTATACCAGAATAAGTAATTGGTTTTAAATAGAAATAAAAATTTTTTAAAAAAGTTTCTTCCCAAAATTTTGGAACAAAAACCGGTATTGTCTTTTTACCTTCTGTCAAAGCCTTTACATCATCAATACCAGATACATGATCAGCATGTAAATGCGTATAAACAATCGCATCAACAGTCTTTTGCCCTGCCCGCCAAAGTTGCATCCGAAGCTCTGTTGGTGTATCAATCAGAATTTCACACCCCTGCTCTGATACAATAATGCCGGAACGAGTACGAGTATTTTTGGGATTATTCGGATCACATTCGCCATATCCCTTTAAAACATTTGGCACGCCATAACTTCCGCCACAACCAAGCACTTTTATTTTCATACCCTAAAACATACCATATTAAGGTTAAAATTTATTTAAAAAATTAAAATTTTTGTATTTTCCCGCTTCTATTAAATAAACGCATAAAGTTTTCTTCAACAATTTTTTCCATTTCAGAGATATCCAGTCCTTTTATTTGCGCTAATTTTGCCAAAGTATGCCGAACATTCGCCGGTTCATTTCGTCTGCCACGAACAGGCTCCGGCGACAAAAACGGTGCATCTGTTTCGACTAAAACTCGATCATTTGGGATAACTGCTGCAATTTGACGCAATTGATCTGATTTTTTAAAAGTCAATATACCGGAAAAGGAAAAATATAACCCCAAATCCAAAGCCACCTTCGCCAATTCTGGCCCCGAAGAAAAACAATGAATAACGGCATTAAAAGGTTTATTTTTCATCTCTTGTGTTAAGATTGAAGCCATATCCTCATCGGCATCACGAGTATGTATAATTAAAGGCAAACCTGTCTTTTGAGCAACCCTGATGTGAACAAGAAACGATTCCTTTTGAACTTCCTTTGGCACATTCGGATAACAATAATCAAGCCCTGTTTCCCCTATTCCGATAATCTTCAAATGATGGATATAATATTCAAGATTCTTTTCAGAAATAATTTCCCCCTCTATTGATTCAGGATGTATTCCGAATGCACCATAAACAGATGGAAATTCTTCCAAGGTTGCAATTAAACCACTATATTCTGCCGGATTTGTAGCCACATTCACCATTAATCCGACACCATTTTTATGTGCATTTTCTATAATTTCATTTAAATTTTCATAATCTTGACGATCCAAATGACAATGACTATCTATAATCATAATAAAACATCCTCTAATATCAAAGCCAAAACCTGCTTTTTATCCAAATAAATCCGATCCATATCTTTTAATAAATTTTGTAATTTTTCCCAAATATCCAAAAGTAATAATGTTATATCGGAATTATCCATATTTTTTTCAATCTTTTCAGATAAAATAACAAATGAAAAATCGATAATCATTTGTAAATTTTCCTCATCTTTTATATTTTTTTCAACAAAGGCATAAATTTCGCTTCTGTTTTTTAAGGCAATCATTTTTTGATAAATATCAACCCCATTAAACTCAATTATTTTCTTTATTTTTTCAATATTTGAAAAAGAAAGTTTAAGTAAAACTTCACTATCATATTGAGGATAATTTTGAATAATAAAATTTAAAATTTCACTCTGACTATGGGGGAATAATCTTATTTTTCGACATCTGGAAGTTATCGTTGAAAGTAATTTTTCCGGATAATCTGCCAATAAAAAAACAACTCCTTTATCTCCAGGTTCTTCCAACATTTTTAACAAACAGTTTTGAGCCGGTATATTCATTAAATCAGCCGTATCTATAATTAAAAATCGATTTTGATTGGTTAAAGATTTCAAAGCCATAAATTCAATACCTTTTCGAATATCTTCAACCGTAATAAAGGCATTACGTTTTCTTTTTTTATTTTCATCAATCTCTTGACCGTTTTTAATTTGTTTAATTAAGTCATCTTTTTCTTTTTTGATTAAATCCGGTTGTATCCACTTAACCTCTGAAAGACAATCCTTTTCAGACAAAACAGAGTGACAAAAATCAGAAATCAATCCCCTTTTATCCGTTTCTTTTCCACAAATAATCCAAGATCCGGAGATTTTTCCATCCTGATAAACTTTTTGTAATAAAGTCAACGCCTCATTTTTCTTCATAAAAGTCTTTCTTTTATTTTATCAATAATTTGACAATGAACCATATTGACATCCTGATTAGCATCAATTAAAACGCATCTGTTTGGATTTTTCAAAGCCACCTTTAAATATCCGTTCCGAATATTTTCATAAAAGCTTTTATCCATTTGTTCCATTCGATCTTTTTGACGATTTTTAATCCGTTCAAATCCGATTCGCGGATCCAAATCCATAACAAAAGTCAAATCCGGCTGGAAAGAACCGGCTAAAAATCGATACAATGCTTCTAAATCAGATAATGATAAGTTTTTATCCCCTCGACCAAAACCTTGATAAACCATCGTTGAATCGGCATACCGATCACAAATGACCCAAATTCCCTTCTCCAAGGCCGGCCAAATCACACTGACCAAATGATCACGTCTGGCGGCGGAAAAAAGCAAAGTTTCAGAAACCTCATCCAAAGATGTATTTTCGGGATTATGAGTAATAGAACGAATTTGTTCGGCCACCGGAGTTCCGCCAGGTTCTCGAGTTAAAATAAAATCAATACTCTGACTTTTTAAAAATTCAGTCAGCATTTTAACCTGAGTCGATTTGCCAACCCCTTCTCCACCTTCAAAAGTTATAAAACGTCCTTTTTTCATTATTTTTTCCCAAATAAGTACGGTATTTTACCGAATATTCCGACCTTTTCTATATCTTCGCCAGCTTTCAACGGATAAATATATTCATAATCACCGGCAATAATTTTTAAATTTCCAATGGTATCGCCCTTTTTAATCGGAGCCGGTATCGGACGTTCATATTGAACTGTAAATTCAATATTTTTCACTTCTTGTTTGTTTAAGGTTAATAAAACATCATCCTCTACAACCATTGGAACGACATTATTTTTCCCCATCCAAACTTGCCCCTGTCCGATCACATCTCCTTTTTTAATCGGACGATAATTATCATATTCACTAAATCCCCAATTAAACAATTTTTGAGCCTCAGCTCCCCTTTCTTTCTCACTCTTTAACCCGTTGATAACCAAAATCAAGCGTCGATCTTTGGCAAGGTTAGTTGCCGAAGCGGTTAAACCGTATCCGGATACAGATGTATGACCAGTTTTTAATCCGTCCACTTGATTGGGCATAGAATACAGTAAAGGATTTCGATTTCCTTGACGAATGTTATTATATGTAAATTCTTTTTCACTTAAAATCGGATAGAATTCTGGGAATCGGCGAATAATTAAAGTTGATAATTTAACCAAATCCCGTCCGGACATTTTTTGGTTTTTATCCGGCCAACCCGTTGAATTTGAAAAACTTGAATCCATCAAGCCGATTTTTTGTGCAACTTCATTCATTAAAACCGCAAATTGTTCTTCGGAACCGGATATATTTTCCGCCACCGTGATACAAGCATCATTACCGGATTGAATTAAAATACCGCGAATTAAATCTTGAACCTTAACCTTTTGATTTGGATTTAAAAACATCGTTGAAGAACCGGAGGCCGCCCCGCCCTTTTTCCAAGCATTTTTAGACACGACAAAAACATCATCCAATTGAACCTCGCCGGATTTGATTTTATCAAATAAAATATATGTTGTCATTAATTTACTCATTGATGCCGGTGTCATGGGTTCTTCACCTTTTTTATTAAGTAAAACCACACCGGTATCATAATCCACCAAGTAAGCATTAGTTGCTTTTGTTTCAATCGCCAAAGCTTGTCCCGACAACAATAAAAACAATAAAATAATTTTTTTCATTCTTTCACCTGAATAATACGACAATCAAAATATTCTGCACTTTGAAGCTTTTCAACAACGCCCAAAGCTTCTTCCTGAGTATCAAACGGTCCGATTGAAACAACCGATAAATTTTGTCCGCGAATATTTTTCTCTTGCATAATTGTTGAACCGAAGGCAGACATCTTTTCCAACTGTTTAGTTGCATTTTCCGGATTAGCAAAAGAACCTGTTTGAACCAAATACTTTCCATTTAAACTTTTGGTTTGATAATTCGCCAAAGGTATCATATTTTCGGGTTGTCTCATTTGAGAAGCCGGAATTTCAACATTTTGAATTCCATCCACAAACTTTCCGCCACGGTTAAGAATTTTCTCTTTCAAAGCTCGACTTTCATTAGCTAAAATTTCAACTTTAACTTTTGTTGTTCCCTGTTCAAAAAAGCCAAGTTCCTGTGCGGCTTTTTTGGATACATCAATAATTCTATCCTTTGCGAATGGACCACGATCATTGACCCGAACAACAACAGATTGTCCGTTTTCCAAATTTGTCACCCGAACAATAGACGGCAAAGGCAAAGTCCGATGAGCCCCAGTAAATGAATACATATCATAAACTTCACCATTTGCAGTCACGCCCTCGTGAAAATCAGGTCCATACCAAGATGCAACACCAATTTCCTGATAATCATAATTTTCATGCGGCGTATACCAAGTATCAAAAACTTGATAAGGCGCGCCAATTTTATAAATACCGTTTCCGTCTTTATTATAAGCCCGTCCATCGGTTCTGAAAAACAAACCGTTTCCAGAACAAGCAGATAACAACAATAAAACCAAAATTTTTTTCATCTTTATACCTCTGTTGAAATTATCCTATCCGAATTCAAAATAAAATTCAAGATAATAATTTATATTGATATATAAAGTTATCGAATGTTTATTTTATCTAGGAATCCACCCAATCACAGCAATCTCGCCAATTATCCTCAAAACCTTCATCTTCAACGCCATCTCCATCTTCATCATAACAAGGTCCCGGCTGACAACACCACTTCTCTCCATTTTCATCAGTTTTAATATCGGTTGGGCAACACGCTTGGGAGTACGAACTATACCCATCTTCGTTCCAATAGTCCCAAACAAAAACACGGCCGGAGCTCTCGCAACATTCATCCACCCCACTCGTAACACATACTCCATTTACCCTGTTCGGACAAAAAGTGATATCATCTGCATTATCACAGCAGGCATGCCCATTAACATATTTACCTGTTGGGCAGCACAGGGCTTGATCATTATAGGAATAATAAATATTACCATCACAACATAAACGGCTCTCTATGTCTACGGTGTCGTCATCAGCACCACAACATATACCGTTTATCACCTTTCCATAACAACATGAATTGTGAACATAAGCCCAACCAACAGCATGAAGTTCTTCGCCATTATCATCCGTTCTGACTGCGCAACAATAATTTTCATCAACAACATCCGAACCTATCGGACAACATTGCTTCTCTCCATTAGTATCTGTATAAATCTTCCCATAGCAACATTGTGGCCATCCCTCACCATAAGCACCAACGGCACTTTTTGTATTTTTGCTGGCGTCTTCTTCATTCACTTCACCTGTGGACGGATCGACTTTTGGACAACAATACTGGTAAGATGTAACATC
>JAZSNA010000009.1:0-14224 GCA_045536135.1 Alphaproteobacteria bacterium
AAGCGGTTTTATTGGAAAGCAAGGTTTCACAAACTTCCGGTGTAATACCGTCCACAGCGATATAAAAACCTTCTGATTCTGTATTCCCTAATCGGGCATAGCTGATGTCAAATTCCGTTTTAACACCCAAAGTGGATACATCAGCTTCAACATCCGCCAAGGTCCCATATTCCCGAGTGGCGATTTCATTCATTGCCAAGTTCACATCATATAAAATATTATTTGTCCGATTCTTGTTCATGGCGATTTTATATCCTGTTAATGCCGTCACCGACAAAACACCGATAATCGCCAGTGTTCCAAGCATTTCAACCATACTCCGACCGCTTTGTTTTTTCATTTTTCCTCCTTTATTTTTCGGTTAATTTTAATATATAAAAACAGTATAAAAAAAACCTTGGTTTTTTTTGAAATTCAAAAAGGCAAAAAATGAAAAAACAACGCTTTTAAAATAAAAGAAAAAAAATATTTAAATCGTAAAAAAAAATGCTTGCAAAAAACCAAGGTTTTTTTTGGTATTTTTTCAATGTATAATCTTAACCTTTTTTTACCTTTAAAAATCCAAATCAATATAATGTTCCGGTGGAATAATACCGGCCACACGATCTTTGAGCAAGTAGGAAAAAGACGGACGAGATTTTATCGGTGCATACCAATTCTTAACATCCGGATATTGTTCCCATTCAATTTCACCCAAATAATCTAAAACGGATAAAAACGAAGCCAATGCCAAATCGGCAACAGAAAAACGATCTCCTGCCAAATAATGACGACGATTAATCAACCATGTTGCGTAATCCAAATGTCTTTTTAAATTTTTACGTCCGATACGCAATAACTTTGCATCCGGTTCGTTTTGATGAAATCCGACAATTTTACCGCTGATCAAAGTCATCTCTATTTCACGATTCATTATATCAAAAATCCAAGACAATATCCGCCGGACTTCCGCCCGAAAAATCGGGTCTTGTCCAAATAAATCCAATCCGGACGAATGCCCTTCATTTAAGTAATTTAAAATACTGTCATATCCGCTTAAAATCTTTTCAGACGGCGTTATAATAATCGGCACATATCCCAATGGATTTAATTTCAAAAATTCCATTCGACGATCCAATGGATTTTCAAAAATCAAATTATGTTCAATTTGTTTTTCATATAAAGCCAAACGAACAACTCGACATCTGGGGCATAAAGGATATTGGTATAATCTGTATATAGACCGTATCATTTGATTAACTCCCAAATAATCTGACGCACTTTTTCCGATGGTTTTACGCCCAAAGAATTTAAAATTTGACCGGCCTCGTCAACTTGTTTTTGCCCCCGTTTGCCTTGAAGGGATGAAATATGACGCATAATGTTTTCCACATTACAATCTTGTTGTAAAAGTTCCGGTATAATTTTTTTATCCGCCAACGTATTAATCAAATTCACATATTTTATTTTAAGTAATTTTCGAGCCAAATATCCCGTCAACGCATTCATTTTATAAATAATCATGTGGGGAAGACGAGCCATTGCCAATTCCAATGAAACCGTCCCCGATGCAGAAATCGCAAATTTGGATGCATTAAAGGCATTATATCTGTTTATCTGTCCCTGAACAACGATTGTCTGGACATCCCATTTTTTTATTGCCTGTTGAACTTCCCGAGCAACCGTATCAACCGTTGGCATAACAATATAAAGGTTTTTGTATTTTTTATTTAATCGATCAGCAACCTCTTTTAAGATAGGCAACAAATAACGAACTTCGGAATGTCGGGATCCCGGCAACATTGTAATAACAGTCGCGTTTTTCGGAATTTTATTTTCTTTTAAAAATTTATCCCCATCCCCTTTATCTGCCCCACTTTCAATGACCGAATGTCCGACATAGCTTGTTTTCATTCCAAATGGCGTAAACAATTTTTCTTCAAATGGCAATAAGCACATTAAATAATCAATATATTGATGGATGGTTTTAGCTCTTTTTTTCTTCCATGCCCAAACCTGCGGTGCGACATAATGAATATGCGGTTTTTTAAAGCCTCTTTTTTTAAGACCTTGATGTATCGCTTTTGAAAAGCTGAAACTGTCCACCGTAATCACAATATCCGGATTAACTTTTTCAATATCATTTAAGGTTTGACGAATCCGTTTTAATATCAAAGGAATTCGAGGTAAAACCTCAAAAAAACCCATAACAGAAATTTCTGAAATATCAAACAGAGATTTTAAACCGGCAACTTTCATCGTTTCCCCACCAACACCCGAAAAACGAACATCATCACCCTTCATCGCATACATTAAACGCGATGCCAATAAATCTCCGGACGGCTCACCCGCAATAATATATATCTTTTTCATATTCCCACTATAAACATTTTTTTACGATTTGCCAAGTCTACTGATTCTTTTTCATCCACAAAAAAAGCACCGCCGGATTCAATAACAACACCCGCATATCCCTTTTCGGATAAAAGTTTTATCGTCTGTAATCCGATAGTCGGCAAATCTGCCCGACGTTCTTGTTTGGGCTTTTTAACTTTGATTAAAATCGGTTTATCACCTTTCCGCTTGATTTGAGCACATCGGGTAATTAATGCATCCGTACCTTCAATGGCCTCCACGCCCAAAACCAATCCGTCTTGAATCACAACACTTTGTCCGACATCAGCATCCCCCAACAAATGAGCAATCCGAATACCAAATTCAACCTCTTTGATATTGGCCTTTAATTTGGTATAAATCTTTTTTTGAACCAAAACATCATCCAATAATTCATCTGCACCGATAACCGAAAAACCTTCCTGTTCAATTTCTTTGATTACACTACGTAATAAACCATCATCACCCAATGATTTAAAGCCAATTTTTGAAAAGAATTTCAAACCACGAATATCCGGGCGAAGCTCGGTTATTGTCGGACGTTTAACCGCCCCAATTAAACAGATTGTATCGCATTCCTGTTTTTTAAAAAAATCAAATCCTTTTCCGACTGCCCCCAGACGGATAACTTGATGCGGATACGCAGATAAATCCATATCCGTATGATTTTTTAAACCCAAAACAGCAAAAGGGATACCTTTCTTTTTACATGCACTTATCAATAATTGAGGCATTTTCCCTCGACCGGCAACAATTCCAATTTTTTTCATATTATCCTTCCGGTTGCAATATATTATTCTTTGACGGATTTTTCATAAATCGAACCACATCTTGAATGAGCGGATTATTCGCATAATTCGGATTTTGTTCCACCAAATCAATGCGTTCTTTGAGGTTATGTTCTTTATTCAAAAATAATTCACTATATGCCTTTTGCAGGTCGAAAATTAATTGACTGGGAATTTGAGCCCGACGCAACCCAATTAAGTTTAACCCACCCAATCCGACACGAGATCCGCCTACCACAATTCCATAGGGAATTAAATCCTGTGCCACGCCACACATTCCACCGATAAATGATCCCTTGCCGATACGAGTAAATTGAGCAACAGCCGAACCGCCTCCGATTGTGGCACGATCTTCCACAATCACATGACCAGCAAGCATAACATTATTGCTCATGACAATATCATTACCCAAAATACAATCATGGGCAACATGAGAACCCACCAACATTAAATTTCGTGATCCGACTATTGTTTTCTTTTGATCAACATCAGAACCAACGTGCAAGGTTGTATGTTCTCGAAATGTATTATCATCACCAATTGTTAAGGTCGCATCCGGTGCATTAGAACGTTTATGCTGTGCAAATAAACCAGCGGAAGAATATGGATAAAAGGTGTTTCTTTCCCCGATTGTTGTATAACCGTCCAAAACAACATGTGACATCAAACGGCATCCGTCCCCCAAAATAACATTTGGTCCAACCACACAAAATGGCCCGATTTCGACATCGTTTCCGATTTGTGCGTGACTATCAACAACTGCTAATGGATGAATATTGGTCATTTTACCCCCTTTTTTTATTGGTTAATAAGTGCGCTGAATATTGCCTGAGAAACTAAATTCCCATCAACATATCCCTTTCCTTCAAACTTATAAACATTTTTAACCTGATTCACTTTTTGAACATGAAATTCAATCCGATCCCCAGGAACAACCGGTTTTCTGAAACGAACTTTATCCACGGTTGCAAATAATACATCTGCCTTTTGATTTTCATCTTTCTTTATTTGAGACATAACAACCAAACCCGCCGTTTGAGCCATCGCTTCTATTTGTAAAACACCCGGCATGATGGGATTGTCCGGAAAATGCCCCTGAAAATAAGGTTCATTAAATGTAATATTTTTAATACCAATTCCCTTTTCACCGGGAACAACATCAACAACTTTATCCAACAACAAAAACGGATATCGATGTGGTAAAAGTTTAAGTATCTGTTTGATATCAAAATTCATTTTACTCGCCTTTTATAAATTTTTTCATTAAAACTTGGAGTCGCATAAAATCTTTACCGTTAATTGCCGGAGAACCCAATAAGGTTGACATCGGGTCCACATCACGCATAACACCGGATTGGGCCCCGATTTGAGCACCGGAACCGATATTTAAGTGTCCGGCAAAACCAGATTGCCCGCCGGCAACAACAAAATCACCAAAATGACAACTGCCGGCAACACCAACTTGGGATACCAAAACACAACACCGTCCCAAGTGAACATTATGAGCAACTTGAACTAAATTATCAATCCGACAACCGTCTCCGATAATTGTATCCCCCATTGCGCCACGATCAACTGTTGTATTGGCTCCGATTTCCACATCGTTTCCGATTAAAACACGACCTAATTGAGGAACTTTCATCGGCCCACGTTCCGGAGACATTGCAAATCCGAAACCGTCTTGTCCGATACGGGCACCGGGATAAATATAAACTTTATGCCCCATTTTTGTAAACAAAACAGAGGCATTTTCACCAATGATACATCCATCACCCATTTCAACCCCATCACCGATGACCGCATTTGCCCGAAGATGACATTGGCGTCCGATTTTAACATTCTTTCCAACAACAACACCGGCATCAATTTGGCAACCGGCCCCGATTTGTGCCGTTTCATCAATAACGGCCGATGAATGTATCTTTTCAACAACTTCATACGGATAAAATAAGTCGGCAATAATCCCATAAGAGCGATGCGGATCGGCTGATAATAAAACCGAAGTTCCTTTAGGAACATAATCTTTTAAATTCGAATTCGTGATAATAGCCCCAGCCTTTGAATTGGATATATCTTCCTTTAATTTTCCCAAAAAAGCCCAAGATATTTCATTGCTTTCAGCTTCGGTTAACCCCTTAACATCATAAACTTCTTTATCCTCACCAATTAATTGACATTCTGCTTTTTGAGCCAATTCCGATAACTTAAACGGACCTTTTTTTTGAAAAAATTGTAAATCTGCCATTATTTATTACTCCTTATGTTATATTTAAAAACTTGTTCCGAAATTCAAATTAAATACTTGATCTTTATCATAATCTTCTTTTACAATCGGATAGGCTAAATCAATACTGATGGGTCCCATCGGAGAACGCCATAAAACACCCGTTCCAATTGATACTCGTGGTTTAGACGAATAAAGTATCGGATCCGTTGGTTCTTCTTTGACATCATTCGGTTTACCCAAAATACCGGCATCGACAAACAACTTTCCGCTCACACCGAATTCATTGGGCAAGCCCAAGGGGAATGTTAATTCCGCACCGGCAGTGACACGCCAATCCCCACCCAATACATCATCTGTATTTTGAGTTCTGGCACCAATACCAGCTGTTTCAAAGCCCCTTAAACTTCTTCCACCCAAATAGTACCGGTTATCAATTCGAATATCTTCGCCTAATCCAACAATGTATCCAGCTCCGCCTCGAACCGAGAAAATAATTTTATCAGTCAACGAAAAATATTGCCGAACATCCAAGTTAATTCGTGCGAACTTTTGATCGCCGCCAATTCCAGCCAGATCTAGACCGACAGATGAATAAAGCCCTTGAGTCGGAATAATATTATTATCCAATGTATTATACGATAAAACAGAGCCAATCATGGATAAAACACTTGTTCCCTCTTGCTCTTTAATATAAATAGAACTACCTTCATCCACATTTTCTATTTTATTTTGTTGAAGTGAATATTTGACGGTTTGTCGCAATGTTTCCGTATAATCCCAACCGCTACGCAAAGCCCCACCGACAGACCGTTCATCATAATCCACATAATCATCATAATCACTTTTTATCGCAAACAAATCAAAACCCGCCGAGATCGGTTTATCCATAAAATACGGATTGGTAAAACTTAAATCAACCTGGTTTTCGTTATCGGAAGTTGAAGCCCGAACACCGACCATATTACCGCTTCCCAAAAAATTCTTTTCTTGAATATTGACTTCAAATAATAATCCGTCATAAGTTGAATAACCGACACCGATATTAAAAGCACCTGTTGATTTTTCGACAACATCCATTAAAACATCAATCTTATCAGACTGGCCTAAAACCGGTTTTGTTTTTAAATCAACCTTTGAAAAATAATCCAAATTTTCAACACGATTTTTACTGCGTCTTAATTTGTCGGGATTAAACGGGTCTCCTTCAACCAACCGCATTTGCCGCCGAATAACTTTATCCAAAGTCCGAACATTTCCCGTAATATCAATTTCATTGATGAATACCTTTTTTCCGGTTGATACATTAAAAACAACATCAACCGTTTTATTTTTTTCATTTTGATTAAAAATCGGTTCGACATTGACAAACGCATATCCTTTTCGTCCCATCTCTTCCGTTAAAATATCAATAACTTTATCGATATTTGAAGCGCTGTAAAATTGTCCTTTTTGAATAAAGATTTTTCCTTTTAAATAATCAGAATCAACATCTTTTATTGTTGTTTTTAAATCAATTTGACCGTATGAATATCGTTCACCTTCAAATAAATCAAATGTAATATCGGTATTTTTGCTTTTGGCATCTTGACTTATTTTAACATCATTAATTTTAAAATCAATGTATCCCCGATTTAAATAATAACGTCGCAATAATTCCTTGTCATACGTTAGACGATCCGGATCAAATGTATCCATTTGAGACAAAAAACGATACCATTTTTTTTCTTTGGTCATCATCGCTTCTTTCAAATCGGCTGAAGATTGAATTTTATTTCCTTTAAATGTAATTTTTTCAATATAATTTTTATTTCCTTCATCAATAATAAAAGTCAATTCCATTCGATGACCTTTTTTTTCTTTAACCTCTGTTTTGATTGAAGCAGATGTCAAGCCTTGACGTTGATAAATCTGTTCCAAACGTTCAACATCCCGATTGAGTAAGACCTTTGAATAGACATCCAAAACCTTACTTTGAATTTCACCAGACAAAATATCCGTTGATATTTTATCATTTCCGACAAATTCTATCTTTCCGATAACCGGCCGTTCAACAACACTTACAATCACCTGATTATTATCTTTTTTAATTTGAATATCTTCAAATAAACCGGTTTTATATAAATCCTTTATTCCCGTGTTAATCATATTATCTGAAACATCGTCCCCAACCTTAAAAGGTAAATACATCAAGATCGTATCTTGTTCCAATCGTTGATTTCCTCTAACCTTAATTTTTGATATCGGAGACGCCGATACCGATACAGCAAATAAAAACAAAAATAACAAATATTTCATCCAAAAATCCTTTGTATTAATCTGGGTATATCCTTCAACAATGTCCATGCGAACAACAGCAACAATAAAAACATCCCGATTTGCATTAAGACATTTTGAGCCTTTTCACTTATCGGTCGTCTGAAAATTGCCTCTATTAAATAAAGTGTCAAATGTCCGCCGTCAAGAAGCGGTATCGGTAATAAGTTCATAAAACCAATACCAACAGATATTTGGACAATAAAAAGCAATAATGCAATCCACCCCATTTTAAATGCATCTCCGGAAGCCTCTGCTATTCCAATCGGGCCCCTTAACCCATCCGCAGAACGTTTCCCTGAAAGAACTTGTCCCAAATAAATACATGTACTTTTTGTTTTTTGATAAGCATCTTCAACAGACAAAGTAAATGCTTTTAAAAGACTAACTTTATGAAAATTAACCGGTGCTTTATAATCTGCGACAATTCCTAAGATTTCCCGTTCTTTTCCGGTAGAGGGTAAAATTAAAGTTTCGATTTTTCCTTCTCGTAAAACTTTTATTATTAAATCTTTTGTCGGATCAGATAAATAAACATTCATTTTAACTTCTGAAAAGTCATGTATTTTTTCATCATTTAATTCTAATATCAAATCACCGGACTTTAACCCGATTGTTTGAGCCGGTGAATTCGGTAAGACTTCCGCAATTTTAGGCGGTAATCCGATATGTCCCTTAACATAAAAGAGTATTGTTAATACAATTATTGCGAAAATATAGTTCATTGCCGGTCCGAAGAAAATAATTAAAGCCCGTTTCCATAACGGTTGAGCCATAAATGTTTTTTTCTGTTGTTCCGGCGTTAATTTTTTAATATCTTTTTTCATACTTGCAGCATCTTCATCACCCAACATTTGAACATATCCGCCCAAAGGTATAGCGCATAACTGCCATATCGTTCCTTTTTTATCTTGACGAGAACATAAAACCGGTCCAAAACCAACCGAAAATTTTAATACTTGAACGCCACAAAGACGAGCCATCATAAAATGCCCGCCTTCATGAACAATAACGACAATTGAAAGAACGATTAAAAAAATCAATATATGTATCATTTTTCTAGATTTCCTTTAACCATTCCAAATAGCCCATATTATCTAGAATTAAGAAGAATGCGACCAAACCGACGGCAAAAATAAATCCGTCAATTCGATCAAATATGCCACCATGTCCCGGAATTAGATTGCTGGAATCTTTTAAATTTAAGTACCGTTTAATCGCCGATTCAAAGATATCACCAACCTGAGCCACAAAAGCTAAAATAGCTGTTGCATATAAGTAAAACTTCATCGGTAAAGTATCTCCGTAATAATGATTACGAGTCAAAACAAAAGCATATGTAATTAAACAAGCCATAACAATACCACCGACCAAACCGGCCCATGTTTTATTGGGACTGATTCGCGGAATAAGTTTCGGGCCGCCGATTGATTTACCAAAAATATACCCTCCAATATCTGTTGCCCATACAACAAATAAAACCCAAAGTAAAAAGACATAACTATAACTTTGATCTTCATATCCGCTGTAATAGGTCAAATAAACAACCGAAAAAATTGTTAAATCAATATAAAATGTCCCAAAAGATAAAAGCAACTTTTTATGAGACTTAATATAAACCAATAGGCTGGTCAATAATGTAATTTGTATTGCCGTCGACGGCGTATCCTTTGTTAAAAAGCCAACCATCACGGCCGAAGAAGCTAAAATAATCGAAACAGGACCTGTTTGGCCAGTAATCATCCGTTCCCATTCCCAAGCCATTAACGCACCCATCGCAGAAACCAAAACGGCAAAAGGTGTTCCGCCCGTAATAATTGCCCATAAAACTACGGGAGCTAAAATTAAAATAGAAACTATTCTTAAAAGTAAGTTATTTTTTATCATTTATATTTTCCTTTTTTAAACTTCCAAAGCGTCTGTTTCGTTTTGAATACCATTCGATGGCACGATCAAGTTCTTTTTCATTGAAATCCGGCCATAATACATCGGTAAAATAAAGTTCCGCATAACCGGATTGAAGCGGTAAAAAATTACTTAACCGATATTCTCCGGATGTCCGTATCATTAAATCAACATCCGGTATCGATGCCGTATCCAATGCATTCATTAAACTATTTTCATCAACAAATGTCAAACCATTTTTTATGATTTTGTTAATTGCTCGAATCATTTCATCTCGTCCGCCATAATTTAAGGCCAAAATTAAACAGCATCCCGTATTATTTTCTGTCTGTTTTATCAAGTCATTCATCATCTTTTGAATATCTTCATCAAAAGCTGTTGAATCTCCAATAAAACGAATCCGAACATTCTCTTTAGCTAAGGCTGAAATATCTTCTTTCAGATATTGACGAAATAAATTCATCAATGTTTGAACTTCCTCCGGCGGTCTTTTCCAATTTTCCGTTGAAAAAGCATACAATGTTAAGTACTCAATCCCTTTTTTTTTAGCCGCCGGCAAAAGAGTCTTTAAAACTTTTGCCCCCTCAACATGACCAGCTGTCCGAGGTAATGATCGTTTCTCAGCCCATCGGCCGTTGCCATCCATAATAATGGCCACATGTTTTGGAATATTGATCAATTAGACCACCTTAATTTCTTCTTCTTTTGTTTTTAACATTGCATCACATTCGGCAATTTTTGCATCCGTTATTTTTTGAATTTCTGCCTCGGCCCGTTTAACATCATCTTCGGAACAAAGTCCATCCTTTTCCATCTTTTTGACAGCATCAATTTCATCCCGACGAATAGAACGAATGGATACCCGAGCCGTTTCCGTATACTTGGCTGCGATTTTACATAATTCCACACGTCGTTCTTCTGATAACGGAGGCAGCGGAATTCGGAGTGTTTGTCCGTCATTCATCGGATTTAATCCTAAATCCGATTCACGAATGGCTTTTTCAACCATTTTTATGACACCTTTATCCCAAACGGATACCGCCAACATACGACTTTCCGGAACGGAAACCGATGCAACTTGTTGAAGCGGAACAACTGCACCGTATGCCTCAACCATAATCGAATCTAATAAAGCTGTTGATGCCCGACCGGTACGAAGTCCCGAAAAATCTTTTTTCAAGGATTCAATCGTTTTTTCAACCCGAGCATTCATTTTATTTTTAATTACTTCCAAATCCATAATTTCCCTTTCTTTTTTATATATTTTTATTCATCAGATATAACGGAAAATCTTCCATTTCCACAAACAACCTGTCTCAATTGTCCAACTTCCTGTTTAAAAATAACAATCGGCAATTTCTTTTCCCGAGCCAATGCCACCGCCGTTGCATCCATAACTCCCAACTGTTTTTCCAAAACATCTTGATATGATATCCGATCATACCGCTTTGCATTCGGATTTTTCTTTGGATCCGAATCATAAATCCCATCCACCGCCGTAGATTTTAAAAATGCATCACACCGAGCCTCTATTGCACGCAATGCCGATGCCGTATCGGTTGTAAAATAAGGGTGTCCGGTTCCCGCCACAAAAATAACGATTTGTCCTTTTTGTAAATGATGTAAAACCTTTTTATAACGGAAAGGTTCGCAAACCTGTGGTATTTCCAACGCAGACACCAAACGAACCTCTAAATTTTCCTTTTGAAAAGCTTGTTGCAAGGCTAAGCCATTAATGACCGTTGCCATCATTCCCATATAATCCCCAACAGATTGATCAATTCCTTTGATTGCCCCTTTACCACCACGGTAAATATTTCCGCCCCCGACAACCAAACAAATAGAAACACCCAGTTCCGAAACTGACTTTACTTCCCGAGCTATTTCCTGCAAGCGTTCCGCATCAATTGTATGTTCGCTACTTGCCAACCCCTCGCCGGATATTTTCAGTAAAATCCGTTTAAACCTGGGTGCTTCCATTTATCAATCCTTTCGTTTATTTTGCTAGCTGTTTACTCACTTCCGCTGCAAAATCTTCTTCTTTTTTCTCAATTCCTTCACCTAATCCGAAGCGGACGAAATCGGCAATTTTAACATCACCCAAGATATCGGCCACTTTTTTATCCGGATCCATAACGAACGGTTGTTCCACCAGAACAACTTCATTGTAATACTTTTTAATCCGTCCTTCAACCATTTTTTCAATGATATTTTCTGGTTTGCCGGAAGCCTTTGCCTGTTCGGTAAAAATTTCCTTTTCATGAGCAACCGCATTCGGATCCACATCCGCAATTTCTTTAAACAACGGATTATTCGCTGCAATATGCATGGCGATTTGTTTGCCAAGGGCATTCAATTCATCAGCCGGTTTGTCAGATTCTAATGCAACAATAACACCGATTTTTCCCATATTCGGGACAACAGCACTGTGAACATAAGAAACAACAGCCCCTTGATTAACAGATAATTTTTCAAAGCGACGAATTGACATATTTTCACCGATTTTAGCAATTAAATTGACCAATTCGGCTTTTTCCGCTTCCAAATCCCCACCGTTAAAAACAGCATCCAAGGCTTTGCTGACAAAAGCTTGAAATTCTGGATTTTTAGCAACAAAGTCCGTTTCGGAATTGACCTCAATCACAGCCCCTTGATTACCGTTTGCTTTAACAGCAACCAAACCTTGAGCAGCAACCCGTCCGGCTTTCTTTTCTGCAACCGATAAACCTTTTTTACGTAAAAAATCAATTGCAGCATTTAAATCGCCGTTTGTTTCCGTCAAAGCTTTTTTGCATTCCATCATCCCTGCGCCGGTTTTTTCACGCAGTTCTTTCACAATACTTGCTGTAATTTCTGCCATTTTATTTTTCCTCTTCTGTTGTTGTTTGTTCCGGTTGTTCTTCAACTTTTTCTTCCACGACTTCTTCGGCAACTTCTTCAACTTTTTCTTCTACAACCGTTTCAGCCGGAGCTTCCACGGATTCGCCCAAGTCTACACCTTCAGAAGCCAATTCGGCTTTCATACCGTCCAAAATCGTTTCAACCATTAAATCACAATATAAGTTAATCGCTTTAATAGCATCATCGTTTCCGGGAACGACATAATCAATACCGTCCGGATTTGAATTTGTATCACAAATTGCGACTACCGGAATTCCCAATTTTTTAGCCTCGGCAATAGCCAGGTCTTCTTTGACCGTATCAATAACGAAAATTAACTGCGGACGTGTATTCATGTTTTGAATTCCGCCCAAAGAAGCAAATAATTTTTCACGTTCCCGAGACAAATTTAATTTTTCTTTTTTAGTTAATGCATTGACTTCTTCCGAAGATAACAAAGCATCAATTTCTTTTAATCTTTTAATCGAGGTTGAAACTGTTTTCCAGTTTGTCAACATACCACCAAGCCAACGGTGATTAACATAGTATTGTCCACACTTTGTTGCTGCATTTGCCACGATTTCACTGGCTTGATTTTTTGTTCCAACGAACAAGATTTTTCCACCATCTTTGGCGACTTGATTTACGGCTTTCAAAGCATTTTCAAGCATCGGAACCGTTTGTCCCAAATCGATAATATGAATACCGTCACGACGACCAAAAATAAACGGAGCCATTTTCGGGTTCCAGCGACGTGTATGATGTCCATAATGAACGCCCGCTTCAATCAAAGAGCGCATAGTAATTGTCGGAATAGTCATTTTAAATCCTTTCATTTTTCCGGTTGAACTTCTGCATAGCGTGGAATTTGAAACCCATTTTCAAACACCGGAACGAATTATTGGAACACCCAAAATCCGAAGACTATGCATGTTTAATTACAGAGGCTTTATACCTGATTTTTTTAAAAGTGTCAAGCCTTTTCCCAAAATATTCATAGAAATATCATTATATCTTTATTAAAAGAGATAAAATCCATTCTGTTTCAACGATTGTCAGACTTTAAATAAGTATATAAAACTCCAACAAAAAATATGCAGAATAATAATAGTCAGGAGTTATTTTTTGTACATGAGCACCACTCAGGAACCGATGGACATTCTCCAGGAAGTGTTTCTACCTCATCACCATCATAACATACTTTGGTATATGTTAATCCATTTTCTGAACAAGTTCCATCTACAGTTTTACTAATATATGCACCCCGTTCTTCATAATAAACACTTGTTTTAACAAACTTATCTATTTGTTGACAATCGGTTCCACAAACTTTATATCTTTTCTGTTTTTCCTCCCATTCGCTCGTCTCAGGCTCTAGATCACAATCATTTACATCACAATCATAGTATCTCATCCAAACATAGTTGGTATATTCATAAGCCCGACCTTCTGCATTTGGTGGAACACATTCATACTGAGTTTTTCCATCATCATCTATCCAAGTTTTCCAAGTTCCATTACATCCGCTTCCGCCATTGGAAAAATCTGCTTCCCGAATTTCACATGTACGACTGATACTACCGTAGGTACAAATTCCATCTAGAGCATCTGTATATTTTGCCCATCCATCTACTCCTGCGGTTGTCCAACATGAACCGCTCGCCTCATCATATGGATAATAGATATATCGTTCAACACAGATATCCGCCGAATCGTTGTTAATTACTTTATATGTGGG
>JAZSNA010000024.1:0-11334 GCA_045536135.1 Alphaproteobacteria bacterium
GTTGTTTTTCAGCTAATTTTTGTTTTAATTTCCACTCCATCAATTCTAATTCTTTTTCTTTTTTCCAAGCGATTTGTTCCCGTCTGAATTGTTGTTTTTCCAAAAATTTAAAGCCCATCTTTGTCAATTTATCCATATAAAATCCGCATAAATTAACTCCACTTAAATCCAATCCCGTTAAATCAACATCTGTCAGGTCCACATTTGAAAAATCAATCAACCTTAAATCAATTAAGGCTAATTGATCTTTTGGAATCATGGATATATCAATTTTACCGGTTTCTATTTGTTCAATTAACCACTCGATGGAATGAAGATAAGTTAAATTTTCTTTTGATATTTTCGCTTTTTCAAAAGAACAGGATCGGATAAAAACACCTGCAAAATTAACATCCGTTAAATCTGTTTCATCAAAAATTGTCTCTTCCAAATAGGCATATGATAAATTGGCCTGTGCTAAAATTGATTTTGAAAAATTAACTCCGGTGAGGTTTGTTTTTGATAAGTTAATACCGGATAAATCCAAGCCGGATAAATCCGCCCCTTTTAAATTCAAGCCGGATAAATCCGTATCATCAATTTTAATTCCCCGTTGCAAACTTTCAACTATTTTTTTAGATCTCTCATCCGACAAATAGCTGTTTTGTTGAGAGGGTAATAAATCCGTTTGACGATTTAAATAAGGCAAAAAGTCATACTTATCCGATTCCTGTAAAGGCTTTGCGTCCACTTTCAATCGGGGTTTATATGTCATTGTCTTAAAGTTGCCCCTGTATTTTTTGAAACAATTCCGATAATCCGTTGACAAATTAATTCAATTTCATCATCGGTTAAAGTTTTTTCTTTGGGTTGAATAACAACCTCCAAAGCAACGGATTTTTTATCATCCGGCAAATCATTATACACATCAAAAACCCGAACATCCGAGATTAATTCCCGATCCAAAGTCATAATGCTTTGGACAATTTTTTGTGCTTGGACATCTTTGGATACAACGAAACAAAAATCTCGGCTCAGCGGTTGAAGAGTTAATTTTTCAAAATTTTTATTCGCCTTTTTCTTAAATGGCGGAATTTGTTTTAAATAAACCTCACAAGCAACAACGGGTCCCTTGATATCAAACTCTTTTAAAATTTGAGGATGTATTTCACCAAAATAGGCTAACACTTTATTTCCCAAACATAATGCGCCACTTCTTCCGGGATGATACCATGCCGGTGCTTTGGCGACAACCTGACATTCCGGTGCAAATCCGGCCCTTAAAGCGACCAAGGCATCCTCTTTGGCATCAAAAACATCAACAGGCCGATCTTTTTCCAACCAATGCCGTGGATGCGTTTTTCCACTGCGGACCGCGCAAGCGACAATTTGTTGTTCTTCCGGTTTAATTCCGAAAAATTCAGGTCCGATTTCAAACAGAGACACATCCGATAATGCATTGGCATTATTACGTTTTATCGCCGATAATAAATTCGGAATTAAATTGGGTCGAAGTTCATCCAAATCAGAAGCTATCGGATTTTGAATTTTTAAATCTTTACTGTCAAACATCCGTGCTAATCGACTGTCCATAAATGACCAAGTAATCACTTGATTCAATCCCCGATTTGCCAATGCACGACGAATTAAAACTTCTTGTTTTTGATTAGGCAATAATATATTCAACGGCAATTCTTTCGGACGCATTGTATTTTCAGGCAACTCTTCCAATCCATAAATCCGAACAATTTCTTCAACCAAATCTGCCCCTAAATTAATATCATTATTTCGCCATGAAGGAACAGTTATTCGGTTTCCGTTAACCTTAAATCCCAACTTAATCAAGATGTCTTGCATTTGAGGTAATGGAATATCCATACCGGTTAAACGACGAACTTGATTAAAATCGAAATCAATAACTTTGTCACTCATCGGTTCTTGACCGGCAACAAAAAGTGTTGATGGTTCGCCACCACATAAATCCATAATCAAATGCGTTGCATTTAAGTTCCCCGATATTGTTGATTTTTCATCAACACCCCGTTCAAATCGCATTTTTGAATCCGATTCTGCTTTTAAAATTCGAGCCGTTTTGGCCACCGAAATCGGATTAAAATATGCTGATTCAAGCAAGATATTTTTTGTATTTTCATCAACGGCTGTCCGTGTTCCGCCCATAATTCCGGCAATTGAAACCGGTCCGATTTCATCCGCAACAACCATCATTCCGGATGATAAAATATATTCCTTTCCATCCAAACATTCAATTTTTTCACCATCTTCTGCTGAACGAACTGTTAAGTTTCCAACCACTTTATCCGCATCAAAAACATGAAGAGGACGACATTGATCAAAACATAAAAAATTAGTGATATCAACCAATGCACAAATTGGTCGAAGTCCAACAGAGGTCAATCTGTTTTTCATCCAATCCGGACTTTCAACATTTCGGACATCTCGAATATATCTTAAAGCAAAACATGAACAATTTTTATTTTCAATTTTAACACTTGTCGGACATTCAAATTTTCCTTCAATATCTGAACAGATTTTATCCGTAAATTCACCAATACCGGTTGCCGACAAATCCCGAGCCAATCCACGCACACCAAAACAGTCCGGACGATTAGATAAAACATTAATATCGAATAATACATCCGCATCCAAAACTTCTTCAACAGGTGTTCCGGCCGGTAAATTCGTTTTTAAATCAATAATACCGGTATGATCCGTTCCCAAACAAAGTTCATCTTCGGCACACATCATCCCATAAGATTCAATGCCCCGAATAACACCCTTTTCCAGTTTTTCGCCATATTTCGGTATCACTGTTCCCGGCAAAGCCAAAACTGATTTCATACCGACCCGAACATTCGGAGCTCCACAAACAATTTGCAAATCATTTTGACCATCAAAAACTTTTAATACATTTAATTTATCCGCATTCGGATGCTTGGAGACTTCCTTTATTTCTCCGACAATAAAGCCCTTTAAATTGGATGCATTATCAATAACTTCTTCCATTTCAAGACCAATATTCGTCAACTTATCCGCAATTTCGTTTGCCGAAGCATTTGTTTTTAAGTATGTTTTCAACCAAGATAAGGATGTTTTCATTTTTTTACTCCTGCATTCATTGAAAGACCATTTGTGATTGTCGGAATATCTAATGGCAAATGTCCATAGTGTTTGGTCCAATTCAAATCCCCTTCAAACATCGGCCTTAAATCTTTAATACCATATTTCATCATTGCACACCGATCCACACCGAAACCAAAAGCAAAACCTTGATATTCATTTGGATCAATTCCGCAATTTTTCAAAACATTCGGATGAACCATTCCAAGACCACCCAATTCCAACCAATCTTTTCCGACATTTCGAGCCAATACGCCACCAATATCCAATTCATAAGACGGTTCTGTAAACGGGAAAAAACTCGGCCGGAAACGAATAGTCACATCATCTGTTTCAAAGAATTTTTTCATAAACTCGGATAAGACGCCTTTTAAATGAGATAAATTTGTTTCCTTATCAATAACCAATCCTTCAATTTGATGAAACATCGGCGTATGTGTCGCATCATAATCACATCGATATACACGTCCGGGAGCCACAATTTTAATCGGCGGTTTTTGATTTTCCATTGTCCGAATTTGAACGCCGGAAGTTTGAGTTCTTAAAACAATACCGTCTTTCATAAAAAAAGTCGCCTGCATTTGACGTGCCGGATGATTTGGCGGAATATTTAAAGCCTCAAAGTTATGCCAATCATCTTCAACATCTGGTCCCTCGGCCAAACCAAAACCCATCAAGCCAAAAATCGTTAACATTTCATCAATCGCTTGCGAAACCGGATGTATCCGTCCGATTTCCTGTGGACGAGTAGATAAAGTAATATCTACTTTTTCCTTTGCCAGTTTGGCATTCATTTCAATCTGTTCAAGCTCTTTTTTTCTTTTATCCAATGCCGATTGAATTTGATTTTTTTCATTATTTAATGTCGCACCAGCCACCTTTCTTTCTTCCGGAGACATTGCCCCCAATGATTTCATTTTTTCCGTTAGAATTCCCTTTTTTCCCAACAGAAAAATCCGTAATTCCTCCAATTGTGTAGTGGTTTGACTTGAGTCAATTTTTTGTAAGTATTCTTCCATATTATCCTCGTTATTTTATGCCTGAATTATGCCTGATTTTCCGCAAAAAGTCAAGTTATGCTTTTAATTTTTTCAACCATAGACCAAAAACCATTTCGACGATTCGACGACAAATGATTTTCAAGACCTAATTTTTCAAAATCACCTTTAATATCTACTTGTTTAATTTGTTCAACAGTTAATCCGGAAAAAATTGAAATAATAATCGCAATTAAACCACGAACAATCAAAGCATCCGAAGTCGCTTGAATATTCAAAAGGCCATTCTTAACTTCAAGTATCATCCAAACGCTGGATTGACATCCATGAACTCGATTTTCATCCGTCATCAAATCCGAAGGGAAAGGCGGTAAAGCCTTTCCTATTTCGATTAAATAAGCATATTTTTCTTCCCAACTATCCAATACCGAAAAGTTTTCAAGAAGCATTTGGTAATTCATTTTCTGTTCCGTTTATTAAATTTTTATTGACATAAATTTGTCCGTTTTGAATTGAAACTTCAATCACATAAATATCCTTTCCCCATTTATCTATACTTTTTTGAGCCATTTCGATAAAGGGTGCTAAGTTGCTGGATAAAGACGGATAAACCTGTTTAATTTTCTCCCAATTCCGAACCCGAATTTTACCGTCAAATGATGTATCTTTCATTACACCGGTTAAGCGAATTTGATATTCGTCTGTTTGAATTTTGGCTTCTTTGATTGTCAAAGTTGATCCAAGCATCAGATTCATATGACCATTCGGTGTATGTAAATTATTGATAAAATCTTTATAATCAATTCCTGTCAAATCCAATTTGACTTCAATTTTCGGCTTTTCACCGATATTGATGTTCGACATTTCTTTCGGCAAAACTTCAATTTCCGCTTCAATCGCTAATTGACCGTTATTTGAAACCGTCATATCTATTTCAACATCATTTCCAAAAGAAATTTTACCAATCTTCGGATCAATCGAGTTCAATTCAAACTGTGGAATTTTAACATCAAATTCCGCCTTTTTTAACCCATTCAACAAAACATCTGCATTAAAGTTTTGCAAAGTATCCGTTTCAAATATAATTTCATTTTTTATCTTTAAATCGGGAACGGTTATAAAATACGGATCTAAATTAACGGTAATATGATTTAATTTTAACTCTTGTTCGACTTCATAATGTTTTTTTAATTTTGGTTTAATTTCCCGAAAATATTCCCCATATCCAATCGAAAAGTTCTTTTGATTATCGGGAGTAATTTGTGCCAAGTTGTCCGCCCTCATTCGTTCTTTAACAAATATTTCGTCCACCGGCGTATACCATCCGGTATATTCAAATTTTTCCGCACTGAAACCCCATTTTTCCAACATCGGATACATCGCATACAGATCTGTCGCCGTTGTGGTAATTAACGGATTTCCCATAAAGTGGGTTTGAGCACAAATTGAACTTGAAACAGCCAAAAAAACAAAGACTTTTTTCATTCTAAATCCTCTGCCAATATTGATATATTTAAATCATAAGACACACCGTCATCTTCGACATCCTTATAAATTGCACCGATAAATTCACCGGAGACATTCATTTCAACCGGTGCATCTTTTGATGAAGGTTTGCTTAATATGATTTCATTATTTTTAAAAAGTTTTTGTAAATAATTTTGAACTTTTAAAATTTCTTCTGGTGTCATTTTTCCCTCCTTTTTATTTATGAATAAATTTTTAATCTATTTTTTTTAAAAAATCAAGTTCTTTACTTTTTTTATTTCAGATGATATAAACATATTATGGATAAAAAAATATTAAAAGTTCATATTGTTCCGAATTCTTCAAAGAATCAGATTATTGATTCTTGGAATGAAGATACAATCAAAATCAAGCTTCAAGCACCCGCCGTCGACGGCAAAGCGAATAAAGCTTTAATTTCATTTTTATCTGAAATTTTAAATGTTAAAAAATCTAAAATAAGTATTTTATCCGGCGAAAAATCCAGAGAAAAAACAATAAAGATAGAATAAAAAAAGAGAGGATCTCTCCTCTCTTTTTCAATCATTAAGATTAGAAATTATATGTCGCTTTCAACATACCTGTGTGAGATTGATAATCTTGACGCAGGGACGCATTATATTCTAATGAGAAATCCCAATTATCAACAGATGTATCAACACCGACACCAGCCTCAAATCCTAAGCGATGTAATCTCTTACCATCGACCTGATAACTTCCGCCACCGATTAAAGAAACAACGGCTTCGCTGTTATCAGACAAGATATCATATGTTGCAGCAATTCGAGCCTTTGGATCAAATACAAACTTCTCTGTTTGAATTTGAGTTTTATATTGTAATCCCAAAACAGCTGTCAGAACATCATTGTTTTTAGAAGAAACTTCTTGAATGCCATCATTATAATTTTCTTGATCGATTAAAATATAACGCAATCCGGCTTCCGGAGATATTCCATTTTCAAAATCATATAACGCTGTTAAATTCAAGGCATAAGCATCAACATCATATTTTGCTTTGAAAGTAGAACCCATAACCGGTTTCTTTTCTTCATATTTAGACAAGCCATAAGATGCTAATGCATTAAAACGCCATTGAGAGGGTTGATATTCTCCGTAAATGAAGAAATTATGTCCATCAACATCAATATCTTTATCTAATGTATCGGCATCTGTTTTAGAATATCCATATCCCAAACCGATCAACGTTTTTTCATTTAGTTTTCCATCTAGCCCAATTGCGACACCTTTTGTATCTGCACTAAATCCGGCAGACGCAGCTGTTGAATCTTGTTTTGTATGGTTATATAAACCTTGAGCCCACAAGCTGCTTTCTTGGAAAGTATCACCGGCAGAACGCCCCATACTAACAGAAGTCCGAGCCCCAACAACCTGAGACAACATCTTATTTACATCTTGTGCAACACCCAATACAGCTTGTGATGTTGTCGGTGCCAGATTAGATACTGCCCGATCTGCTTTTGCGATATCACCCGATTGAATAGCAGACGAGATTTCACTTAATGCTTTATCAGCTTCTGCATTTCCGGTTGAAGAAGACCCAACAATCGCAACCATAGCATCAGCCGTCGTTTCGTTAACACCGGAAGAAATAAGTTCTTCTGTAACAGCTTCCGTCGTTTTCTTTTCAATGTTAAACAATCCGCCGGTTGTTGTATCTTCAACGATATCATATAAAGTATTTGTTATAGTAAAACCATCTTGTGATGCATCAAATAACTTTAATGTTGCACTTTCAACTCCGTTATCAATAACCAAAGATGTTTGACCTTCAACACTTCCACCTGTAATCAAGGCATCTGTATTATTTAATGCCGTTGTTAAAGAAGATCCGTTGTTGAATGTAATTGTTCCGTTATTAACAATAGATGCTCCGCTTCCCAAAGTTAAATCACCGGAGACAGACATTGTTTCAGCAATATTCATCTCTCCGCCATTAACAGTTAAACCGTTCGCAACAAGATTTTCAACCGTGATTGCATCTTCAATATTAACAATACCGCCGATACTGTTTAAATTATTCAAAGCAGTATAATAATATCCGTTTGTTGCCACATCATTATTTGTAATTTTCGTTGCATTCCAAACGGCTCCATTTTTCAAAGTAATTTGAGCATCTGTCACTTCTAATTTTGATAAATCGGTTGGCTTTACATCATCCCAAGAAACTATTGTGTTTCCCGTCCAAGACGATTGATTATTTGATAAAACGACATTGATATTTGCATTAACCAAACTGTCCGAAGTACCTTTATTATAGTTAAAATCAATATTACCATTAAGAACGACCGTATTTTTTTCAGAAGTATTGATATTAACATCCGCATTACCGCGAGCAGATATAACAGATGATGCTGTAATAGTTGTATTTCCTTCAATATTAACTATTCCGCGAGACATGGCACCAATTGCGAATTTCGCAGATGTGATTTTAATTTGATCTGCATTAATATTAACTGTTGCACGAACACCACCGTCTTCAGCTTCCGTTAACACATTATTTCCGGCATGAACAGCCGCCCAATCCGTTGATTGAGAAGATATATTAACATTTTTTCCAAAAATATCAATCTGTCCTTTTTCTAAAGCTAAAACTGTATTTGAATCGGAACTTGAAAGAGTGATATCAGAGACACCTTTTGTTCCTAAAACAACTTTTGAACCAGCAAATTTAGCATCAACAGCTTTTCCAGTCGCCGGAGTAATTTCAATCGTATCAGTTGTCAATGTCGCCACCGCACCATCACGGGATGTTATTACTTCATCAACAATGCCATTTGGGAAAACGGTATTTAAATCAACATTTTCTGTTACGGTATAAGCATTAACAGAAGATATCCCCATTAAAATAGCCGCATTTAAAAATGCACATTTTAACAAAATACTTCTGTATTTTGCGCTTAATTCACGCAAGGCTGTTTTTGTATATTTCATATTTATCTCCTTTCGTTATCAGATTTATTTTAATGCTATCACAATTTTTTTTCGGATACAATGTTTTTTTTGTTTTTTCTTTGTCTCTTTTTTTTATAACTGCCTTTCGGTCGTCCCAATTTACGTCCATCAGCCTTTAATCTGGCCAATGCTTCCCTGACCCGTTCCTGTAATAATTTTTTTGATATTTCTGCCGACAGACCAAAAGCGAACGCCAAAACTTTTGATTGAATATCCGATCCCAAACGAAAAGATTCTTTCAACGTCCATACCTGACAATTTTTTTCCAAGCAATATTGTAAAATACCCATAACTTCAAATAAGGAACGTCCCAATCTGGATATTTCCGTCGTAATTAAAATATCTCCCTCCTTTAAGGATGATATCAGATTATTTAATTTTCGCTTTTTAAGTTCTTTTGAAGAAGATATTTTTTCTTCTATCCATTCATCTATTTCCAACTGATTTTTTCTTGCAAATTCCTCTATTGCGAAATGTTGATTTTCCTCGGTTTGATGTCCTGTTGAGACACGACAGTAAGCATATATCATATTTATCCTTTCTTTTAAAAATTATTTAAATATCCCTCTTTATTTTAATCAAAAGAACATAAAAAAACTTGTATAAGAAAATTTATGTGATAATATGACGATATTTAATGGAGGATTATATGAAAGTAGCAATTATCGGAACGGGTTATGTCGGTCTGCCGACCGGTGTCGGATTGGCCGAGCTGGGCAATAATATTATTTGTATTGATAAAAACGAAGATAAAATAAAAAAACTTCAAAACGGAGAATTAACTCTTTATGAAGACGGTTTGGAAGAATTGTTTAAAAAGAATATTTCAGAGGGGCGCTTAAATTTTACAACTTCAATGTCTGATGGCATTCGTGGTGCAGATTTGGTCATCATTGCCGTCGGGACACCGCCTCATCCGGTGACAAAAGAAGCTGATTTACAGTATATCTATGCTGCAGCAGCAGAATTAGCTCCATATTTATCCGGATATACGGTTGTTGCCACCAAATCAACCGTTCCGGTCGGAACAGGGGATGAAGTTGAAAACATTATCCGACAAACCAATCCGACCGCTGATTTTGATGTTGTTTCTTTACCGGAATTTTTACGAGAAGGCTTTGCCATCCATGATTTTTTCAATCCGGATCGGATTGTGGTCGGGACTGATTCGGATAAAGCCAAAGAAGTTATGTCTGCTTTATATGCACCGTTTGAGGGAAAAACAACGATTTTATTTACACGTCGTCGTTCGTCCGAAGCCATTAAATATGCGTCTAATGCTTTCTTGGCCGTTAAAATTCACTATATCAATGAAATGGCAAATTTCTGTGAAAAAGCAGATGCGGATATTCGGGAAGTCGCAATGGGAATGGGGTTAGATACTCGTATCGGCGGTCGGTTTTTAAATCCGGGGCCGGGGTACGGTGGCAGTTGTTTCCCAAAGGACACAATGGCAATGGCATATATGGCTAAAAAAGTGGGTGTAGATATGAATTTAATCAATATGACTATTGAAAAAAATGCCCAAAGAAAAATTGAAATGGCTCACAGAATTTTGGATTGTATATCCGCTATTCCTAACCCCAAAATTGCCGTACTCGGACTTGCCTTTAAAAATGGAACGGACGACTGTCGTCAAAGCCCTGCGATTGAAATCATTCAAGAATTATTAAAATATAATTTGAATATTACGGCTTTTGACCCGAAAGCGATGGAAACATCAAAGGAAATTTTGGGCGAACAAATACAATATGCGGCCGATATGTATTCAGCTGTACAAGGGGCTAATGTCATTGCAATTTTAACGGAATGGAGCGTTTTTAAGGAATTGAATTTACAAAAAGTATCCGAATTGGTGGCTGATAAAAATATCGTCGATTGCCGTAATTTATTGGATAAAGAAGAGGCCGAAAAATTCGGCTTTACTTATCAGGGAATCGGAACACTTTAATATCGATTCTTTTGATATTTAGAGGCAATTCTTGCAAATGTTTTTGCCGGATTCCGATTAGAACAAATTCGATGAACCGTGTTTATTTGTTGTTGGGATGAATCTTCTTCTATTTTTGTTTCAAGTTTGAAGGTATCTCCCATTGCCGCCGATGAATCGTAATAAATTGTAATTTTTTTCAAATCATATTCATCATACAAGTATTGCGGTAAATTTTTACGAGCCACAATTGGATACATCGCATTATTCATATGATGATTAAAATCCAAATCATCCCAAGACACCGGCCGAAGAACATCTGGCATTGAAATAGGTGTTTTTAATGGAGTAATTGTTGAAATTCCGATATCTTCATCCTTTTCTGGTATAGGTAAATGCGGTATTTCTTTAACAATATTTTTGGGAAAGAAACGTTCCCTGGAAAAACCAATTAAAACAAGTTGTGAAACGCCGGAAAGTAATAGATCTTTATTCTTTTTGTTGTACATTTCGAAACTTGACAACATCGATACTTTTGAAACCTTGGATATCCGGGGTTCGATTTCAATCACATCCCCTTGTTTGGGTAAAGTATTGATATCAATATCATATCCTTTGATAAACCAACTTAAATTTCGGGGTAAACAATACTTCATACCAATATTCATATCCGGATCATCTGCCCAACCGATATATGCTCGTTGAATATAATTAAATAAAGTCAACAGGCGCAATTCACCCCGAACATTTAATTCGTCGTTATTAACTTTTATTTCTTCTTTATAACTCATAAAACCGCCCCTTTAATAG
>JAZSNA010000031.1:0-18561 GCA_045536135.1 Alphaproteobacteria bacterium
ATCGTGATAACAGAACCGATTTGTCCATTTTGAATACCTGTTTTAATCGCCGGTTCCGTTGAATAAACCGCATAAAAATCCAAAGGGATGTTTTCACGGCGTAATTGTTGACGCAATTTAGATGCCAATGGACAAACCGTCGTCTTTTTCATTAAGTCAACCTTTATACATTCAGGCTTGGTTTTAAGGGCTGCCCCCATTGAAGATATTAACGGTATTCTTTTTTCGTAACAAGCCTTTATAATTGCTATTTTCCCATCAACATCGTCTATCGCATCAATCACCAAATCAACATCATTTAGGAAAGTATTCACATTGTCTTTATCAACTTTTTCACCATAAGCGGATACAACAATATCCGAAGAAATATCCTTTATTCGTTTAAGGGCGACATCTGTCTTTTTTTGTCCGATTGTGGTTGAAGTCGCAAATAATTGCCGATTGATATTACTTTGTTCAACCTTATCAAAATCAATAACGGAAATCCGTCCGACTCCAAGGCGTGCCAAGGATTCAATTACAAAAGAGCCAACCGCACCACACCCAAAAACCAAAACATGGGATAAATTTAATTTTTGAAGTTTTTTTTCTCCAATTAGCATTCGGGTTCGATGTAAGCGATCATTCATTTTATATTTCCAATATTTTTTTTGTATTTCTATAAATCTGTTGAATAATTTCTTTCCGATCTTTATGACAAATACGTGATATACAATCAGCCACCTTCGGCAAATCAGATAAATTCGGTGTTAAATCCGGTGCATCCGTTTCAATCAATATACGATCCAATGGTGTTTGAGCTACACATTCCCTCATTTTCTTTTTCCCCTCATCCAATATCAATGATGAATAAGAAAAATATGTATTATATTCAATCAACTTTGGAATATTTAACGAATTACCATGATGGCAATGCGAAATTAAAACCGGTGGCAACTTTTCCCGTTGTTTTTTGAGGGAATGTAATAATCTGTCCCATGAACGAACACAATGAATGTGGGTAGGCCGTTTATAATGATAAGCGATACTTAATTGCCGTTCAAAAACAAATTCTTGCAGGTCTAAATTGGCTTTATTTTTATCCAATCCGATTTCACCAACATGAGCCTTTGTGTCTTGCTTCAATATATTTTCCAAACGATTATCCCAACCCTGTTGTAAAGTATCAATATACCATGGATGTATGCCATAAGTCGGATAAATAAATGAATATTTTTGTTTTAACATGGCTACTTTATCCCAATCTTTTTCTTCGGTAGAGTCACAAATAAAGCCAACAACACCACATTCTTTGGCTTTTTTAATTTGATAATCCATCTCTTTCAACCACTGCAAATGGCAATGTGCATCTATATATTTATCCATGGAAAATTTATAACATTTTTTTAAAAAAAATTCAATATTTTATTTGGAATAAAAAAAAGATATGCTATAATCTCAACATCATGAAAAAAATATTTATATTTATTTCTATACTATTTGTGGTTTCTTTAGGTGGTGTTTTGGGATTATATAAATTTTTAAATCCCGAAAGTTATCAAAAGCAAATTATATCTGCACTGCAACAAGCAACCGGCCGACAATCCACCATATCCGGCGGCATCAGTTTATCTTTATTTCCGACACCCAAGGTCATTCTTTCCGATATTGCCGTCAAAAATAAAACATCCGGCAAGTCCGAAAATATAATTTTTATTAAAAAAGCAATTGCAATTACAAACTGGAAATCATTATTTAAAGAACCGATTGTTATCGAAAGCTTGGAATTAGACGGTGTAGAAATCAATCTGGAAACAGATCATCATCAAAACAATTGGGCATTTCCTTTGTTTTTAAAGAAAGACATTATTGATGATCGTTCACTAGGCAAACCGATAACCGATATCCCCCCTTATTTTAAATTAATTCAAATTACAAACGGACAGATTTCTTATACTAATATGAATGACGGACAAAAAACAGTTATCGATAATATCAACGGAACACTTTTATCGGATTCGTTTAAAGGACCGTTTACTTTTACCGGAAAAATCAATCTTTTAAAAAATTCACTAAATACAACCTTTAATTTGGCTCCGTTTTCGGAAACATCTCCATCAACTTTTGACCTCAGCCTTACTCATAATAACAACAATATAGCAATCAAAGGAAATGTCGAAAGTTTATTCCGCCATCCTAAAATATCTGCTACTTTATTGTTTGATATTAATGATTTATCTGAATTTCAAAATACAAACTTTCCGATAAAGACTATTTTAGGGACAAGTGATTTAACCTATTCAATGGGGGAGCTTTCTTTTTCAAGTATTGCATTAAAATATGGTATGGAAAAACCGGATAATGAAATTTCAGGTCAAATGAATCAAAAACAAAAAGAAATTGAAGCTTCTTTTGTTATCAGTAATTTGGACTTAAATAATTTTTTAAAAATTATCCGACAAAATATTAAGACGGACGAAGCCCTTTCCTCATTACTTCGACAAATCAAACAAAATGTTAATTTAAAAATATCAGCTCAAAATACAAAATATAACGAACAAACCATATCCAATATTGATTTGGATGCCACTTATAAAGACGGTATTTGGACGATAAATCGTTTTAATTCCAATTTACCGTTCAATATTAATTTGTCTTCTACCGGACAAGTTCGTTTAGTTCAAAACCCTGAATTAGAATTAAACTTTCACTTACCCATTACAGAAGCCGAATCATTTTTAAATTGGCTTAAAATCCCAAACGGTAAAGTATTCAATACTTCAATGATTAAATCATTTGATTTAAAAGGGATTTTAACCTATTCCAAAAACATGTTAAAAGTATCCGACATCTCCGGCTATATTGATAATACGGAAGTATCCGGTAAATTTTCTTCATCAAAAGAAGGCGGAAATATTTGGGAATTGGATTTAAAAAATATTGATTTTGACAACTATGTATCCAATACTTTTGAATTAAAACAAAGAACTTGGTCTGATTTTTTAGACAATTTGTCAACATATATTCAAAAAGAAAGTTTTTGGGATATTCCGAACACAACATTAAAACTAGGTGTCAACTCGTTATTAATTTTCGGAAATCGGGCAGATACCTTAACTGTTGACTTATCTGTCAAAGATAAAAATCTGATTATCAAACAACTTGATTTAAAGAATATTGTATCATCGGATTTTAAATTCAGTGGTGAAATAAAAAATACAGAATCCGAATTATCTTTTTCAGACTTTAATACAAATATATCATCAAGCAAACCGACTGATTTATTAAAAAATCTTTATATTGATCCGCCCGAAAACATCCCATTATCCAATTTATCCCTTAATACCACTCTTAATGGCAAAAAAGGAAAATTAGACATCAAATCCGATATTTCTTTATCCCAAATAACAACAAAATTTACGGGAACACTTTTGGCGAATGCATATCGTTTTAATTTTTCACTGACACATCCGAATTTTATTCAATTTATGAAAATTTTTGATAAGGAATATACAGCCTTTCCGGCCCTTAACGGTATATTTATTATATCCGGAGACCTTTCAAAAAGTAATAATTTATATCATTTAAAAAATTCATCCGTTCAAGTCGGAACGCAACGTTTTAACTTGGATTTAACAGAAAAAGAAAATCACTCATATACTGGCAGTTTAAATGCAGACTTATTCATCTTGGATAAAGTTATGCCGGTGTCCAGCATTTTTAAAATTCCGGATCCGACAACCCGACGGGCTTTATTTAACGACACCAAATTATCATTAGACACACAGCTATCTTTGGATATTAAAGCCAATATTAACAAGGCTGTACTCAACAATCAAGACTTATTAAATATGTCTTTTGTTCTACAAACAAACCCAAAGGAGATTACCTTAAAAGATATAACCTTTGGGTATAAAAATGGTAAAGTAAAAGGTAATTTATCGATAAATACACAAAATGATATTCCAAAACTGACAGGAAATATTAATATTAAAAACATAACTTTAAAAAGTGATGATTTAACGATTGGACGTTTCCGTTTAAAGAAGGGAAAATTTTCATCAACTTTAGATTTTAACGCCTCCGGCAATACAATAGCTCAAATGGTTTCTTCATTAAGCGGAACCGGAAACATAACGATATCATCTTCAAAAATATCCGGTATTGATGCCCAAACTTTAACCAAAACCATTCAATCTTTATTCGGGGATGAAAAGGCGGATGAGAAAAAGATTCTCGACACCTTTAAACAAGGCGAAACCAACTTTAACACTATCACAAGCAATTTTCAGATAACCGATGGTGTCTTAACTGATAAAAAAATCAATTTCAAATCAGCTTTTTTAAATTCTGACGGTTCATTAAAAATAGACTTCCCCAATTGGACGATTGACAGTGTCAACCGTTTATCTTTAATTGATTTACCCCAAATTAAGCCGTTTGATTTAACCATAACTTCATATATGAACAATCCGGACATTAAAATTGACGTATCGAACTTAATGAATGAAATTAAGAACAGTAAAAAAGTTCAAATCAAGACATCGGCTTCTGACACCCAAAAGCAAACAACTTTTGAACAATCCGTTGATTTAAAGGCACAGGCGGAAAAATTGATTGAAGAAACTTCGGATAAACTTAAAGAAGCACAAGAAAAATTAAAAGACATCAATCAAGAACGTGTTTCATACGAATTGATACTTGCGGATGATTCATTATCAGCGGCACAAAATATATTTATGCGTCCGAACTTGACAAAGGAAAACTTTGATAAAATTCAACATCAGTTAAATTTAGTCAATCTTAAAATTAAAAATGCATTCAATTTATCCACCACTCTATTGGTCCAACAATCTCAAAACTCATTCCAAAACGAAAAAGATATTCTACTTCAAAAATTCGAAAAAATTACTCAAATCTGGTCCAATTTACCCGGTGTCATTACCATTGATGAAATTTATCGAAAAGCGGAAAATCTGATAAATTATGTTAATACTTTGGAAAAATTATATCAAGAAAACCTTTCTCAACAGGAAATTGAACAACTTATGGGCGAGCTGGATAAGGCTGGCGGTATCATGAATAATCTTTATGAAAAAGCCATTCAATTTGATGTATCTCAACCGCTTATCCGAACACAGGAAACCGGCAAAAATCTAATAAAGAATAAAAAAATTTCCGGTAAAATCACAATAAACTAAGCAACATACATTTGTAATAATTTGTAATAATCATTGATTTGATTAATGTAGATATTTTTTGTATCCTACACAGGAAAAATATACAAAAGGAAAAACTATAATGAATACAGAAGAAAACAAATTAAAATATGTTCAAAAGACTTTAAAAACATCTATTCATTGTGTCGGTGTCGGATTACATTCCGGTATAAAAGCCACCGTCACATTTCATCCGGCTCCCGAAAATACCGGCATTGTATTCAGACGAACGGATATCACGGATAAGGATAACTTAATTCCGGCACTTTATTCATATGTCACAGATACACGGCTGTGTTCCTGTTTTACAAATAAAGACGGCATTTCCGTCGGCACAACCGAACATTTAATGGCTACCCTATCTGCCTTTGGCATTAGTAACTTAATCATTGATATTGACGGACCGGAGATACCATTGATGGACGGTTCAGCCAAAGACTTCGTTTTTTTATTTGAATCGGCTGGTATTGTTGAACAAGCACTACCCCAACAATTTATTAAGATCAAGAAAGAAGTTCGTTTTGATGATGGTAAGGGGGCATATACAATACTTTCTCCAAGCGATGAAATCGGATTATCTTTAGATGTTGATGTTGAGTTCGATGCCAAGATTGTCGGCAAACAAAACTGTTTCTTTAAATTAACCTCTTCTGATTTTAAAGAAAAAATATCTTTTGCTCGAACCTTTTGCCAGGCCAAAGATATTGAAATGCTTCGTTCTATGGGTTTGATTAAAGGCGGAAGTCTGGAAAATGCCGTTGTATTAAATGGCGACACAGTTTTAAATCCCGAAGGACTTCGCCACAGCAAAGAATGTGTCCTTCATAAAACATTGGATGCTATTGGTGATCTATATCAAGCCGGATACCCGATTATTGGTGTTTTTAAGGGATATAAATCAGGTCATTATCATAATAACATGCTTCTTCGTGAATTATTTAAAGACGAAACTAATTACGAAATCGTTGATTTGAATTAATTAAAAAAGTCCGGTGTTTTTCCGGACTTTTTTTTATTGAGTTATTCGGCTTGATCACGTTCACACCAACCATCATCACTATCCCGATTCAAAATAAAATTCAAGATAATAATTTATATTGATATATAAAGTTATCGAATGTTTATTTTATGAAGGGACACTATCACAGCAAAAAGCATAGTAATTATCTTCATTATATTTATTATAACCATCTTCCATATCCGGCGGTTACTGGGTACAATACTTAGCTCCATTTTCATTAGTTTTTAAATCGGTTGGGCAACACGATTTGTAGTACACCTCTTCCACCACCTTACCATTCCTAGTTGTTATATACCCGGTTTTGAAAATACGGTCGCTCTTGCAACAGCTATAGCTAAAATCACCAGCCTCAGAACAGTTTCCATCAATTTCCGGACAATAAGCGACCTCACCATTACCACAGCAAGCAGGCCCATCAACATGTCTACCTGTTGGACAACATCCTTTAAATCCATAACTATCAGTATAAATCTCGCCATTGCAACAACCAAAATCTTTTTGCCAAGTATAACCTTTCGGACAACAGCCCACACCCGCACCCGCGTAGATTTCTTCTCCAGGTTCACAACAGAGTTGATAACCATTACCATTATATACTAAGTCATCCGCCGGGCAACAACCTTGATAACTGTATGCATTATATACTGTGTCACCTTTAGGGCAACAACCTTGATAACCGTCTTTATTATTATATACTGTGGCACCTTTAGGGCAACAACTTAGCGTACCAAAAGAAGACCTATACAGTTGTCCCTCACAACAACCAACAGATGCATTATATTCACCGGTACAACAAGCTGTTTTATCATGGTATAAGACACCAGATTGTGGACAACATTCATATATTCCACCAACCTGGAACACTGTATCCGTTTTTTCACAACATGTTTTTGAGCCATCTATATTATCATATAAAACTTTGTCTTCTGGACACGACCATATCTTGCCATAGGTGTCTTTATAAATCCGATCCGGATCGCCACAACTATACTGACCTTCTCCATTAAAATAAACTTTTTTCTCCCACGGGCAACATTTATATTTATTGTCGTAGCTTTTATACATTATTCCCGCACAACAACCACCATTTTCTTCTAGCTCAGGATGATAAACATCAGTCGCATTCGGGCAGCATCCAGCGATGTTTTTATCCAATTTACTTTGAACAATTTTTTTATCCGCCGGACAACAGGCCGCATTCCCTTTTGAATCTTTATAAACCGTTCCACCCGCCGGACAACAGTGTTCTATAAATCCTTTCGTATAAACTGGTCCATCACAACAGGCTTGGTGACCATCCTTATCCGTATAAACAGTTCCATCACAACAAGCATTTTTCCCATTTTTATCCTTATAATAACGATCTTTGGAACAACATATCTCTTTCCCTTTTGAATCTTTATAAGATATATCACATGTCCCGCTGTCTTCACTAACCTTACATATACCACTAGGACAACAGGCTTGATGACCATCCTTGTTCGTATAAACTGTTCCATCACAACAAACATTTTTCCCATCCTTGTTCGTATAAACTTCACCATCACAACAGGCTTGGCGACCATCTTTATCGGTATAGAGTTTATCACCTTTAGGACAACAGGTTTGGCGACCATCTTTATCGGTATAGAGTTTATCACCTTTAGGGCAACAGGCTTGGCGACCATCTTTATCGGTATAGAGTTTATCACCTTTAGGACAACAGACTTGGCGACTATCTTTATCGGTATAGAGGTTATCACCTTTAGGACAACAGGCTTGGCGACCATCTTTATCGGTATAGAGGTTATCACCTTTAGGGCAACAGGCTTGGTAACCATCTTTATTGATATAGACTGTACCATCACAGCAGTCGTCACTCTCAGAAAATCCATCTCCTCGTTCAACAGATTCATCTTTTATATAAGCTTGTTCACCAAGAAAACATTTTCCAACACATTTTTTGCCTTCATTACAACAGGTTTGGACACCAGAAATATTGGTAAAAACTATTCCGTCACAACAAAGCTCTTTCCCAACGTTGTTATTATAATACATTATGTAGTCTGTTGGGCAACAACGGTAATCATCATTAAGATTTTTATAACTCCGACCCCGCTTACAACAACTGGAATAATCAAGATCGTCCGGAGAAATCACCTCATTTCCCGCGGCACAACAGGTTTGGACACCAGAAACATTGGTATAAAGTGTTCCATTACAACAAGCCTTTTTTCCATTTTTGGTATACGACTTTTCATTATAAGAGCAACAGGTTTCACCAGCGGGACAACAAGCCGATGTAATCGCCGATGTTTTATAAAACCGATCCGGGGAACAACATATTTTATTAAAATCTTTATCAAAAGTAATTATATCGTTTTCTGAGCAACAAACCTCTCCACTATCACCACTTCCCATAATCTCTTTATCCGCCGGACAACAGGCCTCATTCCCTTTTGAATCTTTATAAACTTCCCCATTACAACATCCTATTATATTCCCATCCTTATCAGTAAGGGTGGTATTTTCTGGCGGGCAACACCAGCTTTTTTTCTTTTCATCAGTCCAAATCCGATCCGATGAACAACAGCCCGTATCACCATACCCATTCACATAGGTTTCATTTCCCGCCAGACAACAGGCTTGGTGACCATCCTTGTTCTTATAAACTGTCCCTTGACAGCACCATGTTTTTCCATTTTTATCCGTATAAATCCGTTCCGGTTGGCAACAAGATATATCACCATTTCCATTCTTATAGGTTTCATTTCCCGCCGGACAACAGGCTTTGTGACCATCCTTGTTCGTATAAACTTTACCATCACAACAACTTTTATCACCATTTCCGTTCTCAAAGATTTCTTTTCCAGTTTCACAACAGGCTTGATAACCATCCTTGTTCGTATAAACTTCCCCATTACAACAAGCTATATCACCATTCCCATTCTCAAAGATTTCTTTTCCAGTTTCACAACAGGCTTGGTGACCATCCTTATCCGTATAAACTTCCCCATTACAACATCCTCTATTCCTATCCTTATCAGTATAGGTGGTATTTTCTAGCGGGCAACACCATGTTCCACCTTTATTCGTATAAATCCGATCCGATGAACAACAGCCCTCATTTCCATACCCATTCACATAGGTTTTATTTCCCGTCGGACAACAGGCTTGGTGACCATCCTTGTTCGTATAAACCGTCCCATCACAACAACTTTCTTTCTTATCCGCATTTATATAATATTTGTCATTGGGGCAACAGGCTTGATAACCATTACTATTATATACTATGTCATCCGCCGGACAACAACCTTGATAACCGTCTTTATTATTATATACTGTGTCACCCGCCGGACAACAAACTTTTTCTTTATCCCTATCGGTGTAAAATTTACCACTACAACATTCATGGACCCATGCACCGGTTTCGATATTTATTGAACGAAGCAAAAGTTCACTACTGGAATCACAACACATCATATAACCCAGTAAGTTTGTATAAAAGCTTCCGCTACAACATATATTCGTGGTTTCACTTTTAAAAACTTCTCCCGGACAACAGGTTAGTTTTCCATCACTACCTTCATATACTCGTCCCGGACAGCATTGCATTTGACCATCGGAATTTTCATAGAATTCTCCGCTACAACAAGTACCATAGTTATATTCTTTATCTTTCGAGGCACAACAAGCATAGCCTGTTTCATCAGTACCCAATAATTTTTCTTTGGCCGAACAACATATCTTTTGTCCGTTTTTATCGAACAAATTATTCCCTTCCGGACAACACCATCTTCCCAAGTCATTTTCAAAAATTCGATCCGGTGAACAACAATCCGTATCACCATCCCCATTCTCAAAGATTTCTTTTCCAGTTTCACAACAGGCTTGATGACCATCCTTATCCGTATAAATCTGTTCCGGTTGGCAACAAGCTATATCACCATTCCCATTCTCAAATATTTCTTTTCCAGTTTCACAACAGGCTTGATGACCATCCTTATCCGTATAAATCCGTTCCGATTGGCAACAAGCTATATCACCATTCCCATTCTCAAAGGTTTCTTTTCCAGTTTCACAACAGGCTTGGTGACCATCCTTATCTGTATAAACTTCCCCATTACAACAAGCACCAATACCCTTGTCATTTATATATTTTTTACCAACACAATTCGTTGAAATACATTCATTTTCAATACATGATTCTTCACCAAAGCAACAACCGTCACCACATTCAACACTGTCTGACGGACAGACACATGCTGTTTTACTTTCATTCGGAACCTTTGAATTTTGACATGACATACAATATCCGTCATCGGCATCAACCATTATCATATCCGATGGACAGATACATTCTTGTTTTGCTTCATCCAATATACGGGGTGGATCACATTTTATTTTACTTGGGATTTTTTCACATCTTTTCGTTTTGGGATTATAATAAGAATTTTGAGAACACATAATTTTCGACTCGTTAATCGCCGGTTGAGATGAGCAAACCGAATTAACACAATATGGAGTCGCCGGATAATTTAAACAATCCCTTGACGTACGGCAAAGAATACCCCGGAATGAATTTGATGAACACACCGAATTAACACAATACGGTTTATTCGGTAAACCCAAACAATCCCGAGAGTTTCGACATGATACATCTTCATCTGCATATAAAGATGTACTTATAAATAATAAAACCATAAAAAAAATTTTTTTCATTTTTATACTCCTTTTTTTGGTTATTTTTTTCATCAATAAAAACAGTATAAAAAAAACCTTGGTTTTTTTGGAAAATTAAAAAGGCAAAAAATGAAAAAACAACACTTTTGAAATAAAAGAAAAAAAATATTTAAATCATGAAAAAAAGTTCTTGCAAAAAACCAAGGTTTTTTTGATGTAAAAATACATTACTTTTCAATAACTTACAAAACGCCATTTTGATAAAAAAACACATATTCCGGATATTTAAGTCATTTTAGGGGTATTTTTTATATCTGCTTAAAAAAAAATCCATAAAAAAAACGCCCATAAAATATGGGCGTTTTCTTGTTCATTTTTTTATTATTCAGCTTGATCTTCAAGAACTTCAACCTGACGATTCCGTTCCAAAGCTTCAGCATCACGACGCATCGCAATTTCACGTTTAACATTAAGCATTGCACCTGTACCAGCCGGTATTAAACGACCAACAATTACATTTTCCTTTAAGCCGTTTAATTTATCCGTTTTACCCTCGATGGCTGCTTCCGTTAAAACACGAGTTGTTTCTTGGAAGGATGCCGCCGAAATAAACGACTTCGTTTGTAAGCTGGCTTTTGTAATACCCAACAATACAGGTTTTACTGTCGCTGGTTTCCCACCATAGGCCAATGTCTTTTTGTTTTCTTCCTCCAAAGTTGAAGCGTTAATTTGATCACCAACTAACAAGGTTGTATCACCGGCATCCACAACTTCTAACCGTTGCATCATTTGACGAACAATAACCTCAATATGTTTATCGTTAATACGCACACCTTGTAAGCGGTAAACCGCTTGAACTTCCTTAATCAAATAATGAGCCAAAGCCTCGACACCCAAGATACGTAAAATATCATGCGGAACGACATTACCTTCAACCAAGACATCGCCCTTTTGAACAATTTCGCCATCGTGAACGGTTATATGTTTATTCTTAGGCAAAATGTATTCGACCCGTGTATCATCATCGGCAACAACATATAAACGCCGTTTGGATTTATAATCCGCACCAAATTCAACACGACCAGAAATTTCCGAAATAATTGCAGGATCCTTGGGCATACGTGCTTCAAATAATTCAGCAACCCGAGGCAACCCTCCGGTAATATCCCGAGATTTCGCACTTTCACGAGGAATACGAGCGATCACATCACCTTGGGAAATCTTGTCGCCATCATTCACAACAACAACCGCATCAACCGGCAACATATACCGAGCTTCAACATTTTGACCGAACATCAAAGCATTTCCGCTTTCATCAACCAATAAAATTGACGGTTTGCGTTCCTTGCCCTTTTGATTTTGACGCCAGTCAATAACTGCCTTTGAAGTCAATCCGGTTGTTTCATCAACAACTTCACGCATTGTTTCACCAGCAACCAAGTTTTCATATTTTACAAAACCTTCTTTATCGACAATAATCGGCATCGTATACGGATCCCAACGAGCAATCCGATCACCTTTTTTAACAGACATACCATCCTTAACCATCAATGTTGATCCGTACGGGATTTTATGACGAGCTTTTTCTCGTCCGCTTTCATCAATCAATGAAACTGTGCAGTTTCTGGAAATCAATATCTTTTCCCCAGAACTGTTCTTAATCACATGATCATTCACAACACGAATGGTTGCATCAAAAACAGCTTCAATTGATGATTGTTCCGCACCGCGTTCAGCCGCACCACCGATATGGAAAGTTCTCATGGTTAATTGTGTACCCGGTTCACCAATGGATTGAGCCGCAATAACACCAACCGCTTCACCAACCGAAACCGGCGTTCCGTGAGCTAAATCACGTCCATAACATTTGGCACAAATACCGTTTTTGGATTTACATGTCAAAACAGAACGAATTTTAACAGATTCAACACCGGCCTTGTCAATCTTTTCAACGTCATTTTCATCAATCAAATGATTCTTTTCAATGAGAATTTCTCCGGTTTTCGGATCTTTGATTTCCTCAGCACATGTCCGACCCAAAATCCGTTCACCGGTTGTGGCAATCACATCCCCACCTTCAATAATCGGCGTAATAGTGATACCATCATCCGTTCCGCAATCATCTTCAACAATAATCGCATCTTGTGCAACATCAACCAACCGACGAGTCAAATAGCCGGAGTTCGCTGTTTTTAATGCCGTATCGGCCAAACCTTTACGAGAACCGTGAGTGGAGTTAAAATATTCCATAACAGACAGCCCTTCTTTAAAGTTGGAAATAATCGGCGTTTCAATAATTGCACCCGATGGTTTAGCCATCAATCCACGCATACCGGCTAATTGTTTCATTTGTGTCGCCGATCCACGAGCCCCCGAATGTGCCATCATGTAAACAGAGTTAATCGATTTACCTTGCGGGAAGTTCGAAATCGCTTTCATCATCTCATCCGCAACTTTGTCCGAACATGATGACCAAATATCAACAACTTTATTGTATTTTTCACCACGAGTAATCAATCCTTCTTGATATTGACGTTCGAACTCTTTAACTTTCTTTTCAGTATCATGAATTAATTTTTCTTTTGTTTCCGGAACAATTAAGTCATCCTTACCGATTGAGATACCGGCTTTCGCAGCTTGACGATAACCCAATGCTTTAATTTTATCGGCAAAAATACAGGTCGCTTTTTGACCACAGAAACGATAAACCGTATCAATAATTTCACCGACTTCTTTCTTGCGAATTAACCGGTTAATCATAGAAAATGGCGTCTTGGCATTTTCGGGTAAAATTTCGGAAAGCATAATCCGACCCGGAGTTGTTTCAACCAATTTTGTCACACGTTCTCCATTTTCAAAAATAGACATCCGACATTTAATTTTCGAATGTAAACCAACCACTTTTTCCTGTAAGGCATGTTCAACTTCGCCGACATCGGCAAAAACCATTCCTTCGCCCAATCCGCCTTCTTCCATCATGGTGATATAGTAGATACCCAAGATAATATCTTGTGTCGGGACGATAATCGGCTTACCGTTCGCAGGAGATAAGATGTTGTTTGTAGACATCATTAAAACACGAGCTTCCAATTGTGCTTCCAAGAATAACGGAACATGGACTGCCATTTGGTCGCCGTCAAAGTCCGCATTAAAGGCCGTACAAACCAGCGGATGTAATTGAATGGCTTTACCTTCAATCAATACCGGTTCAAAAGCCTGAATACCCAAACGGTGTAAAGTCGGTGCACGGTTCAACAATACCGGATGTTCATGAATAACTTCTGATAAAATATCCCAAACTTCTTTTCCTTCTTGTTCAACCATCCGTTTTGCCGCTTTAATTGTGCTGGCTAACTCGTATTGTTCCAATTTCGCATAGATAAACGGTTTAAATAATTCCAATGCCATCCGTTTCGGCAAACCACATTGTTGTAATTTCAATTCAGGTCCAACCGTAATAACGGAACGACCGGAATAGTCAACACGTTTACCCAATAAGTTTTGACGGAAACGACCTTGCTTACCTTTGAGCATATCGGCTAAAGACTTTAACGGACGTTTATTTGTTCCAACAATTGCACGTCCCCGACGACCGTTATCAAATAATGCATCAACGGATTCTTGCAACATACGTTTTTCATTCCGAATAATAATTTCCGGAGCCCGCAATTCAATTAAACGTTTTAAACGATTGTTCCGGTTAATAACACGGCGATATAAATCATTCAAATCAGATGTCGCAAAACGACCGCCATCCAACGGAACGAGCGGACGCAATTCCGGCGGAATAACCGGTAAAACATCCAAAATCATCCATTCCGGACGAGAACCCGTTTCAAGGAAGTTTTCAACAATTTTTAATCTTTTAGCTATTTTCTTACGACGCATTTCAGAATTTGTTTCTTTTAACTCATTACGCATCGACACAGCTTCTTCTTCTAAATTAATGGCAGATAATAAATCCTTTAAGGCTTCCGCGCCAATACCGACATGGAAGGCATCTTCACCAAAGTCAGCCAAGGCTTTTTCATATTCCTCCTCGGTTAATAATTGATGTAATTTCAAATCCGTTAATCCAGGTTCAACAACCATATATTTTTCAAAATATAAAACGGATTCTAAATCTTTCAATGTCATATCAGCCAACAACCCAATCCGGCTTGGAAGTGATTTCAAAAACCAGATATGAGCAACCGGAGCCGCCAATTCTATATGTCCCATTCTTTCACGACGAACTTTTGATAATGTGACTTCAACACCGCATTTTTCACAAATAATACCTTTGTATTTCATGCGTTTATATTTACCACACAAACATTCATAATCCTTTGTCGGTCCAAAGATTTTTGCACAGAATAAACCATCCTTTTCCGGCTTAAAAGTCCGATAGTTAATTGTTTCCGGCTTCTTAACCTCTCCAAAAGACCAAGAGCGAATTTTTTCCGGCGACGCAATCGAAATTTTAATTTCATCAAAAGATTGCGGATTACTGACTTGACCAAAAATTTTTACAATATCATTCATCTTTTTTTCCTTTTGTTATAGGTTAAGCTTCTTTATCTTTTAAATCAATGTCCAAACACAATGACTTAATTTCTTTGACCAAAACATTAAATGATTCAGGTGTTCCGGATTCAAAGTTATCATCGCCACGAACAATTGTTTCATAAACTTTTGTTCGACCGGACACGTCATCTGATTTAACGGTCAACATTTCCTGTAATGTATAGGCGGCACCATAAGCTTCCAATGCCCACACTTCCATTTCACCGAAACGTTGTCCACCAAATTGAGCCTTACCGCCAAGTGGTTGTTGTGTCACCAAACTGTAAGCTCCAATTGAACGAGCATGGATTTTTTCATCAACCAAATGGTGTAATTTCAACATATAAATATATCCGATTGTCACTTTACGATCAAACGGTTCGCCCGTCAAACCATCGTATAATGTGACTTGACCGGTTGTATTTAATCCGGCTTTTTCAAGCATACGGTTAATATCTTCTTCTTTTGCACCATCAAATACCGGCGTGGCAATCGGAACACCGTTTTTCAAATTAGATGCCAATTCCAAAACCTCGGTATCTGTCATGGAAGCAATTTTCTTTTTATATTCGGATTTTTCATAAATATCATTTAACTTTTCACGAATATCCTTAACAGATACAGTATTTGTATGATATCCATCCAACATCTTTTCAATTTGAACACCCAATTCATGACAAGCATAACCCAAGTGCGTTTCCAAAATTTGTCCGATATTCATACGGCTCGGCACACCCAACGGATTGAGAACAATATCCATTGGAATACCGTCTTCGGTATAAGGCATATCTTCAACCGGCAAAACCCGAGAAACCACACCTTTATTACCATGACGACCAGCCATTTTATCACCCGGTTGTAATTTCCGTTTAACCGCAATAAAGACTTTAATCGTCTTTAAAACACCCGGTAATAATTCATCCCCACGTCTGGCTTTTTCAACACGGTTTTCAAATTTCTTATTAGCCCGAGTTTCTGCTTTATCCAAAGTCTTAATTAATTGTTCCATTTGTTTCATTAATTCTTCATCAGCAACAACCAATTTTTTGACTTTACCGACAGGTAATTCAGCCATAACCTCTTTAGTTAAAACAGTTCCTTTGGATAATACTTCATCATTGGCAACTTTTTGACCTTCCAATAAGACAGCCACACGACCACAGAAACTGTTTTGAAGGATACGACGTTCATCATTTCTGTCTTTTGTCAAACGATCAATTTCAGCCTGTTCAATAGCCAAAGCACGTTCATCCTTATCCAAACCACGACGAGTAAAGACACGAACATCCACCACGGTTCCCTCAATTCCGGGCGGCACACGCAAGGAGGTATCACGAACATCTGCGGCTTTTTCCCCAAAGATTGTCCGCAATAATTTTTCTTCCGGCGTCATGGTTGTTTCACCTTTCGGTGTCACTTTACCAACCAAAATATCACCGGCTTTAACTTCTGCACCGATATAAACGATACCCGTTTCATCCAACTTTTTCAATGCTTCTTCACCAACATTCGGAATATCACGGGTAATTTCTTCTGCGCCTAATTTGGTATCACGAGCCATCGTTTCAAATTCATCAATATGAATGGAAGTGAAAACATCATCTGAAGCGATTCTTTCTGAAATCAATATCGAGTCTTCAAAGTTATATCCATTCCACGGCATAAAACCGACCAACACATTGCGACCCAATGCCAATTCACCCATTTCAGTACAAGGACCGTCTGCGATAATATCCCCTTGTGAAATCATATCTCCAACCTTAACAAGCGGAACTTGATTGATACAAGTGCTTTGGTTAGAACGTTGATATTTCTGTAAAGTATAAATATCCACAGCCGATTCACTGGCTGAAATTTCTCCGGAAGCCTTTACGACAATACGTGTCGCATCAACATTAATAACTTCACCGGATCTTTTGGCAACAATTGTGGCACCCGAATCTTTGGCAACAGCTGCTTCCATCCCGGTCCCAACCAGTGGTGCTTGATTATGTAATAGCGGAACACCTTGACGTTGCATGTTTGCACCCATCAATGCACGGTTCGCATCATCATTTTCCAAGAACGGAACCAATGCGGCCGCCACAGAAACCAATTGTTTCGGAGCAACATCAATATAATCAACTTCTTCCGGTTTGGCGATAATGACGTCCCCATCACGACGACAAGTAATCATATCACCCGTCAAACATCCGTTTTCATCCAATGGCGAATTCGCCTGAGCAATTGTATGTCCGCTTTCTTCAATAGCTGACATATATTCAATTACTTTTGTCAACTTGCAATTTTCAACTTTACGATATGGTGTTTCAATAAAGCCGTATTTACTGACCCGAGCATAAGATGCCAAAGAACTAATCAAACCGATATTTTGACCTTCCGGTGTTTCAATCGGACAGATACGACCATAGTGTGTCGGATGAACGTCACGAACTTCAAAACCAGCACGTTCACGGGTTAAACCTCCCGGACCCAAAGCAGACAACCGACGTTTATGTGTCACTTCGGACAGCGGATTCGTGTGATCCATAAATTGTGATAATTGTGAACCGGCAAAAAACTCTTTAACGATTGCCGTTAATGGTTTAGCGTTAATCAAATCATGCGGCATTACATTATCCAATTCAACCGTACTCATCCGTTCACGAATCGCACGTTGCATACGAATCAATCCCATACGATATTGGTTTTCCATCAATTCACCGACAGAACGAATACGACGATTGGCTAAATGATCAATATCATCAACCTGTCCACGACCATCCCGCAAATCCAATAAAATTTTTAAAATACCAATAAAATCTTCTTTGGTTAAAGTTCCAAAATTTTCCGGATTTTTCTTGGCTTCAAAGCCTAATTTCGCATCTAATTTTACACGACCGACCGCTGATAAATCGTAATGATCTTTATTAAAGAACAAATTACGGAACAGCATATCGGCTGATTCAACAGTTGCCGGATCACCCGGACGCATAATTTTATAAATTTCAAATAAGCCCTCTTCACGAGTCGAACTTTTATCTGCAATAACAGTATTCCGCATATATGGACCAATATTAACATAATCAATATGCAAAATATCAAATTCTTTAATTTTCAATTCGGCAAATTTTTGTAAAATTTCCGTTGTAATTT
>JAZSNA010000005.1:0-44363 GCA_045536135.1 Alphaproteobacteria bacterium
ATTCCCGAGTGGCGATATCATTCATCGCTAAATTCACATCGTATAAAATATTATTTGGCCGATTCTTGGTCATGGCGAATTTATATCCCGTCAATGCCGTCACCGACAGAACACCGATAATCGCCAGGGTTCCCAGCATTTCAACCATACTGCGTCCAAATTCTTTTTTCATTTTTATACTCCTTTTTTTTGTTATTTTTTCATCAATAAAAACAGTATAAAAAAAACCTTGGTTTTTTTTGAAATTCAAAAAGGCAAAAAATGAAAAAACAACACTTTTAAAATAAAAGAAAAAAAATATTTAAATCATGAAAAAAAATGCTTGCAAAAAACCAAGGTTTTTTTAACACTTTTCTAACGATAAAAAATTATTGTTTTTCTTGTCGGCGACGCATAATTATTTTAAAGGCTAAATCAAAAACACGGCGGTCTTTCATCACTTCCCCTCTGGCATCATCCACAGTCTTTCCGCCCCGATTTTCCACGTGTCCCACCATGTTATAAAAAGGAAGAACATCTTGAATATCCGTCACATCACTTTCCGTCAACACACCTTTTTTCACCAAATCATTATAATAAGCTTCCTTCCCCTTTTTATCCTTTAATTCGGGATCAACAGATTGTTCCAAAAGATACCAAACAAAACCCAAACCGCTTAAATGAAGTGATAAATCAATACCATCCGAAATGCGATTCAAACTCTCTGCAACTTCCTGACCGTCATTCTTGATACCCAAAGCCTCGGAAAAATCCCGATATACATGATGCGGTCTCAAAGGGATTTGCTGAATTTCTGAATGACGAACATGATCCCGAGCAATACTATATTTTGCGAGTTTAGACGAATTTTTCATTATCCCGACTTTTTCGGCAAATCGGAAAATTTGTTCCTTATGTCCCCGCAAAAACGATGCGACTTGTTCCGGCAAAGGCACCTTTGATATGTTGGGGCGTTTTTTTTGATACTCTTTAAAAACGGCACTATTGGCAATATCAATCACATGATTTTGTTTCAGATATAAAAAGTTTTGTCGCCGAATTATTTCAATCAGACCCAATATCGCCGTTTCAATCGCTTCCTGTGGCGGATTTCGGCGATATATTTCCTGACATAATTCATCCGAAAAACAATCTATCCCCGCCTTTTGGAATTGAACGGCATCATCTGTATTTTGGCCAAGCATATTAAAAACGGCACTTCGAACACCGGGCGTTTTCATAACCTGTCCCATTTCCATCCAATACGGAAATTCGACCTCAACTTTTTTACTGCCATCCTGTAAAAAAAACTGACCGATTTTATCGTTCATGTTATAAAACCATTTTTGCCCGTTAACAGAAATATAATCCACATCAGACGCATGTAAGGTCGAACGATCTTCCCAAATGTCCGACAATTCATTTCGGTTCAAGACATAACCTGATGTTCCCCAACTCAAACCATCTTTAAAGTCTGTATATAAACAAATATTCGGTTTTAAAACCGACGATGGCGGGCAACAAACGGCCTTTAAAAAAATAAAATTCTTTTTAATATCCCGTTCGACATCTTGTGAAAAAAATGCTGTATATTCTGTCATAATACCCTGTATTATGACACAGATTTCATAAAAAATCAACAAAACACTTTGGCTGGGATACGAGGACTCGAACCTCGATATACGGAATCAGAATCCGGTGTTCTACCATTAAACTATATCCCAAATATTTTTTTCAAAATATACGATTTTAAAAAAATTGTCAATTCATTGTTTATATTTTTTCGGAATTATTGACTTTTTATCCGCTTTATGCTATAATTTGAAAAAATTTTTTAAAAAAGGAGCAATATTATGAATTTATTAAAATCTATGTTCGTTTTACTTTTCTTTATAAGTTCATTGACCATATCCGGCAAAGATTTTTCCTGTCGGAACTCTCGTGATTGTTTAAACTATCCGTCAAAACCCTATTGCGTCAATAACACTTGTCAACCCAAACCGGGCAAAGGAACAAATAACACGCCGCTTCCGGAAAAAGACACGGGTTCTTTGACAAATCCGAACATGGGATATTTAATGATTATCTGTCCGCAAAATCGTATTTGCGGTCAATCTTGCTGTGGTGAATCAGAAGTCTGTCAAACCGGACATTATCAACAAGAAAACGGCTCTGTTTTGGCTTATTCTCAATGCTGTCCGTCAGAACAAATGTTCAATCCGCTGACCGGAAAGTGTTGTGATACCAACGGCTACAATCCGTCCACTTGCCAAACCAAAGTCGGCGGATACTCCGGCACATGCCCATATTATATTAACGCTTGTACCGAAGAACAAACATGCAGTAATGGTGTTTGTTGTCCGAAAGGACAGATTTCCGTTAATGGCGTTTGCGGATGTGACACCACTTGTCTGGGAACAATTCACGGTTCAGTTTTGGATGAAAATTGTCAATGCATCTGTCCGGTGGGAACAATTTATAACGAAGAAACAAAATCTTGTTGTGAATCCGGTAAAAAATATAATCCGACAACCCAACAATGCGAATGCGACACTTCTTGCCTAGATCATTTCCCCGGATCAGTCTTGGACGACAACTGTCAATGTGTTTGTCCGGCCGATACTCTGTATAATTCCGAAAAGAATGCTTGCGAATGTTTCTTGACACAAGAAACCTGTTCAGACCGAATTCCGGGTTCTTCTGTCACTTCGGACTGTAAATGTTCTTGTCCGGCCGGCACATCATACAACGGATTAACCGGAAATTGTGATTGTGTAAATGCGGATCAGAAATACAACCCGACGAGCGGAAAATGTGAATGTTCATTAACAAATAAAACTTGCAACGACAGATTTAACGGATCGATTGTCAATTCGGAAACATGTTATTGTATGTGCGCTCCAGATACAACCTATGACGCTGTATCCGGCACTTGTAAATGTCCATCCGGTCAAACATTTGATCCGAATGAATTCCGTTGCGTCACCGCCGGTTCACAATGTCGTGATAAAATAGAAATTGAAACTCGGGATACCTTTGCTCAACGTGGAAAATCTTGCGGAGAGTTGGAATATCTGGTTGCCAAAATCGGTCCATATTCCTGTGATTATCAAGTCTGGGTTGACGGACGGGTGGACGATCGTTTTGTAGTCAGATATCTGGACGGCACCTATACTACACACGAACGGGACGGTGAATACCACAACGGGGAGTTTAAAAATCAAGCGATTTACTTTGTTAAAAACCGTCACTTATTCACACTGCCGGCCGGCAAAGAAGCTTATGTATTGGCTCATGACTACCATGTTGAAGGAAAGGTTTGTGGCGATACGGACATTTGCGGATGGAAGGGTGAAATGGTTTTAACGAACTGTCCGGAAGGATCTTATTACGACTTTACCGAAAACAAATGTATCAATGTTTGTCAAAACCAACCTGTTTATATTGCGACCGAAAAAACATTTGATCAAAGAGGTGATGATTGTACGAACAAAAAACATTTAATCACCAAAGTCGGACCATATTCTTGCGACAAGCAAGTTTGGGTTAACGGACGAATTGATGATGAATTCTTTGTTGAATTTTCAGACGGAAAAACTCAATCATACCAACGGGATGGTGAATTTAAAAACGGCGAATTTAAAAACGATTATATTTACTATGTTAAGAACCGCCATTTATTGACATTACCTGCGGGTAAATCAGCCACCATTTACGCCAAAGACACGGGTAAGAACATTTGCGGATGGGATGGAGAATTGGTCTTGGCGAATTGTCTGGAAGGAAGTGTTTTTGACTTTGAAAAGAAGCAATGCGAAAATGCCTGTCCGGATAAAATAGAATTATCGACCGAAAAAAGCTATGCCAGACGAGGAAACGGTTGTGCCGGTCAAAAATACTTAATTTCCGAAATGGGTCCATATTCCTGTGATTATCAAGTCTGGGTTGACGGACGGGTGGACGATCGTTTCTTGGCCGTTTATGCCGACGGTACCCAAAAAACATATAATCCGGACGGACGAAAAGCCGGCATTGAAGCTTGGGATGTCATCTATGTTAATAATCGTCTTCTGTTCACTTTAAAAGCCGGTGAAAAAGTCTCTCTTTACGCCCAAGACACACATTTAGATGTTTGCGGTTGGGATGGTAAAGTTGTCTTGACCAACTGTCAAGACGGCGTCAAATACGACTTTGATAAAGGAATATGTGAATGTGGTTCAAACAGTATTTACGACAAGACAACAAATACTTGTTTGACTTGTGTTTCAGAAAGGCAAACCCGTTCGATAAAGACGGAAAGTTCCAACAGTGGTTCTTGCACATACTATTCAGATAAAATTACGCTTCAACCGGGGGTTTATCGGGTTGGATATAATGACGGTTCAATGACTTATTGGTCCGGTGATGCCAAATATGCGATGCCGAAAGTTTTCTTTACCAACAAGGGGAATTACAAACAACCAGCATTTGAATATAAAAATGATGGGGAATTGGATCAAAGTGAATGGCGAACAAATGATTTTGAAACCTTTAAATCCGAAATTATTTCTCGTTCGAATCAAGATCATTTTATATCGAAAGCCCAAGATATGTATATTATGATGCCGGATGAACCGTGTAATGATAATTCCGGAACAATTACATATAATATCGACAAACTGATTTGTGAAGCTTCATGTCCGTCAGGAATGACTTTTAATACTCAAACGGCGACATGTCAATGCCCCAAAAATACTCTGTATGATGAGGACACGGGCACCTGTTCTTCCTGTGTATCCGACAAAAAAACCATTTCGATAAAGACGGAAAGTTCCAACAGTGGTTCTTGCACATACTATTCGAATAAATTTACACTTCAACCGGGAGTTTATCGAATCGGATATAACAGTGGTTATATGACTTATAATAAAAAAGAATATAAATATTCTGTTCCGAGAGTTTTGTTGACCAACAAAGCCGATTACGAAGAGTTAGGGTTAGTTTATACCCCGAAGTGGTACACAAACGATTTTGTGAAATATCAAGAAAAAATGCACCAAATCTCCACAATTCATTATATCCATAAAGCACAAGATTTTTACCTGATGATGCCGGATAAACCGTGCAGTGATAATGCCGGAACAATTACATATCAAATTGAAAAATTGAATTGTGATGTTTCATGTCCGTCAGGGATGACTTTTAATACCAAAAGTGCGACTTGCGAATGTGATGAAGGTCATTATGATACGGTAAGCCAAAAATGTGTTCAAGGCTGTTTGGATGAAATCAATATTCAAACAAAAACCTCTTATGCAAAAAGAGGTCGTGCTTGCGGAACGAAAGAATATCATATTGCGGACATCGGTCCATATTCTTGTGATTACCAACTTTGGGCAAACGGGAAAATTGATGATCGCTTTACGGTTCACTCCCAAGACGGAACCGTAACTCCTTATTCACCTGATTCGAATTATTCTGTTAAAAACCGTCATTTACTCACCTTAAAAGCCGGAGAAAAAATTTCGGTTTACGCCCACGATTATCATGGTGGAGGCGGTTGTAGTAAAGGTGATGTCTGCGGATGGAAGGGCGACATGGTTTTAACAAATTGTCCTGCCGGAATTAAATATGATTTTTCGAAGAAGGCCTGTGGCTGTCCGAAAGGGCAAACGGTCAGCAAAGACAGAAAATCATGTGTTTGTCCATCAGATCAAATTACATATGAAGGAACTTGTTATAACAAAATCAATGCTTGTTTTGACGGAAGCTATATTAAGGAAACTCACACCAAAACCTCTGGCAACCAATTAAGTGCTTTAACTGTTGAATTTTCTGACAATACTCAACATCGAACTGTATCTTCATCAACCGATAAAGCCACCGCCAAAGATGAGGCCGTCATCACATTAGTCCCGAATATGTTAAACGATGAAGGATATTTCCGTGATACATTTACAATGGATATGACTTCGGCAATTGGCGGTACAACACCTGTCCAAATGAGTTTTAAAATCACGCCACAAACCAAAATTTCCTTTAAGAATAACACAATTGAAAATGTATTGGTCAACGGCGAAACCAAAAACTATACCTTTACCACATCTAAAAAGGAAATTTTAAAACGAGAACAATCCTTTATTGAAGGCGAAAAAAACTATGCTCAAGCCACGATTTCCATTCAAAAAAGCGGAACAAGTTTAAAAATCACCTTTAATACCAAGGCTTATGGTGAAGAATATAACTATGCGTTGACCAAACAAGTCCGCACCATTTGTACCTTAAAGTAATCCGTTTTTATTTTAAATCCCCTGAACCACATCAGGGGATTTTTCTTGACATGATATATAAAAAAATATAAAAGAGAAGCGAAGGAGATATAATGGATTATTTTTCTAAACTGCGCAAACGAATTACGAAATACAGTTATATTTATTCGGAACAACCCAAAAAAGCAAACCTGAGAATATTTTGGTGGACATTAAAATGTTTGTTTAAATCCGATTTAAAACCAGCTGTTCAAGATGTCCCGACAAAATTAAAATCGGATAAACCCTTTCGTTTGGCGTTTGGAATAACCGGCGGATTAGGAGATCAATTAATTGCGATTAATTATTTATCCGAACTGCTTAAAAAGACGAATCCTGACAAAACACAAGTTGATATTTATATATCCAAGCAAAGTAATACATCGAATACATCACTTTTATTTCAAAATATTTTTCCAAATAATTTAATTATATCTGATTTGAATCCCCCATTGAACGAATATTTTTACGATTTGATTTGCGTTATCAATCGATTACCGGAAATTAAAAGATACAATCGGGAAAATGTTAAAAAATACGCCCCCAAACTGGTTAAAATTTTCGATTATTATCTGGATTTTAAGAAAGAAAATTATAATTTTTTCAAATATACTCCAGTCATTGACAGCTTAACCAATCAATTTTCTTTGATGCAGGGTCGCCGACGAATACAACAGGCTGACCTTGGCGGTCTTTTGGGTATAAAAGCGGATTTTACCTATCACTTTATAACCCCAGATACACAATCTCTGATTCAAAAATTTAAATTACCGAAAGAAAAAATCATTACCGTCAACAGATCTGTCGGATCGGCCTATGGGAAAAGCACCAAATTATGGCCATTAACCAATTACAATAAATTAATATCCCTGCTGAAAAAAGAATATCCCGATTATACGATTATTCAGATTGGATTTGAACCTAAAAAAATAAAACCCCTAATCGGATGCGATATCAATTTAGCGAATAAAACGAACTTTTTAGAAATTTGCGCCTTATTAAAATTAAGCCAACTTCATATTGATTGCGAAGGTGGATTAGTCCATTTACGGCGAGTGATAAACGGTGGGACAAGCATCGTTTTATTTGGTCCGACGTCTCCGGACGTCTTCGGATATGATAAAAACATCAACATCAAAGGGGAGGGTTGTCATATATCTTGCGAGTGGATTTTACGAAACTGGACAACATGTTGTCTTAAAAACACCTATCCCACTCCTTGTATGGCCTCGATTACCCCCGAACTTGTGTTTAATAAAATCAAAGAAAGGAATATCCTTTAACAATAATTAAATTATTTCACCGAAAAACATAATTTTAAAAAAGGTTAAAATGACATATAAAAATATCTTATATAACTCTACTTACTCTTGGAATCCTGGGGATGAGTTTATTTTAATGGGAGTTCAAAATATCCTTAAACCCTTTTTCCCAAATCAGATTCCTTTAATCTATAATCGAAATCCGGATATTCGACAATCCTATATTCCCAAAGAATTAAAAACAATGAAATATCCTTTACAATTATCAAAAAAACTGGAAGAAAAATTAAATATACTAAATATCGGCTTTTTTGATAATTCAGTAAAATTTGACACAGATTTATCTTTTGTTGATTTAGCCGTTTTTGCGGGAACTCCTGAGAATTTTTCTCCCAGATGTACTAACTTATATGAACACATTATAAAAAATAAAATACCCACCCTGATGCTGGGCATTGGAGATAAAATGGACGGAGAACCCATGCCATTTATGAAAGAAGTTATTGAAAAATCAAATTTAATAACCGTTCGTTCTAAAACTATTTTAAATTACCCGTGGACAAAAATACGTCAAACATATTATCTTCCTTGCCCGGCATTGCTTTCTGTCCCATTTGGCGAAGAAAAAATAATTTCCAAGGTAAAAAATATTGGACTTTGCATGGGCGTTTCCCTAAAAAATACGGTCGTTCATACGGAAATAAATCAGGAAACTTTTGATTATATATCCGATATATATCCCAAATTAATAAAAAAATATCAAGATAAATATAATTTTTCAATTATTTGTCATTATATTGATGAATTGCCGATTGCTCATCAACTTTTTGATAAATATAATATTCCGATTTTATATTCATTCAGATCAACTGAATATATTGAAATTTATAAGAAATTTGATTTAGTTATATCTTCACGTGTTCATGGATGTGGCATATCATCTTCCTTAAATATTCCGAACATTTGCGTAGCTCACGATATCCGATCAGATACTTGTGAGGGTTTTTTATCTGAATTTATTAACTGTAACATGAGTTTTAGTAAAGTTGAGAAAATATTTAATAATCTTATTCAAAATATTAAACAAAAGAATAAAGCATTAAAAGAACATAAACTATCGACTTTTAAATCTTATCAAGAATTGATTAAATCCAACTTAAATTTAGACAAGGTTGAATATAATACAAATCATTATTATCCATATCCAGAATGCCCACGGAAATTATCATCTATTTCCCAAATAGAAAAATTTTCATTTCCACGAAATTTTTATTTATTCAAAAAAACAAGATCCCATACTGGACGTATCCGAATATATATTATGGGAATTAAAGTTTTTAGTTTTAATCGTCAAAATAAACATAAAAAATAAAGGATTTTAATGAAAAAATTTTTTATAAGGTTAATCTCTTATTTAATTCCGATCAAACATAAAAGAAATAAATTTTTAAACAAACATAAAATTTTTATTTCTAAAATCAAAGCGGACTTGACCCAAAATAAAATCACGGTCCCAATAGATCGACAGATAAAAATAAAAATTATCGGGAAAGGCAATACTATTAAAATTGCATCCGATATTGATATTGATTCAGATATAACTATCTGTATTTATGGAGATAATAATACCATAGAGATTAATAGTGGAAAGATGATTTACAATATTCAAATGGGGTATTCTGATGGGAACCGTTTGACTAATAATTGTTTATTTTCATCGGGTCAAAACACACATTGTAATGGCGCCTTTTTCCCATTTTTGGAAGATAATACTTCCATAAAAATAGGGAAAGATTGCATGTTTTCTTGGAATATCGAAATTCGATGCACGGATGAACATTCGGTATTAGATATGGATAATAATGTTATCAATAAAGCCACATCCGTTGAAATCGGCAACCATGTTTGGCTGGGACATGATGTGACTGTTATGAAAAACACCTCCATTCCGGATAATTGTGTCGTCGGATTAAAATCCATCGTCACCAAAAAATTTACCAAACCGAATTGTTTGATTGCGGGGATACCCGCCACCATTCGCAAAGAAAATATAAATTGGGATGAGAAAAAGCCGGATTTTTATGAAAAAGATGCGTCGAAATAACCCGACGCATCTTCCTTTTTAAGCTTCAGTATCTGAAATATCTTCCTCTATCGGAGCCATACTTTTTAAATAACGCCGTCCATCCGAAGCAAGCACAATTTCTTCCTCTGTTTGAAGCGTTAGTGATAAATTTTTAGCCACTCGAGCAAATGGTGTTGATAAATAAACTGTTCCATCTTCGTTTAAATTATAAAAAATAGTCATTCTAATTCTCCCACTGCAAAAACAAACCGAGCCGATGTATTTTTTCCACATGAAGTATATAAATTTAAATGATCACCAGCCTTACATGGCAAAGTCCCCCCTAAAATTTGTGAATTTGTATGACAATCAACCCGATAAAATCCAATCATTTCTTCCCCCTCCGTTCCATAATTTTGAATTTCAATCACAGATTGAGTTGTTGAGGTTGTTGTTCCAAATACACTTATAAAACCATTTGCCGGAGCAGTATATGACATATTAACGACCCGAGAAAGAGATATATCAACATACTCATCCGACGGAAACGCATAATTTGTCATCATCACCCTTGTTGAAAGAGGTATATTGGATAAATCTTTATCCATTTTATCCGTCATACTTTGAAGAGCAATATCCGAATATTCCTTTGACTTTAATTCAGCTTCTACAGCCCGCGAACTCATTTCGGATACATTTTGTTCAGCTTCAATAACTTCTGTCAATTTTTGATTATAATCATCCACATTCAATATTGAATTTTTTAAATTTGTCCCATCTTCATTCCAAATAATTGCTTTACCAGCATCTGGTGTGGGCAAGCTTAAATTCACGCCATCCCCTGCAACATAAGCCGGCAAAACCATCGTTCGATTAATACTGTCTGCGACTTGTTGAATACAAGCTGTCTGATAATCCAACTCATCATTTAATGTATTGGCATTAAATTCGCCACCGATGGGGAAATCAGAAGTCCTTTCAATAACCAAATCCCGAACAATTGTAATAACTTCACCTTGTGTCGGTGCTTTTTCAAAAATAACTTTTCCGCCATTGTTTTCTTTAACATCCGAAACCGTATATGCAGACGCATCTTGTAAAACAGATCCGATATAAACCTTAATATTTTTTTCATCAAAAAAAGCAAACGGAAATTCAAAAACATTATCCGTCCCATTTGAAATATACCTTTTTCTGGGAAGGATACCTGAAATTTGTACATGTTCACTCATAATTATAAATCCTTTCAAATAAAAAAAATCTCTGTTTTTAAACAGAGATTCAAAAAAGGAGGAAAGATACACTTTCCCCCTTTTGATTTCCTTATACACGATTTTTGACAAAAAGTCAAGAAAATTTTATTTTAATAGAGCTTCCGCTCCCTTATAAAACCATCTTATCGAGAACAAGGAGATACGATTTCAATAATAGAAATTCCTAAGAATGCTTGGTTTTTACAAACTTTTTGACTTCCGACATATCCCCGTTCGCCCATACAAGCTGAAAGAGAAACCAACAAAGCCAACAAAACAGCCAAATGAATAATTTTTTTCATGTTTAATCCTTTCGTTAGAATTTTATTATACATAAAAAAATAAATTATTCAAATAAAATTATATGTTTATCTTTTTTTTATTTTATCATCAACACGTTGAATAATGGGGGAAAGATGTTGTGTGATTTTTTGCACCGCTGTACCGGCTTCCTTTTCCAAATATCCCGGAGCCATTTTATTCAAATAAGTATTTAAAACGGGCAAAGCATTTTTCACTAATTCCTGTCCGGACATATCCGGAACAGATCGAATCCACCGCAATCTGTCGGCCTCATTCATCCGAGCAATTTCGGATAACTTCATCGGCAGATGATCATCATCATTCATCGCTGACAAAGATAATAAGGCAATATCCGCCGATATCGGTTCGATTTTTTTTGAATATCCGTGCATACCAGCCTCTGACAGGAAATGACAAAAAGACTTTTTGATTTTAGAAGAATAAACCGTCTGGAAATATCCGCCATGAGCCACCGTTAAAGCACTCTGGAAACCCATCATTAACAATGCACAAGACGGAACGATTTCACCCCGATCCAAAGCATCGGCCAAGGTTTGAGGTTGTGCCACCATAGCCTTCACAGGCAAAGGATTAATTTTAACATAATCTTTCTTTGAAGCCACATAATCAAACGGTGCTTCCCCCTCTTTCCAACTTCCCCGTATTCCGATAAAGCCTTGTTGGAATTTTTGCATCATTTTGTCGTCTGAAAAAATTTTATACCAAACTGAATTTGGATTTTTCAAAGCCTGAGCAAAAAAATCTCGCCCGATATCAAAGCCATCCAAAGATATTTGCTCAATATCCATACCATCCAATATTTGATTGATTTGATTATTTTGAATTAACGCCACTTGATGACTTAAAGATACATTCTGTAAATCAAAAATTTTTTTCAAAGATTGGTATTCCTTTTCCACATCATCAAATGTTCGATGATATTTTTTCTGACACTCTGAATTGAACTCGTTCATCATTTGATCAATTTGCTGACGATTAACCGGATTCAAACGATCTAACAATTGTCCGATGTTTGCCGGATTATTTTTAGGGCTGTCCGACGCCACAATAATTTGATTTAGAATATTTTGAATTTTCTTTTTAAGGTTTTTTTCCGGACTATCGGGCAAATGACTTATATTTTGGTCTAAAAGAGGAGCCAACATTTTAAATTGAGCAATTTTAATCACCGCCACATGAGCATATTCCGATGATATGGCTGGTGCTTTATATAACGGAGCCTGTTGCATTAAGCGAACACCGTTAACCGGGAACAAATCATCTCCCAATTGGAAATAACCGCCACTGCAAGAACTGCTGAGTGCCACATTACTTCCATATAATCCGATATGATACTTCTGCCCCAATCGTTCCATCAATGCCGCCGAAATAATAACATTTTGATTCAAGCGAGACCGCAAGCTGTCTTTTTCTATATTGTCATAATCCCGTAAAAAGGATAAATGAGTTCCGGTTTCGACCACAGACATCTTTTGAAATTGAGCTCTAACGGCATCAGCCTTCACTGCCCCATATAATCTGTGAACCGCCCGATAAATACAATCCGTTAAAATATCCTTTTCCACCGTTTGATCATTAAAATTAAAAGCCCCAAGCTCTGCATTAAAATAATTTAAAATAGAATCTGATTGATATATTTTATTCAAAGCCGGTATTGCCTTTAAAATTATATGGTCACTGACACTGTTCATTTTTTTCTCCATAAAAAAACTCTTTCTGTTTTAATCAGAAAGAGTCCGCATTTGTTTTTCAAGTTAATTAATTTATTTCAAACAAGAAACCCTTTCCGTTTTCAAAGTAAAAAACGGAAATCCGAAAAATCGTATAAAAGAATTTCTTAAATTTGACATAACATTTTCCTTATACCAAAAGTGCGTTCGTTTGTCAAGACTTTTGATGATCATTAATCAGGAAATGCGAAAAATTCCATTTTCCGATTAAACATCCCTGATAATCCCGAGACGGATGACGAATAGGCACTTCCTTTATTTTTTGCACATCATTCGGATTTAACAAAGACCCCATTTTTTGCCAAACGAATCGATTTTCTTTATAATATACATCAAATAAATCACCGCAAGCATCTACAACAAAATCTTTGGCATCAAACGGACGTGAGGATGTATTTTTCAAAAACCGTCCCCGTCCGACGGGCAAAACCACGATATCTGAATAATTGGGGATTTCCGCCAACCACTTTTCCATATCAATACAATGTCCATCCTTTTCATGATAATAACGCACATGAGCCCCGACTTTTGTTTTAGATAAAATCCGATAACTTTCACGGACACGTTTAAGATTTTTTTCAGTCACTTCACCATCAATTCCAACCAAAGACAAACCGATTTGATATCTGATTAAAGCGATTTTGAGTAAGGCGGATTTATCTCTTTCCTTTAAAATCCCCTTTGTAATAAAGTCCCGAGGCATTTGCCACCCCCGACTTTTAATTCCGATAAATAAATCACCGGCATCCGCATCTATAATCGGGTCGTAATAGGATATCGGATCAGAATCCGCATAAGTTAATAATGATTCGCCATCCCCCAAAGTGTGATACATTTTTAAAAATACCGGATATGGCATATGCCGGACTTTGGGTTCGGCTTCATACAGACAATGCATACACCGGTTATAACATCCGGATGACGCCGATAAAATCAGCGGGAAAGATGAACCTTCCGGCCAATAAGGGTCATAACTGCCAACTCGAATAATCGGATCAATTTTTTTCAAATAGGAAAAATCACGAAACAAATCCAAATCCAGAAAAATTTTATTTCCGGCGAAAAAAGCTTTATCTGTATAATGACGGGAAACATCCGATATCAAAAGTTCTTGTAAAAGTTTTTCCCCTTTATCGGATAAAAAGTTTTCTTTACGCACATCAATTCGCAAATCATCTGTTATCGGAAACGAACAGTTTTGATATCCGCTTAATACGTTTATCGCTTTCTTTGTCCAAAAGCGATTAATTTCGGTTTGAATATCTTCATCCTTCATCAACGGACTTTTTTGGGCCAAATCCCACATCTTGGGCGGTGTATTTTGAATAAAAAAATCATCTAATGACGCCCCGAAAACCGCCATCTGTTTGATGACCACCGGAGAATATAATTGCATCAAAAGAAAAGAGGCTAAATTTCGCCGAACATATTCATCATTATTTTGATACTTATATAAATCAGCGGACAAAGATAACATCTCTATTCGAAACTCCCAAAATGACGATATTATATACCAAAATATGTTTTTTGTCAATTTGATGGAATATTTGACAATTTAAACCAAATCAGATAAAGCCATTGACTATTTTTGATAAAAAAGTTATAATAACAAACATGAGTACATTGGAATTTGAAAAAACCATATTGGAAGTGGAAGAAAAATTAAAGAAGCTTTATCAAGCGGATTCGTCGGATGAACATATTAAATCCGAAATTATCCGATTGGAAGAAAAATTAAAAAACAAAACCAAAGAGGCGTATAAAAAACTTTCTCCGATGCAAAAAGTATCCATCGCTCGACACGAAAGTCGTCCGCAAACATTGGATTACATTAAGAATCTCATTTCCGATTTTGTCCCCCTGTCCGGTGATCGTCTGTTCGGCGATGATCCGGCTATCATCGGCGGACTTGGAAAATTCAACGGCCAAACCGTTATGATTATCGGACATGAACGGGGACACACGACCGCCGAAAGACTGAAACACAACTTTGGAATGGCTAAACCCGAAGGATATCGCAAAAGCATCCGTTTGATGAAACTGGCGGAAAAATTTAATTTTCCCGTCATCACCTTTATAGACACATCCGGTGCCTATCCGGGAATGGAGGGAGAGGAACGGGGACAGGGGAAAGCCATTGCCGATTCCATGATGACTTCACTGCAATTAAAAGTTCCGATTTATACCGTTGTAATCGGCGAAGGCGGATCCGGCGGAGCTATTGCCTTAGGCTGTGCCAATGTCATTTTGATGCTTGAATATGCCATTTATTCCGTTATCTCGCCCGAAGGCTGTGCCTCCATTTTATTTAAAGATTCATCCAAAGCACCCCAAGCGGCCGGCATGCTCAAATTAACTGCCCATGATTTAAAAAAGTTCAAATTGATTGACGAGATTATACCCGAACCTTTCGGTGGGGCTCATCGCAATAAAACCGAAGTCATTGATGCGGTCGGGCAAGCACTCATCCGTTATATGAATTTATTTCAAAATAAAACATCGGACTATATTTTAAAACACCGCAAAGAAAAATTTTTAAAAATGACACGTTTATCGGAATAAAGAATGTATAATACGCCCTATATCTCCGAACTTCTGGATAAAATAAGACAGTCTTCTTCGCCCGTCCGAGAAATCATCAGCTCTTTTTTCAAAGCCCATCATGAAATCGGTTCTAAATCCCGCCGTCAAATATCCGAAGTTATTTTTTATGCACTTCGCCACTGGGCCCATCTCAACTTTTTATCTTCAAACATTTCGGATTGGATAACCTATCTAGAAACCCAAATACCGGAAAAATCCGATATGCCGCCGTGGGTTCGGCTGGAATGTCCTGAATTTCTGTGGGGGAAAATTCCCCCCGATGAACTGAACTGTTTTTTTCATCCGGCAGATGTGATTTTAAGAGCCGTCGGGAACAGAGATGAGATAATTTTCAAGCTGAAAACACAAGGAATTGAATGCGAAAAAACACACTTATCTCCATGGGGGATTCGTCTGTTTAAACGGTTAGATTTAAACACTCTGGATTTATATAAAAGCGGTATGCTTGAAGTCCAAGACGAAGGGTCTCAACTTTTATGTTATTATTTACCGATAAAGCCGAATATGAAGGTCTGTGATTATTGTGCCGGTGCGGGCGGCAAATCTTTGGCCATTGCCCAAATGATGCAAAACACCGGACAAATCGTTGCGCATGATATTTCATGGACCAGTTTGACCGAATTAAATCGACGAAGTCAAAGATCCGGCATCCATATTATTCAAACAACAACCGCCCCAATTAATCAAGAATTTGACCTTGTTGTTGCGGATGTTCCCTGTTCGGGGACAGGAACATGGCGACGTTTTCCGGATCAAAAATGGCACTTAACACAAAACATTTTGGATAAAAAGAAACAAATTCAATCCTCTATTTTAAACCAATGTACCGCCATCACAAAAAAAGGTGGTTTTTTATGTTATATGACTTGTTCACTTTTAGCGGAAGAAAACGAAGATCAAATTAAATTATTTTTATCTGAAAATAAAGAATTTGAGCTGATAGAACAAAAACATTTATCTCCCCAAACAACAAACACCGACGGTTTTTATTTTGCCCTCTTGAAAAAGAAATAAAAATTTTATAATATAATAAAAATAAGGATTGAAAATGAAAAAACTTTTATTGATTTGTTTGTTATTATGTGGCTGTTCCAGTTTCGGGAAAGGCATTGTCGAAGGGATATTGGGACGGGATGATTATCAAGAATATAAACCCGAATGCTTAATTTGGTCCGATGGTTTCCCTGGAATTAAAACAAACATAAAGACCACCAAAATAATGTTAACACACGGTATCGGAAATCACTTACCGGGTCATTCCACAGCATTTATGTTGGAATTAACCAAACGCATGGGCATGGACAAACAAGACCGCAACTATAAACAAATCAATATGAAAAGCCAAGACGGGCAAGATGTCGGAACATTACGCATTTACCGTTTCAGCAATTCCCAAACCAATCAAGAAGTCATTTTTTACGAACAAACATGGGGGACATTAACCGCACCGGACAAGGAACGCTTAATCTATGATATTAACCGTGAATATTCCGCTTCCCGAGCTTCGATGAATAACTCTTTAAAACGATTGGTTGATCAAACCATTCCTGATCCGATGATTTATTTGGGACCCAAAGGAGATTTAATCTTAAAATCCACCGTCCAATCCTTTTGTTGGATGACCAGTTATGATTACAACGAGTTAAATGAAGTTGAAAACCGAGCCTGTCTGGAACAAGGGGCTCATATTTTAAGCCATTTGGATAATGACAATTTTACATTTATTACGGCATCGTTGGGCTCACGAATTGTGATTGATTCACTTCAATATATATCCGAAAAACTAGAAGATTTAACCGAAAAACAACGAGCCAATCAAATCTTAAAAACCCTTCAACAAAAAGAAATAACAATCTATATGTTAGCCAATCAATTACCTTTATTGCAAATGGGACGTAAATTACCCGCCCATATTGGTCAAATCCCTTGTTTCTGTCGGGAAGGCGGTACGAAATACGAACATCGTCTGTTTCAAAAATTAAATATCGTTGCCTTTTCGGACCCGAATGATTTATTGTCATTTTCCTTGACACCGGATGCTGGTGACAGCTATATTGATTCGTCATTATGCCCGAATATATCCAATGTATCCGTTGTCACGAATAAACCGACGGACTTATTAGGCGTCGGACAAATTTCAAACCCGCTGAAAGCTCATACAAATTATCAAAAAGATCCGATTGTTTTGGATTTAATTGTGAACGGCTTATCGGAAAAAAATCAATATATCAAAGACATTTGCCGTTGGGTAGATATTGATGAAACGGATTACAAACAAAAAAACGCTTGTCCGATTTAAGCCGTTAAAGCCATAATCACCAAAGCCATTCCCAACATTAAAAGACCGATTTCTTTGACTTGATTTTCAGTTGAGTTAAGTAAAATATTTAACGAAAAATTCAAAGTTAATTTTGTAAAAACAAGGTATAAAACCCCTCGTATGACACAATATCCGGCGATAATATGATAAAATTCATCCATAGACATTTTAATCAACCAAATCGTCAAAAATTAATGGAATTTTTTCTTTAAAAGTATCTCTTAAATCCCGCATTAAAAACCGAACATCTGGATGAGCTGCATCCGAACATCTCATTTTAAACACATGTCGCCATTCTCTTAAATTAGCCGTCATCACCATTTCGGTTTTCAAACAACATGGTAAGACTGCCCGTGCATTTTCTGCTTTTTGTCCGTTTTGAATTAACTCAAAATATTTTTTCTCGATTTGTTGACAAGCCTCTAACCAAATTGAAAAGGCCGGTGTATCCGGCAAAATTTCTATGGGCGGAATCACCGTAATTTCTTGACCGAATTTATCCTTTGAATAACAGCAATAGCGAGTCGATTCCTGACTGAAAGAAGATAAACGATGCCGTTCCAATTCATTGGCAATGGCCCGATCAACGATAAAGCGAACGGAAACCGAGAAATGCTCAATCACCGATTCATGATGACGATCAATGATATGTTTTGCGAATTTTAAATGACTATCCTCGCTGATCTTATCAAAAGATTGATAACAGGTGCGACCACACATTTCAATATGCCGTAGAACGCTGTCTGCATCAATAGGGGTTAATATTTTGAATGATTGTTCCACAACTTTAACCATAACAAATCCTCCTTATTCCTTGATTGTTTCAGTATGTATTAAAACATCCGCCATCGGATATTTTTCAAGAATTTTAAATTTAATTTCGCCGGCAATATTATGTGCTTTTTCAAGACTGATTTCTTTTGGAAACTGAACATGAAACTGAATAAATATTTTTTGTCCGGCGGAACGGGTTTTTAATTCATGAAATCCCAAAATCCGATTATCATTTAAAATAATTTTTTTAATCTGATGTATCATTTTTCGATCTAATTCGGCATCCATCAAAATCGCATAACTGTCTTTAAAAATTTTAATGGCACATTTAAATAAATAAATTCCGACTCCAAGTGCAAATAAAACATCGACCCAAAATATATTTAAAAATTTGACACAAAGCATTGAAACAATAACACCGGTATTCATTAAAATATCCCCGACATAATGAGCATAATCACTTCGAATGGCTAATGAATTTGTCCGCCGAATCACATAACATTGAAATCCAACCAACATACCCGTTAAAATGATTGCCATAACCATAATAACCACCCCAACCTGAATATCATGAATTTGATTGCCAGAATAAAAACTTTGAATGGCTTTTTTGATTAAATATATTCCGGATATGACCAAAATAAGAGCCTGTATAAAAGCCCCCATGGCTTCGGCTTTTCCATGTCCGAATGTATGTTTTTTATCCGGAGGCATTAATGATTGACGTAAAAATACATAATTAATTGCCGATACCAATAAATCCATAACCGAATCAATCAAGGTGGACAAAACAGCTAATGATGCCGTCATACAATATGCAATAATTTTGGACATGATTAAAAAGAATGCCACGGATATGGAAGCGTAGCTTGCTGTTTTAACGAGTGCCTGATTTTGAGCTGTCTTTTCTGTCATAAACAGACTATATCCTTTTTTTTAAAAAAAAGCTATGGATTTTTTTAAATTTTATACTATATATAAGAATATGTAAGCAAAAAGGATATTTTATGGCAGATTTATATAAAATTTTGGGCGTCAACAAAAACGCTTCATCATCGGAATTAAAAAAGGCCTATCACAAACTGGCCCGACAATACCATCCGGACACAAATAAAGGCAATAAAACAGCCGAAGCAAAGTTCAAAGAAGTCTCCGGTGCTTATGAAATTTTATCGGATAAAACAAAACGGAGCCAATATGATCAAGGCCTCATCGACGATCAAGGCAAACCCACTTCTCCGTTTTCATCCGGTGGCTTCGGACAGGGATATTCCGGCGGAAATAATCAATACTATTCATCATCCGGCGGTGGTTTCAGCGGATTTAATTTTGAAGATATTTTCAGCGGTTTTTCGTCATCGGGCGGATTTGAAGACTTATTTAGATCCCGTTCAACCAAATCATCCTATAATCCCAAAGGGGCCGATGTTAAATACACATTAAGTGTTGATTTCATCTTATCAGCCATCGGCGGAGAAACATCTATCCGCTTATCATCCGGAAAACAAATTAAAATTAAAATACCGGCGGGTATTGAAAGCGGTCAAACCTTACGCCTAAAAGGGCAAGGCGAAGGAACATCTAATCCGGGAGATGCTTTAATCGAAATTCATGTTTTGTCACATCCGATTTTTACCCGAGACAACTTGGATGTTCGTTTAAATATTCCCATAACACTTAAAGAAGCTGTTTTGGGAGCAAAAATAACCATTCCGACATTAACGGGACGAGTTTCATTAACAATACCGCCCAACACATCCAGCGGAAAAGTTTTACGTTTGAAGGGGAAAGGAATCGCATCAAAAGGCGATCTGTTGGGAACAATTCAAATTATACTCCCCACAGCGGCGAACAAAGAATTGGAAAATTTTGTTCGCCACTGGAATATGCCCAGTCAAGATCCCAGACCGTTATTCTGATTTATCGTCGGCTAATGCCATTTCTTTGGCTTTGACATAGTCAAACTTACCGCTACCTAACAACGGCGGATTAACCGTAAAGATAATCTTTTTCGGCACACAAAGTTCCGACATTCCCGATTTTTGGAAAGCCTCAATCAATGCTTCCGAAGATATATCGGCACAAGTCGTAATTAAGACGACTTTTTCACCCTTTTTATCATCCGGAATATTAACGGCGCCATGAACAAAGTCCGGCCAATTTTTGGAAATAACTTCTTCCACGGCTCCCAAAGATACCATTTCACCGGCGATTTTAGCAAATCGTTTTGAACGACCGATAATTGTAATAAATCCGTTTTCATCCACGGTGACAATATCACCGGTTTCATACCAACCATCGGCAGGCGGTTGCAAAACGCCCGGTTTATCAGCCTTTAAGTACCCCATCATGATATTGGGACCCCAAACGACCAACTCGGCACCATCTTTAATTCCCGGAATTTCTTTTAATTTCATTTTCATTGTTGTCCACAAACGACCGACAGAACCCTTTTTATATTGAATATGGCTGTTGGCGGAAATAATCGGCGAACATTCTGTGGCACCATAGCCTTCAATGACACGCAACCCAAATTTTTCAGACCAGATTTCACGAGTCGCATCCTTTAATTTTTCAGCCCCGCAAACCACCAACCGCAAACTGTTGAAATCCGATAAATTGGCACATTTGGCATAAGCCGACAAGAAAGTATCCGTTGAAAATAAAACCGTTGCCCGACTTCTGGCACAAAGCTCCGGAATAATCCGATAATGAAGCGGTGTCGGATACAGAACAACCCGAGCCCCCGAAACAAGTGGCAAATAACATCCGCCCAACACACCAAAAGAATGGAACATTGGCAAGCAACACAATAAAGTATCCCGATCATCTAAATTCACCCGAGTCGGCGCTTGGAAACAATTAGACAAGATATTGTAATGTGAAAGCATAACCCCCTTTGGCAATCCTTCTGATCCGGAAGTAAATAAAATAATTGCCGGATCCATCGGTTTGGCTCCCCGATGATGTTTTTGAATAAACTTCTTCGGATGATACATTCCCCATAAAGCGGCCAATTTATCACTCAATCTTAAATCTTCTTTCAAATCTTCCAAATATAATATCGTTAAACCGGCCTCTTTCAAAGCATCAATTAAAGAATCGATTTTAGCCAAAGAAACGACCTTTTTAGAAGTTAAAACAATACTCAATTCAGCCGTCCGACAAGCCGAAACAACTTGATTTGGACCGGCGGACATATTTAACATAGCCGGCACACGTCCATAGCATTGTAATCCCAACATTGTCAAAACACATGCATTGGATGTCGGTAATAAAACACCGACGGTTTTGGTATCTTGCAAGGCCCGATCCATCAAAGCCCCCAAAACAAACGACCGTAAGAAAACATGTTTAAATTTAAGCGGAATTTTGGTTGTATCTTCCATAACATATTTATTACGTCCGATACCCCGCATTGTATCACAAATAGTCTCCGGCAAAGTTTGATTCCGATTGAATGTCGCAAAGGTTAACTCGGACATTAAATCATATAAAGCCGTACTAATCTGACTACGTTCTTCACGGAAATTTTCCGTTGTTCGGGCTTGTAAGTAAACCGGATCCCAAACTTTCATGGAAATTTTGGGGAACCATTGAACATAAGATTTCCGTTTAATCCGCGAGAAAATGGTATGCTCGGCACCGTCAATTTGAATCGGAATAATCGGTGCGCCGGCTTTATAAGCCATCAAAGCCGGACCTTCATACATTTTACTTTGAGCATTGGCATCTTCCACAATATTTTCAATAAAGATCATACATAATTGATCTTTTTTAAGTTCTTCCATCATTGTCTTTACCGCCATCGGAGAGTTCGCATCCAAGGCTTTGACTTCCATTAATTGACAGAAAAACCGAACCCAAGATTTTTTAGCAATCCGATCATTTAATGAAAAAACGATTTTCCGATCGATAAAGGCCGAAATCAATAAGGCATCAATAAATGAGGTATGATTCGGAATAATCAACCCCCGTTTCAGTGATGCGATTTTATCCAACCCTTCGATACGGGCTTTAAAGAATAATTTCAAAATCTTTTTAAATACACGCCGCCGTGTTGATACCGGCAATAATTGTGCAGCATAAAAGGCAAAGAATAAATTCATCACACCCAATGAACCAATAATAAATGGCAAGTGAATATCAAATAAATTTTGAACCGAATAGACCGAGAAAGCACAAATAATTGCTAAAAAGCTGATAAATATAACATACGAAAAAATCCGACCGATATATTCATCATTTGACATTTTTTGTAATAATGTATAGAACGGCACGACAAAAAATGACGCACATAATCCCAAGAAAAATGCATCTATAATAAACCGCCGACCCAAAATCAGGAAAGATGAAATTTCACTGAGACCGCCCAAAGATTGAGATGCCAACACAATATCAAATAAAAATACGGAAAATCCCAATATTGAAACCGGCGCCAAGAAACCTTGCTTATTTTTGGATGAAATAAAGGAGCATAAGAAAGCACCGATAACAGAACCGACAAAGAAAGCAATCAACATCACTGGATAACACTTATCGTCCACAGATAAAATATTACCCAAATAATCCTTTAACGATAAAGCGACAACCCCCATCAAAAATGAAACAAAAGCAAAAGAAAAGACGACGAAATGCAAATCTCTTTTTTCACGAACAATGAAAGCTGTTTGTATTAATTCTTTTAAAGGATTCCGAAGAGCTATTCCCTCTTTTTTAGCCACAGCTTTTTCCTTTAAAAAGGCGACAAATAAAAAGCTGATAATCGATAAGGCGACCAAAATCAAAGACAATGAATTAATCGTCTTACGGGACAAATACATGACACCGAACATTGACAAAGTAAATGCAATATATTTAAAAAATCTCCAAAACGCATTCGCATTCAACAATTTTCGTCCGTCCATAATTTCCTTTAAATACACGCGATTAACGATAGAGGAAAAACCGGTACAAAAACCGACCAAGACCACTGAAATCAAAACAATGAAATAAATTTTAGTCATCAAGCAGGCGGACATCAACACAACAACGGCAATCTCCAATCCCCGCATCCATTTTAAAACCTTTAATTTAGAATAAGCATCACAAAACGGTCCGGCGGCCAACGCCCCAAAAACAAAAGCAAATAAATAAACGCTAACCCCCACCAAAGCTAAAAAATCATTACCGCGAACCAACGCATATGTCGGCATCAGTAAAAAGATAAAACGCAAAAACGAATCTATCATGGATGCAAAAAAAGATGATGACAAAAGTGCGTTATATTTTTTATTCTTAAATAATGTAAACATTTTAAAATCCTTTCTTTGGTCACAAGGATAACATATTCTTGAAAAAAATCAAGAAAATCCGTTCTTATTTCACAAAACTGCCTTTTTTTTAAAGGGCGAAAAAACAGCAAATCAGAATCTGAAACTTCGATTATTCTTTAATTTCTTTAAAGTCAACATCAATAACATCTTCATCTTTTTGATGCTGTGCCGAACGATATAATTCATCCTGAAAGATTTTAAATTTTCGGCGAAATTGATAAATTCTTATGACAGACAACAAAATTCCGACCAATAACAGCGGTAAAATAATCCACCATAACGCAATCAATAAATAAAAAAACAAAATAAATGATAAAAAACTGATTAAAAAAGTTAAAATTTGTCGTGCCATACAAGCTCCTTTATGACGACTTTATCCAAAAAGTATTTTATTGTCAAGGCATTCCAATTTTTTTTAATAAAGGGATATGTTATTGAACGATAAAGGCATTAAGATCATATTGATTAGCCAAAATCATCGCCATTTGAGACGAGGGAGACTGTCCAACCACCATACCGTCTGCACCGTATATTGACCAAACTTCTTCATGATTAACGACTTCCTTTTTGATATAAGCCGTATCCGCATCAATCAATAATTCATTTTCAAAATCTAAAATTAAATCATCACTCATAAACGTTCAAAAGCCGAAGAAATTGAGTCAATTTGTTGACATAAATCCAAGCTTTCCCCTTTTAATTTTTCAATATTTTTGACCGCATGCATAATTGTCGTATGATCACGTCCGAAAAACCGACCGATTTCCGGCAAGGATTTCGTCGTCAACATTTTGGATAGATACATGGCAATTTGTCTGGGTCTGGCCCACCGTCTGTCCCGACAGGTTGATTTCAACTGTTCTAACGATATATTATAATATTCGGCGACCTTTTTCACAATTGCATCCAATGATACCGGCGTTGCACATTGCAAGAAAATATCTTTCAACAATGCTTTTGTATTGGAAACGGAAATTTCACTTCCCAACAACTGATGATTCATGACCACCCGTCTTAAAGCCCCCTCTAATTCACGAACTGAGGCCGTCATTTTAGCGGCTAATAATTCTTGAACATCTGTGGGCATATTCACCTTCATCAACGCGATTTTGGATTGAATAATCGCCAACCGCATTTCATAAGTTGTCGGATGAATATCCACTGATAACCCACCGGCTAATCGTGTTTGAAGACGTTCATCAATTCCTTTTAAAGCCATCGGTGCGCTATCGGCGGACAAAATAATTTGCTTTCCTTGTAAAACCAATTCATTAAAGGTATGAAAAAATTCATCTTGAGTTGCCTTTTTATTCCCGCAAATAAATTGAATATCATCCACCAATAAGGTATCCACATTTCTGAATATTTCATGAAACGAATCAATTTTATGATCCCGTAAGGCCTGAATAAACAAATACATAAACCGTTCTGCCGACAAATACAAAACCGACCGATGCGGTTGAGTTTGTTTGATATGATTCGCAATAGCCTGCAACAGGTGTGTTTTTCCCAACCCGACCGAGCTATGTAAAAAAAGCGGATTAAATGATACGGTATCATCCATGGCGACTCGCTTCGCCGCCGAAAAAGCAAATTCGTTTGAAGTCCCGACCACAAAATTTTCAAAAGTCATTTGTGGGTTCAAATGCATAATTTCATCATGAGATAAATCCCGATTCGGCATAACGGAAGACTCATCAAGCCGGACCGGCACTTCTTTTTCAACCCGAACATCTGACACAGGCATATCCGATTTCACCAAAACAACAATTTTTTCCAAAGACGAATCGACATCTTTAAAGAAAGATAATAATTCCCGATCCAGCCCTTTTTGTTCAATCCAGTCTTTGACGAATCGAGCACCGACCTTTAAAACAACGGTAGAGCCTTCATACGAGTGTTCCGAATCCGAAAGCCATTTAGACAACATGGCATCACCTTTGGCTTGAACGGCTGACAAAACCTTATTCCAAACATGATCCGTTGCACAGGCATTCACGATATCCTCTGCTTGTAAAGTTTGAAATAAATTTTGTCCGAACTGTGCCATTTTTATTCCTTTATTTTGACTGTTTTTTTCCCCTGAAACAACTGTCTTTTCCTCTTGTAAAACCCGACAATCTTTTTTTAATCCCCGACCTCTTTTTTGTGTTTGATATAAGATACCGACACATTCCCGCCAAATACACAACATCTGTCCCGAAGCGATAAAAAACATCCGACCGGATAATATTACAAAATATATCCACCCCCGTACAGATTTTTGAATATCTGCCATAATCAATTTTATTCTTTTGATTACGAATCTCAATGTATCTTTTTCCCCCCATTTCGACAAGCATTTTTTTTGCAAAAAATTCAATTTTTTTTCTTGACGCAACATTTAGATTCAAGCTCCTATATTTTGTTTTTTTATCTGTAAAGCATTGTTTTTCCAATAGTTAACAAGTCGTTAATTTTTTTTCATCCCCAATATAGTGATTCGTCGATTCTCTATCCCGAATCGTTGGAATATATGGATATGCGAAAAAAAAAGTTCGAATTAAAATTCGAACTCTTTTAAAAAAAATTTCTTTCAAAAACGGACTTTTTATTGAGCCATTTTTTTGACTTTAGCCGACAAGCGAGATGTTTTTCTGGCGGCGGCTTCTTTTTTGACAACGCCGTGCCGTACACCTTTACTCAAAGCCGATTCGGCTTTAACGAAACTTTTTTTAGCTTCTTCTTTATTTCCACCCAAGATTGCTTTTTCAACTTTTTTAACAAAAGTACGAATAGCACTTAAGTAAGATTTATTACGAATTTCCGCTTTTTTATTGCGAACAACTCTTCTTTTTGCAGATGCATGATTTGGCATATTTATTTTTCCTTCTTTTTGATATACTTGTCCCAACGACTCTTTGCCTTATAACCGAAAATGAAGAAAAAGTCAAGCATTTTCTTCATTTTCACTCTTTTTTTATCACAAAATATCAAGGTTAAAATTATAAAAGCTTACGAATCTAATTTTTTATTCAACAATTCATTCGCCAAGGCCGGATTACACTTTCCGCCCGTTGCCTTCATAATCTGTCCGACAAACCAACCTTTTAATTTATCCTTACCGGCTTTAATTTCGGCCACTTTATCGGCATTTTCTGCCAATATTTGATCAATAACGCTTTCAATGGCACCGACATCGGAAACTTGTTTAAGTCCTTTTTCTTCCACGATATCAAGCGGATCTTTTTGTGTTTCACACATGACTTCAAAGACTTCTTTCGCGATTTTTCCGGAAATAGTTCCATCTTCAATCAACCCGACCAATTTTCCCAAATTTTGTGCGGACACCGGCGAATCGGCGATATCCAAACAGTTTTTATTTAAATAAGCAAACAATTCAACAATAACCCAGTTTGCGACCTTTTTCATATCGTGTCCGACAGAGGCTTTTTCAAAATACATTGCCACTTCTTTATCCGCAACGATAATGGACGCATCATATTCACTCAACCCCATTTTCATAAAACGTTCTTTTTTCGCTTCGGGTAATTCGGGCAAATTCCGTCTGATATTTTCAATATATTCATCACTGAGTTCAAGCGGCGGCAAGTCCGGATCCGGAAAATAACGATAATCCAAGGCATTTTCTTTTGAACGCATCGAACGAGTTTCATCTGCCACCGCATCAAACAACCGAGTTTCTTGTACGACATCGGCACCGCTGTCATATAATTCCACTTGACGATGGGCTTCCATATCAATCGCATGCATTACAAATTTCACCGAGTTTACATTTTTAATTTCCACCCGATTTCTAAAACCTTCTTCACCAACTTTACGCACGGAAACATTGGCATCACATCGCATAGATCCCTCATCCATATTTCCGTCACATGTTTCCAAATAGCGGACAATAGAACGTAATTTTCTCAAATAAGCACCGGCCTCTTCCGGTGAACGAATATCCGGAAAGGACACGATTTCCATCAATCCGACCCCTGCCCGATTAAAATCAAGATAAGAACAATTCGGCGATAAATCATGAATGGACTTACCGGCATCCTGTTCCAAATGAAGGCGATCAACTCGGATTTTTTTGGATTGATTATCTTCATTTAAAACTTCAATATATCCATTTCCGACAATCGGATAAAACAATTGAGTAATTTGATATCCCGTCGGCAAATCTCCGTAAAAATAATTTTTACGATCAAACACGGAATGTTTGTTAATCACGGCATTCAATCCCATTCCGGTTTTAATACATTGTTCCACACATTTTTCATTTAACACCGGCAATTGCCCCGGCATACCGGCATCCAAGAATGCCACATGAGTATTAGGTTCTCCGCCGAATTCGGCACTGGCCCCCGAAAAGACCTTACTTTTCGAAAGGATTTGGCAATGAACTTCCAATCCGCAAACCAATTCCCAATCTGCATCTTTTCCATGAATAATATAACTCATTTTAAATCCTCCAATACATCAGCGACTTTTAATACCCGTTCCTCATCCCAATAATTTCCGATGACTTGCAATCCGTTATTGGCACATGCAGCCGGCACACCCGCCAAACAAGATGGCATTAAATAGGTATCATTAAATTTAATCTGAGCTTTTCCGGCAATGGCATCTGCCACCGTAAACGGCTCTACCGGAACGGAGGGTGCGACCAAGACATCCACATCTTTAAAGACATGAACAAAATCATTGGCGATGAGTCGGCGAGCTTTTTGAGCCGGCACAAAATAATCCGCATATCCCTTGGCAGAAAGGAAATAAGTTCCCATAATCATCCGTTTCCGAACCTCATCCCCGAAACCCGCCATCCGCGTATTCATATATAGCTCATCTAAAGAATCGCCATCTTCCCGCATTCCATACCGAATACCGTCATACCGAGCCAAATTTGATGAAGCCTCGGCCATAGCGATAATATAATACAAAGCCGCTGCATCTTCGGTATGAGGCAAGGAAACTTCCACCAATTCCGCCCCTTGTTCTTTCAAGAAATTCAACCCGCTTTCCCAGTTATCCGGAATCATTTCCTGATATTCTTTCGGAATTCCGATTTTCATTCCTTTAATATTTTTATCCAACGCTTTTGTGAAAGCCGGCACACTTTGACGAGAAGAAGTTGAATCTTTCGGATCATGTCCGCTCATCACTTCCAACATGACAGACGCATCTTTAATATTCCGAGCCATTGGTCCCGGTGTATCCAACGAGGACGCATAAGCGACAATGCCGTATCTGGAACAACGACCGTAAGTCGGTTTAATTCCGGCAATTTTACAAAATGCGGACGGATGACGAATAGACCCGCCGGTTTCCGTTCCGGTTGCGCCGGCACACAAAAAACCGCCGACAGCACTTCCCGAACCACCACTAGACCCGCCGGGTACTTTTGTTTCGTCATGCGGATTTAAAGAAGCCCCGAAGTAAGAAGTGGCGGTGGAAGAACCCATTGCGAATTCATCTGTATTTGTTTTTCCCAACAAGACCGCCCCAGCATCCCATAATTTTTGAGTGACGGTTGATTCGTATTGCGGAACAAAATTCGACAGAATTTTAGAAGCTGCGGTTGTTCGTATTCCTTTTGTACAATACAAATCTTTAATACCCAAAGGTATCCCTTCCAATTTTCCGACTGTTCCATTCGCTCGACGTTGATCGGACTGCCGAGCCATTTCCAATGCCTTTTCCCCACAAACGGTAATATAGGCATTTAAATTTTTCCGCCGTTCAATTTCATCCAGATAATCTTGCGTCACTTCCACGGCTGAAAAATCACCATTTTCCAAACCTTTTAATGTATCTGATAACGATAGTTTATGTAAATCACTCATTTTATTACTCCACCATTTTGGGTGCACTAAAAAACTTTTCGGTTTTCGCCGGCGCATTAGCCAAAACGGCTTGCCGTTGATTACCGTCAAACACAACATCCGAACGCATAACCAAAGGTTCTTCTGCGGGACAAACCATCGGTTTCAAGCCGTCCATCTCATCACAAATTAAATCATGTTTAATCCAATCCAATTGTTCTTGTAAATGCTTGGCCATCCATTCGGCTTCTTCATCCGTGACCTTCATTCTGACCCAAAAGGCCATTTCTTTAATTATTTTCTCATCAATCATAATTTATTCTCCTAATTTGTTTTTTATACATTTAAAAATGTAAAAATGTCAAGTATTTTAACTTTTTTTTAAATCTTTTTTCCGCATAATGCTTTCAAGGAGATAACAGAGATGCCGAGACTCTATTTAAATTCGGATGCGTCCACCCGAAAGGAATATCACACATCCGGGGTCCATGTGATTATTAAAAATTCTTCTCACAAAAAAATTTTTGAAAAATCTAAAACTTATTATTGTGCGGATAATAATTTAGCGGAATTATTCGGCATTTACACGGTATTAAAAGAAGCTGAAAAATTACCTCTTTTTTCGCAAGTCCAAGAAATTTTACTTTATTCGGATTGTCAAAATGCACTAAACAGAAGCACTCACCGTATTCCCCCACGCACCATGGATGAAAAATTATGTTCGGATATTTGGGCTTTGGTTGAAAAATTTCAAAAGAAAGGAAAGAAAATTTCCTTTTGCTGGGTCAAAGGACACAATCCTCAAAACAAATCAGATCCCAATACGGTATCCAATATCGAAGCCGATATGAAGGCCAAACAAATTCGTAAAATTTACGAACAGGATATTCAATTCAAAAAACACTTACGTTCACTCAAACAACAAGAACGAGCATAAAAAAAGGCACACCCGAATAAACCGTTTGTGCCTTTTTTAAAGTCATCCCGAAAAATTAAAAGTTATCTACATGAACTTCAAAGAATGCTTGGGGATGATTACAAACCGGACAAGTCGGTGGACAAGATAATCCAACATGGATATGTCCACAATTCCGGCATTCCCAGATTATTTGTTCGTCTTTTTTGAAAACCTTTTGATTTTCAATATTGGAAGCCAATGCCAAATAACGTTCCTCATGCCGTTTTTCAATTTTAGCCACCGCATCGAATTGATAGGCTAATTTTGTAAAACCTTCTTCCTTGGCAACTTTGGCCATTTCGGCATACATTTGTGTCCATTCTTCATGTTCGCCTTCGGCCGCCATTTTCAAACAAGTCAATGTATCAGGGATTTCGCCCCCACATAAAGCTTTAAACCACAATTTGGCATGTTCTTTTTCGTTTTGAGCTGTTTTTTCAAAGAATTCGGCAATTTGTTCATAACCTTCTTTTTTGGCCTTTGAAGCGAAATAAGTATATTTATTCCGAGCCATAGATTCACCGGCAAAAGCCGTTAATAAATTTTGTTCTGTTTTTGAACCTTTTAATTCCATTTTTTCCTTCCTTTCGAATATCATTATATGAAAAATAAAATAAAAATCAATTTTTTTTTAATTGACGAATAAAAAAATTTTTTTTAAATTAAACCCATGGCCAAATATCATATAAATACCGGCAAAATTATACCGACTTTTTTATTACACACATTTTCGGTTATATTTTTAACCATTTTGATGTATTCCGCCCCGTTAATAGACGGTTTTTTTGTCGGTAATTTTCTGGGTAAAGAAGCATTAGGTGCAATCAATATGTGCCTTCCGTTTTTATATTTTTTATCCGGTATTAACATTATTTTTATTATCGGATCCGGTATCAAATGCTCTGAAAAACTAGCCCAAAAAAAATACGAGGTTGCCAGTGATATTTTTTCATCAACACTAACCTTTTTAACGATTTTTAATTTATTTTTAACCGCCTTATTTATCTTTTTTTCCGATATAGTTTTGGGATTTTTAGAACAAGATACTCATCTAATTAATCTGGCTAAACCCTATTATATCCTCATATCCTCATTCGCTTTGATTTTTGCTTTAAATCAAGGGTTAATTTACTATATGCGTATATTGAATAAACCGGTTAAATCCTTTTTAATACTCCTTTTTTACGCTGTTTTAAACGGTATTTTGGATTATATATTTATCAAAATGAATCTTGGATTAAGCGGAGTTGCATTGGCAACTGGATTATCACAAATCGGATCCTTTATTATTCTGATAGCCGACTTCCGTCAAAAACAACGCCGATTAAAATTCACCTTTACCATTTATAAAATAAAAAATCTGTTTAAGTATGCCTACAACGGATTTTCGGAACTGCTCAGTGAACTATCCTTGGCATTTTTATTGCTGTTTTATAACCGAAGCATTATTCAGCATTTTGGGATTAACGGGATTACGGCATTTACCATCATCACCTATTTTATGACATTGGAATATATGATTGTTTATGCCATATCCGACACTTTACATCCGCTGCTGGGACATGTCATCGGTCGCCAAAACCACCGCCGAGCCTTTAACTTTTTTCATCTATCGATTGAATTGAGTTTTACAATAGGTCTTCTGATGGGCATTACCCTTCTTTTTGAAGCCCCGAGAATCACCCAAATTTTTATATCCGATGACAACAATATTATTTCAATTTGCCAAAAATTTGCCAATTACCTATGGCTGGCCTTTATTTTTAACGGAACAACCATGTGTATTATCGGGTATTTTTCATCCATCAACAAAGCCACCTTATCCGCCGTTTTATCTGTGTTAAACTCACTTATTTTGCCAGTTTTAATGTTATGGATATTGCCTTTTTTCTTTGGCACAAGCGGAATTTATATAGCTCCCGCCGTCGGACAAATGATTTCTTGTGCAATCTCATGCCACTATTATCTGAAACATAAATCACTCCACCCGACAAAGACATAATCCCCCCATTGACTTTTTTTAAAAAATATGATATAATTAGGCCTCATTTCAAGAAAGGATGATTAAATGAAAAAACCAAACATAGTATCAAATATGGCAAAAAAAATAACAAAATGGACAGGTTGCGATTTTTCTGATGGGTTATCACAAATTGAAAAAATGCCTGAATTGTCTGAAGAACAACTGAAACAACTTCGTGAAGCCTTAACGGTTATGGAACGTTAATATTCCGACAGAATAATCAAATGAATTTTATCAAAACCCCCATTGACGGTGTCATTATTATAGAACCGCGCATCTTTAAGGATGAACGTGGATATTTTTTTGAAAGTTATAACGAAGACGAATTCATTAAAAACGGGATACCCAACCATTTTGTCCAAGATAATCAATCCATGTCCACTTATGGTGTAATCCGTGGATTACACTGTCAATTGGGGGATAAAGCCCAAGCCAAACTTGTTCGTGTTTTAAGCGGAACAGTTTTGGATATAGCGGTCGATATCCGTCCTCAATCCCCCACATTCGGGCAACATGTTGCCGTTGAATTATCGTCGGATAACCAACGTCAATTATTTATTCCCCGTGGATTTTTACATGGATTTTCGGTTTTAAGTCCAACGGCCATTTTTGCATATAAATGTGATAATTTATATTGCAAGGAAGCTGAATTCGGTATTCGCTATGACGATCCCCAAATTAATGTGGATTGGAAAATACCACCCCAAAAAATCATCACCTCCCCCAAAGATCGTCATGCGGCGCTTTTAAGGGAAGTATACCCAAACACCCGTTAACCCTCTGTATTTTTGCCATATTTTAAAGAAAAAACTTGCCTTTGTTCTTTGATTGATATAACATGGAACAAAAAGGGGATGTCGTATGGTCAAACGCAATGCAATTACAGATTTTGTTTACAGTCTTCAAAAAAAGAATGAACCGTTATCTAAAACATTAACGAACCTACTTAAAAATAAAGCACAATGTAATAATTTTTTATCCGTTATTTTATCCAACCCTCGGGATAATAAGCCGGCATATCGTCTGTTTTTCAACAGTTTTAAAACCAAATCGCAATACCGAAAATGGATGAATACTTATCATAAAAAATATACTCAATATATCCACCGCTATTGTCAACAAGCCACCTGTATTGAAGATCTGATTCGGCGGATGCCGAATTTTACCCCTTGGGCATTAGAGGAACGTTTTTCTGAAATAAAAATCGGGTCTGTCCCTTCGGTTTTTCATAGCGAAAGTCAGCTATTATCATTTGTGTCATCCATTAAAAAATCAACTGCTGTCCGCAACCTTAACCGTATAAAGAAGTTGGAATGTTCCCAAGGCGATTTTGAAAAAGCATTTCCGAAGGCCAAAAAAATAAATTGGTTTAACTTAAAACAACGTTTTAATTTTTTAAAAGATTTAATTAATCAAAAATGCGGCAAGCCTTTTAAATTATCTGTTTCCGAACAGCAATTTAAAATTACATTTTTATGTAATCCCTTCTCGGCGAAAATGGTTTTTTTAATCGAAAGTCCCGACAATGAAAAATTCATTTTAAAAATCAACCAATACAACCTTTCCAACACCCACAACGATCGAACCCGAAAAGAGCATGAAAACATGGCTATCCGAGCTGATTCCACCTATTCGGATGCCTTATTGGAGTTTTATTTAAAATTAAACGATTGTCCCCATGCGCCCTCTATTTTATATTACAACTTCCGCCATGAAGTTGCACTATACAAAGCCGATACCGGCATTCCATTTCATTCACAGACCAACAAGAATAAATTTATGGACTTTTATTCTTTCAATACCAAAGTTGTTTCGGACTGTTTACGTTTAGGTGTTTACATCAATGACATCAACGCCGGAAATTTCATACTTTCTGCCACCGATAACCAAGTCAAAATCATCGACATCGGACACGCTTCATTTGCCAATCCCCTGACCCCCGGTATCCCTGGATTAACTTTTACACTTGGAAATCTTTGCGGACAAGACTATATATCCGTCAACGGCGTTTTGGATATAGAGGATATATAATGACGGATAGCGAATATTTTAAAATATTATCAACCGAATTAAAAATTAAGGATATTCATCAACTCGATATCATTATGGGTCCGAATGAATTAAAGCAATATTTAAAGGATTTAACACTATCCGATTTTGACAACGGGCGAACCCTGATATCTTTACATACGCACACCCAAGCATCGGACGGAGAAGTCCACCCCAAAGATTATCTGAAAAATGCCTTAAAATTTAAAGAACAATACGGATACAAGGAACTGATTTTATCCATCACGGACCACGACACCATTGATGCCTTGCCGATTATTTTAAAAGAAGGTATTAAAAATACGGAAAAATATAAAGGTATCCGACTTATCTTAGGATGTGAATTAAGTTTATCCTATTTTGATTCCAAGCTACATCGTCCCGTTGATTTTGAGCTATTACATTACGGTATCAACCCATTTGATAAAAATTATATCCGATTTTTAAAATCCGTCCGTGACAGGAAAACAAAGGCTTTAACCCCTATTTTGAATTATTTTAAAAACCGATATCCGTCGGCCGGATTAAACCGGAATGATTTTTTGACTCGTTTCCCCCGAAACCGAAGCGGATTTGGTTGTTATATCGCCTATGACACACCCCGATACATCTGTGAAACGGTGAACCGACCAGAAGAAAATAATGAGATTTGGGACTTTTTTCGTCGTCTGGATACCCCATTATCCGACTTACCCCAAATTCCGTTTTGGTATACCACGGATGAAGTACTTACACAAATTAAATCACATGGTTTCGGTTTTTTATCTTTAGCACATCCCTATCGAATACAACTTGACGGCAAAGTTCGTGAAGACGGTTGTCATTTCATGAATCGCTTTTTGACTTATTTAAAAGAATCCGGTATCCAAGGTTTGGAAATATTCTATATGAATTTAGCACAACCCTTATACAGCTCTTTTAAAAAAATAACATCAGGATCTGTCCCAATAAGCGATACGGATTATTGGGTTAAAACGATTTTAAATTTTGCCAAAGAAAACGATATGATAAAAACCGGCGGAACAGACAGCCACACAAGTTTTCTGGGCAGTCGCCAAAAACACCTGATACAACTCCTGACCCAAAAACTGCAATCTTATAAACCCCTGATCCGAAAAGGATATCAAGTTTTAAACAAGGAAGTGATATTGGGACTTCCCGCACCATGTATGCCGGCCATCAGCCCTTATCACAACACCGGAATCGGTTCGTCATACGGTGCCGGTGCCAAAAGAATATCCGACTTTTTCGGCGGCATTTTTGATAAAATTCAACTGGGACCGATGGGGCAAACCGACAAAGAATCAAAACATTCTCCATATGTTTCCGACCTTAAACCCAACCCGTTTTTCATTCCGCTGGAATATCTGGCCGAAGACAAGCTCATCAGTGATAAAACATTACAAAGTATTTATGATATTCCGAAGTCAGATAATCAAATTGACTTTGAACAAGTTGAAAAATCTTATACCACTGCATTGAAAGAGGCATATCAAACCGCTGACACATCCTTATCTTACGACGATTTTATTCAAAGCCTTGTTAAAAGGTATCAATCTCGAAACAGCATCAAATATATTGCGGATTTACAAGTTCAAATTCCCCAAGACACACATGAAAGTAATGATTTATTTTTAAAAGGGTTTAGTCTAGGTTCTCCGCCGGATAACTTTTCGACCCAAGCCCGCAATTGGCACTTTAAAGTCTTTAATCCCAAACAGCTCTTTAACAAAGATGGGTCTTTGGGTCCGGCGGGTCTGAAGTGGTATAACCTCATTGATAAAAGCATGAAAAACGCCACCGGCGGTATTCGGATTGACCATTATATCGGCTTTGTGAATCCGTTTGTCATCAGCGATGATGATCCGACGGTATTCGGTCGCCTGTATTCCAGCCCCCATATTCCCAAATTACGTCCATTTATCAAAAGCGACTTTTCGGACATCACTGAAAAAATCCTATTATCTTGTGCTCATCACAATGGTCTGACCGCTAAAGATATTTATGTGGAAGATTTGGGCAACAGACCCGAACAAATTGATGATGTAATGAAAAAATGCCATTTGGGGCGCATGATTATTGCGCAATTTGCCGAGACGAACAATCCCGAACATCAATATCACTTATCCCGCACTCAAGTCCAAGATGTTGCCTGTCTGGACACTCATGATCTGCCGTCTGTTCAAGAATTTTTCAATCAATTATCCGTTCAGGAACGACATCGGTTTGCGATGATTTTATCACAAGATTTACGCTTTAATTATACTGAAGACCTTTGCTCACCCTCTCAACTGGTTCGGATGATGTGGGGTGCATTATTAGCCTGCCCCGCACAACGTGTTTCGGCCTTTTTCACCAGCTGGACCGGACAAGAAGGACGCTATAACACGCCGGGGTATCCCATAAAATGGATATTAAGATGTGATACGAATTTTAATGAGCTCTATTTTAAAAACCTCCGCCATGGTTTATCCTATAATCCGTTTGATGCGATATCATTAGCCATCTATGCCCGAGGAGATGATTTTTATCATCGACATGAAAATCTGGTCCACCAACTCCGTCAGGCTGAAGAAGAAATCCTCACTTTATGTGCCGAACTTTAATTCATTAAAATATGGACTTTTGATTAAATTTTACATATAATGAACATCACAAAGGATATTTGATGTTCATATTATCTCAAATTCGTCTGCAAATAGGAACCCGACTTTTATTAGATAACGCTTCAACAACAATTGCCGATGGAATGCGTGTCGGAGTCATTGGGAAAAACGGATGCGGGAAATCCACATTATTTAAAATGATTTTGGGTCAGTCGGATAATTTTACCGGAGAAATCAACTATCCCCGAAACAAAAAAATAGCTTATGTCGAACAAGAAATTTCAAATCTGGATACCCCTATTTTACAATTTGTCTTATCCAAAGATAAAGACTTAATGTTTTGGCGTGAAAAATTACAAAATGCAGAACCGCAAGACATTCCGCAAATCATGGATCATTTATCATTTTTACACAGCGATTCCGCCGAAGCCAAAGTGGCTGAAATTTTATCCGGTCTCGGCTTTACGAATGCGGATTTGACCCGTCCGATACAAGACTTTTCCGGCGGATGGCGAATGAGGTTAGCTCTAGCCGGTGCGCTTTTTCAAACATCGGATTATTTATTACTGGACGAACCGACCAACCATTTGGATTTAGAGGCTGTTTTATGGCTTGAAAGCTACTTAAAAAAATACAAAGGAACACTGTTAATTATCAGTCACGATAAAGATTTATTAAATTCAGTGTGTAATCATATTCTGCATTTTGAAGGGAAAACCCTTGTTTTATATCGAGGCAACTTTAATACCTATCAATCGGCCTTTACCCAAAAAAGGGAAAATCAATTAAAAACAGCGGAAAAACAAAAAGAAAAAAGAGAACATCTTCAATCTTATATCGACCGTTTTCGTTACAAAGCCAGCAAAGCCAAACAAGCTCAAAGCCGGATTAAAATGCTGGCCAAATTAAAAGACGAAGCCATCGTTGAATTAGAACCCGATGATGTATTTTCTTTTCCCGATACAACTCCTTTGCCCGAGCCGTGTATGAAAATAGAGAACGGATCTTTTGCATATATATCGGGAAAAACTATATTAACAAAATTAAACCTCGCTATCGGGAATAATGAACGTATTGCCCTTTTGGGGAAAAACGGCAACGGGAAATCCACATTAGCCAAAATAATGTCCGGTTATTTAAAATTAGATACAGGCAAAATGACCATATCTCCCAAATTTAAAATCGGATTTTTTAACCAACATCAAAACGAAGAATTACCTCCAAAAGAAACACCCGTATCTTACTTATCACCCATGATGAGCAACAAAAGGGAAAGCGATATCCGATCATATTTGGCTCAATTCGGATTAACGGCTGAAAAAGCCATTACACCGATCGGACATTTATCCGGCGGAGAAAAAGCCCGATTATTACTGGCTAAAATCTGTTTGGATAAACCTCAACTTTTGATATTGGACGAACCGACGAATCATCTAGATATACAGGGACGAGAAGCCTTGGCGGATGCATTAAACGCCTTTAACGGTTCTGTGATTTTGATTACACATGATTTTCATATTTTGGAATCAGTATGTGATACCTTATGGATTATAGATAACCATACCTGCCAAGAATTTGACGGCGACCTCCAAGATTACAAGAATCAATTACTGGGGATAAAAGTCTCACCAGAAAAACAGCCCCCAAAAGAAAAACCGGCACCTAAAAAAGATAGGTCCGAAAAAATGCCTTATATCAAAAGACATTTAAAAGAATTGGAAACCAAAGTTGAAGACCTTCACGCCCGACGCCAATCCTTAATTCAATCATTGATAAACCCGCAAAATATAGATTTTGAATCCACTCAAAAACAAATCAAAGAACTAGAAAAGCAAATATCCCAAACCGAAAACGAATGGAGCCTGTGGGCCGACAAAATTTCATAAAGACAACCACGCCTTACCGAACAAACACCCAACCCATTATTTATGAGAGATAGAGTATGTAATTACCCCAATGAACAACTTCTGGTCTTGTCAAAGCAATCATCATATAAAGCAAGTATAAACTCCTGATATTTTCCTTAACAGATTTTTAAGCTTCTCTTATTTTAAATAGGAAACAAAAGGTATAAAATAAAAAATTCTTATATTTCTCCTGTCACAGGAATAAGTTGAAAAATATTTAGTTTTCTGTTATAATGGTAGTCAGAAAAAGGATATAGGAGATTATATAAAATGACACCAGAAGAAAAAGCTTTTGTTGAAAAACTAAATTTATTGGTTAATGATGAACAAACGGGAACCTCATTAATACAACGCATTATAACATCTGTAAAAAAACCAAGTAATGCTCAAAAGCTAGGCCAAAATGCTTTTTTTAAAACTTTTCTTCAATTATTAACGCGTGCGGTTTTACCCTTTTCCAGTTCCAGTAAAGCAGCCTTAGGCGGTGCTTTTTTTTTACAGAATACTTCTATTGATCACTTTCTAACACCTTCAGATCAAAAAAATAATGATGAGATCTCAAATAAAGCCACCATTTCTTTAACAAACGAAGTTTGTAGCACAATGCCAGAAATCGAACGCGAAATGAAATCAGATACTTTAGGCAAGGACATAAACACAATATCAAGCTTATTACCAAGCTTTATTAATTCAAAATTCTCCAAATATTCCAGCTTAGTTGGTATCGTTATATCTGGAATTGCACTCGCCTCATTAAACCCGATTTTATTATCTCTCGCAGCTCCGTCTTATATTTTAGGACAATACATCTCTTATCAACACAAAAAAAATCAAACACTAACAGGGCAGCCCTTGCGACGTGCGAACATTGACGTTTTTAGAAAAACCCAAAAAGCTATAAATAATCCAGAACTGCACAGAGATCAAAAAAAGCAAGATAAAGAAATAAAGCAAGCACAGAAAAATCTTTCTGAAATAAAAGAAATAGTATCTAAAAAACAAAAACGACTATCGTTATTATTTTCAATGACCACCACTTTATTAACTGGTGGAGTACTGATTACTCATTGGGGAACAATGACTTTGCCTACTTTGGTTGGGTTATATGCCGCAACAAATACTTTTCTATCAAGTGTTGGATTTTGTATTAACGCCGATCATCGTCAAAAAAACATTTTACACCAACTTATTGAAAGTTATAATAAAATTAAACACCAACCGGAATTTAATCTAAAAACAGGTAATCAAAAATTACCTCAAAATGTTGATACCATTCACATTGACAAAATTGTGTATAGTTATCGAACCAGCATAAATGTTTGGAAAACAACAAAAAAACCACCCGATGCGGGTGGTTTAAATTTTTGGTACAGCCGGCTTTCCGAATACCGAGTCAAACATTTAGAGGATTTCAAAAAATTGGCACAGGAAATTGAACTTTTGAAAATTTAAAACGGGACGTCGACATCCCAAATTAACTTTTTTCCCTGAGGGAAAAATGCTTGACTTTAATATTAGTTTATGAAAGGATATATACATCAGATAATCCAGAAAGGAAATACATGAAAAACGAAGATGAAAAAGAGTTTGTCAAGCGTCTAACAAATTTAGCCGACAATAACGACGTTTTGAAAAAAGGGGGAATGTGGGCAAAGTTTTGGCGCGGAAATGAAGCACGGACATTAGGGCGTCATGTATTTGTGAATCAAATATTCTCATTGGTGCAACAAGCTATTTCTCCTTTTGCTGCTTTAAGACATCGTTGGTTGGCTGGTACAGTGGGTATTGCGGGAGCTCGCTCTCTTGTTTCGGGTATTCAAGAAAACACGGCTCGTTCAACGTATATTAATATTTTTAATCGGACTGTAGAATCTCTAATAACGGAAGCTATGACAACAATGCCTGAAATTGAAAGAGAGTTTAAAGGACGCAAACTGGAAAAGAATATCAATACCATTGGGAATGAGGTAGGTACTTTTTATAGAAATAGATTCCAAAAATATGCAAGTATTCTAGGCGTCGTTGCTGCTGGTGCAGGTATGTTATCGCTAAATCCATTTTTTCTTGGTTTAGCCCTTCCTGCATATGGATTAGGACATTGGATATCTGCTCGGCGTAAATATCTACAAAATGTGATTTTTCCCCATGAGTGGCGAGCACGCATGAATGTATGGAATCAGCAAGATGCTACTATTCGTAACCCAGAAGTCCATGCAACCATGGGAGATACAGAAAAGCAGAAACAAGCTTTAGAAAGAGCTCAGGAAAAATTGACCGAAATAAACGAGGTCCGACGTAAGAAAGATTTACCTTTGGTGTGGGCACAAGTTCTTGGTATTAGTGGAATGACTGCCTTAACATTGTTGGCTGGTTATTTACAAGGAATGGCTTTGCCTGCATTGATTGGCTTATATGCCGCTACCAATGCGTTTTTAGGAAGTATCAGTGCGTGGACAATGGCTAATTATTCAGAAAAAGAAACACTCAGAGATATGGTGAAAAACTATAATGAGTTAAAACACACAAAAGAATTTGATTTGCAAACTGGAAAACAAAAGCTGCCAACCAAAACAGATTCTATCCATTTAGAGTTTGTCAAATATAGTCACCGAAAACGACAGGGGCCTGAGATGGGCAAACGTCAAGAAAAAGCCGTATTGGACTTTGGTTCTGAAGTTACGTTTGTACCAGGCATCAATGTTCTTGGTGGTGCCTCTGGTGCAGGAAAATCTACTTTATATAAATTGTTGCGCCATGCAGATGATTTAGATAGAGGAAATATTTATTTTGGAACTATAGAAAATGGAAGGTTTAAAGGAATTCCTCTAACTTCCATATCCTTGGCTGATGCCAATAAACCTCTTGCTTTTTCTTTGCCTGAACTCCGACATGTGGAAAATATAACGGGTGTTGAATTGATCCGAGAAAGCAATCCAGAATTAAAATTGAAAAGCATCAAAGAAATGGCCAATTTATTTGGTGTTCCTTTGTGGCATGATGAGGCTTGTCGAAAGCCAAAAGGTATGAATGAGCTTTCCAGTGGAGAAAAAAAGAGAACTCTTTGTATGAGTGCCCTTGTTTCCCCCAAACCAATTTTAATTTTAGATGAACCTACCAGTGGTGTTGATGGGGCAAATGTAGATACGATGTTGAGTGCAATCAATGCGTTGGGAAAGAGAAAGACAATTATTTATACAACACATCATCCTGAAGAATTATTGAAATTAGACGTTAAACAAGTGGTTGATTTGGATAGGAAAAAATCCAATGAAAAAGGAGAGATGTTGCCAACAGATGTCACGATTCAACCATTTACGACAGAAGCAGAAAAGAAAGCATATATTGATTTATGTAATCACAGAGATCGTAAAGATGAGGAAGAAACAAAAGAGGAAGTTCCAGAAAAGGAGCAAACATTTTTAGAAATTTTGGCCGAAAATGAAACTTTGCCAGAGGACACGCCAAAAGCAGATAAGAACGAATATATGCAAGGTTTGAAGGCAGCAGTACAAACGCAGGAAGCTATGCGCGTGTATCGTGCCATCAAGGAAACTCGGAAGAAAAAGACTGGTTTGCTCCATCGTATAAAATTGTTACAAGAACGTTCCATCTTAGAATCCGCAAAACAGAAAACTCGATCATCAAAACGAGAACATCCAAGGTTAGAAAACGCAATAGATTCTAGTCGGACTTGAACTCGTGTAAATGCTTGTTTTTAAAGAAATCTGCCTGAATGAGTTCGATAATCCACAAAAAATGTACTTTCTAAAACGAACTCTTATCGAACCAGCACAAATGTTTGAAAAGGAATAAAAAAACAACTCCCGAAATGGGAGTTGTATGTTTTGGTACCTCTGGCCGGAGACCGGGGTATAAGTTTTTGAAATGATTAAAAAATAACCAAAATTTTTCCGAATTTTTGCCCCTAAATTTTTGCTGCCGGTTACACGTCACAGAGAACTTCAAAAACCTAAAAAGTTCGTCATTTAACCCTGTTTCAAAGAGGATGATATTTTACCTTCATTGTCTTACTTTGTCATTTTTATTTTCTTCCCAATTAGACAGATGTATTTACCCTCCTCAAAATCCAATCGGGCAGATGTCTTGATTTTGGAAAATTTAAAATCACAAAGTCAAGACCTTATATCTTCAAACTCTCCACGGCATTGGATAACATTTGAGGATTATAGTTGAAATACCTTTGAGTTGTGCTGATATTCCTGTGATTGGCTAATCTTTGAACCAAACAAATATTCACACCACTATTAACCAATTTAGATACGAACAAGTGTCTGCCAAAATGACTTGCCCCATGGATATTGAACTTTTTATAGATATTTGAGAACAATCTACTGATAGAAACTCTGTTATAAGGTTTGCCTAACTTTTGAGATTTAAAAAGGTAATCATCTGGATTTAATTCATCATCTTTGGATTTTAAGAATTTCAGATATTCCTTAAATTCTTTCTTCATTTGACTATTTAAATAATAGTTTGCCCCGAACTTACCTTTATTTTTATTTTCATCAAGACAAATAACATCTTTAACAGAGAGATCGGGATTATAGACATCTTTGATTTGCAGATAACAAAAGTTAATGCTTCTCATCCCATTTAAGGAACACAGGAACATCATTCGGATTTGTTCAGCATGCCTCATGGCCGAAATATAGGTTAAAATGTCTTTGACTTTTTTATCATCAATATAAACTTGGTTTATCATGTGTATTCCTTTCAATTTTTATCAAGTAAATACATCCTGCCGTACTTTTTATCTTTTGTCCGCAAAAAAATGCATAAAATGTTAAAAAAAGTGAAAAATTTACATTTATTCATTCCAAAAAAGTGATTTTTTATCAATTATTCATTACAAAAATGTGATTATTTGTTCATTTTTTCCTTGAAAAATGTGATTTTATAGGTATAATATTGTTAGTTATCAGGAGGTCAAGTATGAAAAGATATGCATTTAATAAGTTGAAATTATGGAAAGAAAGTCCAAATCGTAAACCTTTAGTTATTAGAGGAGCAAGACAAGTTGGTAAAACTTGGCTAATGAAGGAGTTTGCTAAAACGCACTACAAAAAATTTGCATAC
>JAZSNA010000033.1:0-19276 GCA_045536135.1 Alphaproteobacteria bacterium
AAAAAGTTCTTGCAAAAAACCAAGGTTATTTTGATGTAAAAATACATTACTTTTCAATAACTTACAAAACACCATTTTGATAAAAAAACACATATTCCGGATATTTAGGCAATTTTAGGGGTATTTTTTATATCTGTTTAAAAAAAAATCCATAAAAAAAACGCCCATAAAATATGGGCGTTTTTCTGTAATTTAGTCTTATTCCAAGTCTAAAATTTCAATTTTTGATGTTTTTGCATCCTCCATAATCACTTCCGGTAAAATTTGGGACGCATAAAATTCTTTAATCTGTGGCAATACTTCCTCTAATGTCGGAGGTGTTGTATCCCTTTTATCAAAGACCTTGGCAATATGCCATCCAAATTGACTTTTAAACGGTTTGGTATATTGACCGACCGGCGCGTTAAACACAACTTCGGAAAATTCAGGAATCATCATTTGTTCCGTAAAGTATCCCAAATCACCACCCTTGGCATTCTTATCCAAAGAAAGCTCATCCGCCAAAAGGGCAAAATCTTCGCCTTTGTTCAAACGGGCCCAAACTTCATCCGCTTGTTTTTCATCGGCCAGTAAAATGTGAGCTGCATGAACTTCTTTTATCGGTTGAAAATTTTTGATTTCAGCATCGTAAATCTTTCGAATGATTTGCGGATCTAAACGTTCCTCAATCTTTCGTTCAAGATATAATTTTAATAAAATTTGCTCTTCGGCGTTTTTCAACATTTCTTGAACATGTTTTTCGTTTTTTAATCCACTGTTCTGAGCATGAATTAAAACGGCTTTATTTTCAGCATATTTAGATACAAATTCACGATAAATATCCTTCAACGGAACATTGGCCAAATTGGGAATAGAATTTTTGGCTTTTTCAACCTCGCTCAAGGTAATCGCTTGCCCGTCTATTTTGGCAACAATTTTTTCAGAGGAAAACATCGGGACATTTGAAAAAACACCCTCTGTCGTGAATAATTTATAGACACCAAATCCGCCCAAACCCAGCAAGACTAATGCACTAATTAAAATTTTTTTATTTATTTTTTTTGTTGTTTTTATTTTTTTTGTCATTTATTCTTCTCCTGTCTCTTTAATATATGATAAATTAAATAAAAGGCAAGAAAAAAATTGATTTAATAATCATTATTTGCTATATAGGTGATATAAAGGAAAAAAATCATGATTAATTACAAAAAAATTATCGAAGAAACTTTACTTCAAATCGTTCGTAAATCTTTACAATTCATAGAAAAAAATGGTCTGGACCCCGAAGAAAGCGAGATATATATTACTTTCCAAACAAAAAAAATGGGCGTTGAAATTCCTGATTTTTTAACAGAGCAATTCCCAAAAGATATGACTATCGTCTTACAATACCAATTTGAAAACTTAATCGTAGAAGATGAATTCTTTTGTGTCGATTTAGAATTCGGTTCTCAAATGGCACGTCTTAAAATTCCTTATTATGCCGTTTTAAGTTATTATGATAAAAAAGCCGGTTTCGCAATGGATTTCAAGACAGAACTCCCAAAAGATTTTACGGAAAATGAGACAGAAGAAAACGAAACCGATAAATTAAACGAATCGGCACAGGTTATCGATTTTAATCAATTCAAAAAGAAATGAAAAAACATTCTGTCCAACTTTTTTCTCATCCAACAAGCATCCTTATTGAAGATGAGTTTTGGATTGAGCTCAAAAAAATCGCCGATTCGAAAAATTCTTCAGTTCAAAAAATTATTGAAGAAATTGATCGTAATCGGCGAAATAATAACTTAGCCAGTGCAATTCGTATCTTTATTCTGTCTTACCATGTCCAAAAAGACGACAAAGGATAGACTTAATTCCTTTTTGGGATTTTGAAGATGCAACTACCTTTTTAGGTTGTTCCGGCATAATTTGTTTTTCTTTTAAAGAATTTTCTGCTTCCCTTTTTTCACTTATCCGTCGTTGATATAAATCAAGAAATTCTTTTTTTTCATCATCAGTCAAATTGTTATTTCGAGCAATTTCAGTCGCCATCGTTTTAACCGTTCGTCCGGTTTCTTTTTCAGCAAAGCAAGACGAAGGATGACGTTCTAATATTACACGAATCGGTTTGGCTCCATTTGTTGCAAAAATATTCAAATATGCTTTTGCAATATCCCGCTTAACCTGTTCAGTATCACGTGTAAAACCGGCATATCTATTTGGATTATTTTTCATCAGAATTCCTTTCTATTATTAACCAAAATGCAATGGGGTTTCCATTGCATTTTGATCAACATTATAGCAAAAAAACTATTTTTCAGCTTTTTCTTCTTGTTTTTCTTCTGTCGGTGCATCAATGACTTCAACAACACCAGAATCTTTTCCTTTGGCGTTAACGTCGCGATCGACTAATTCAATGATTGCCATCGGTGCCATATCACCATAACGGAAACCAGCTTTCAATACTCGAGTATATCCACCGGCACGTGTTTCATAGCGTTGTGCCAAAACTGTCAATAATTTTTCAGTCATTGCTTCATCTTTCAAGAAAGACAGAATTTGACGCCGTTTATGTAAGCCGCCATTTTTAGCGCTAGTAATTAATTTTTCAACAATACCACGCAAATCTTTGGCTTTCGGCAAAGTTGTCTTTATTTGTTCATGTTTTATCAAAGCAACTGATAAATTTGCAAACATCGCCCGACGATGAGTCGAAGTTCTGTTCAATTTTCTTTTTGCACATCCGTGACGCATTTTTATTCCTTTCTTTCTTGATTTTGCGCACAAAATCGATTAATTACCTGTCCGAACCACCGATAAAGTGAATTAGACAGTGCCCGACACCATGTCAGGACTTAAAACGGTTCCTCAAAACTTTGAGCCAAAACATCAATGTTTTCCGGTGGCCACCCCTCAATACGCATACCTAAGGACAGTCCCATATTTTCCAACATTTCTTTAATTTCATTTAAAGATTTCCGACCGAAGTTCGGTGTTTTCAACATTTCTTGTTCTGTCTTTTGGACCAATTCACCAATGTAATTGATATTATCGTTTTTCAAGCAATTTGCCGAACGAACGGATAATTCCAATTCATCAACTTTTTTAAGAAGAATCGGCGGGAATACCAAAGAAGCTTTCGCTGATTTAACCGGATCTTCCGCAGGATCTTCAAAGTTAATAAACGGTTTCAATTGATCTTGCAAGATACGAGCGGATAAGGCCAACGCATCTTCCGGAGTAATCGTTCCATTTGTTTCAATTGTCATCATCAATTTATCATAGTCTGTTTGTTGACCAACACGGGCATTAGACACTTTATACATAACCCGTTTAACCGGCGAATAAATCGAATCAATCGGCAAAGTTCCAATCGGACAATCCGCCGGACGATTGGCAGACGCCGGAACATAACCTTTTCCGGTTGTGACTGTCATTTCAATATGGATATGAGCTCCATTATCCAAATGACAAATAACCAAATCTTTATTGATCACTTCAACTGCATGAGTTCCGGTAATTTGATCCGCTGTGACAACACCCGGTCCGGTCGCATCCAAAACAATTTTGTGTGGACCTTCTTCGGATACCTTTAATGCCAAAGTTTTAATATTTAAAACAATTTCAGTCACATCTTCCATAACACCTGGAATGGAAGAAAATTCATGCAAAACACCGTCAATCTTTATCGCGGAAACAGCACCACCCTGTAAGGATGATAACAAAACCCGACGCAATGCATTTCCAAGTGTTGTTCCGAAACCACGTTCCAACGGTTCAATTGAAATCGTTGATTTGACTTGAGGGATAATATCTTCCTTGGATAATGAAGACGGTTTAATCAATTCTTGCCAATTTTTTTGTATCATAATTGATTCCTTTCGCTATTAGATACGACGACGTTTTGACGGACGACATCCGTTATGTGGAACAGAGGTTGTATCTTTAATTGATTTAACAGTCATACCCAATGCCATAAAAGCCCGAACAGCCGATTCACGACCAGCCCCCGGTCCTTTGACAATAACATCAACTGTTTTCAATCCATGTTCCATTGCTTTTCGCCCGGCCTCTTCAGCAGTCACTTGTGCCGCATACGGTGTTGATTTACGAGATCCTTTAAATCCCTTCACACCGGCAGAGCACCAAGAAATTGTATTTCCTTGCATATCTGTAATCGTCACCATGACATTGTTAAATGTGGAATTAACATGTGCCACACCAGCCACAATGTTTTTCCGATCCCGATTCTTTGTACGAGTATTTTTTTCTGTTGCCATTTTCGCCCCCTATTATGCTTTCTTCTTACCGGCGATTGGAACGGCTTTACCCTTCCGAGTCCGTGCATTTGTATGGGTCCGTTGACCATGTACCGGCAATCCTTTACGATGACGTAAACCACGGTAACAACCCAAGTCCATTAATCTTTTGATATTCAGGGAAACTTCACGACGTAAATCACCCTCTACCTGATATTCTGCGTCAATTAATTCACGAATTTTTAAAATTTCATCATCCGTTAAATCAAAAACACGTTTCGATTCGGAAACCCCCGTCTTACGGCAAATTTCCGATGCTTTAGTCCGACCGATACCATAGATGTAAGTCAATGCAATGACCGTTCTTTTGGCTGTCGGAATATTAACACCTGCTATACGAGCCAAGGCTACACTCCTTTTTTAAAGTTAACACAACCTTTACCATATTAAAGTAAAGAACACGGCGTTATTATATTTATTTTTTTTTAAAAGTCAAGTCTTTTTTCTTATTTTTCAGAATTAAATTGACTTTTATACAAAGAGGCATACTCTCCATCTTTTTTAATCAATTCGTTATGAGAACCTTCCTCGACAATCCGTCCATCGTTAACAACAACAATTTTATCTGCAAACTGTACAGTCGATAAGCGATGTGCAATAACCAAAACCGTCCGATTTTTCATTAAATTATCAATCGCTTGTTGAACCACTTTTTCAGATTTATTATCCAAGGCTGACGTGGCCTCGTCTAAAATAACAATGGGTGCATTCTTTAAGAAAGCCCGTGCAATGGCTATCCGCTGTTTTTGACCGCCTGATAACAAAACACCCCGTTCGCCGATTTCCGTATCCAACCCCTTTTCCAAAGATGCAACAAAATCAGAAAGACAGGCGGACTCAACCGCTTGATGAACCTCATTAACAGAAGCATTCGGTCGCCCCATCAAGATATTTTGACGAATCGTTCCGGAAAACAAGAAGTTATCCTGAAAAACTATGGATATCCGATCTCGTAATTCATTTAAATCCAATCTTTTAATATCAATACCGTCAATTTTAATTTTACCTTCCTTTAAGTTATAAAAGCGAGGCAATAATTGAGATATCGTCGTCTTACCACCGCCAGAATTTCCAACAAAAGCAACTGTTTTTCCAATCGGTATTGTTAAATCAATCCCCTTTAAAACCGGCTTATCTTTTTCATATTCAAACCAAACATTTTCATATGTAATTTGTTTAGATATTGACGGCATTACACGTGGTTTTGTCGAGTTTTTAACATCAGGTTCCATTTCCAAAATTTCAAACATCCTTTCCATTGCCATAATGGAGGTCTGAACACCCGATAAATTCTTGCCGATACTTTTCAAGGGAGAATAAAGCATCAACAACGAGACAATAAATGCGACAAAATCACCACTGGAAATAATTCCCTTAACAATCAAATAACTCCCCAAATAAATAACGCCGGCAACTCCGAAAGAAATAATAAAATGCATTAACGGAGACATCATTCCCGTTTTTTGCGTCATTTTCATAGAGATTTTAAACATTGCATTGATATCATTTTCAAAGTTTTTATTCCGCATATCATATAGATTATAAGATGAAATAACCCGATTCCCTTGAAAACTTTCATTATAGTGTGTCATCATGGATGCCCCCTTAATCACACTATCTTGAACCAATTTTTTAATCCGACGACGAATCGTACTCAACGGATACAATCCGCCGAACAAAAACACCAACGCAACAATTGATAATTGCCATGACGTATAAATTAAGACACAAATCAATCCGATAGATGAAAATAATCGGGTTGTGAACATTTTTAAGTTAGACAGTAATCCCGAACAAGATGTATCAACATCACCGGAAAAACGCAACAGTATCGTTCCGGAATTTGTTTTATCAAAATATGCCGCATCATGACGCATTAACTTATTAAACAACGCTTTTTTTAAATCATTTGTTATCTTGGCCCCAACCCACGCATTTAAATAGGTTGCCGAATAATTTAATGCACTTTGAAAAAATGTAAAAACAATAACCAAAATCGGAAAAAGCGACACACTGCTGATACTTTTTTCCACCAAAACATTATCCATATACGGCTTTAAAATCCAAGCGACAACCGCATCCAACATCCCAATCGGGATTGTAATCAAAATTGCCAATAACGCCCTTTTCCAATAGGGTTTAATAAACGGCAACATCTTTTTATAATTAACATACATATAATGTTGATGAATTTTGTTCTTTATTGACTTAAACATATTTATTCCTTTTCTTTTTTCGTTTATAACATATTATCATAAAAAATCAAAATATTTTATTTTTAAAAATTTTTCTTGAATCTGAAACAAATACTTTTATAATGAATAAAAAAGGAGTTTTTCAGAATGAAATTATATTTAGCACTTTTAATTTTTGTTTCCGGTGTTCTTAATGCTCAAAGCTTAATTGATCCGGCGGTCGTTTGTATGGATAAAAGCTGTTCTTTTACCGATCAAAATGTCTCTCGTGAAACGATTTACAATAAACTGGATTCTTTACTGTCCAACAATATCGGAACAAAAATACAACTTTGTCAAGCCGATCCTTCTTCAAAAGTTTGTATCAATGACGGATTAGTCTTTGATATCTTATCTTCCGGCGCCAGAAGTAAAGTCGATATTTATTCGGCTATTTTGTCTTACCCGATTGAAAATACTTCCAGACAATTTAACTATGTCATGAATTATACATTGGAGATCGATGGAACATTTCCCGATTGTCAAGGAGCATTAACTCAATTTGTCGTTCCAAACAATCGTAAAGTTTTTATTGAAAATCCGGATTTCGTTTGCGAAATAAATCGTGGTAAGAACAGTAAAATTTCAATTACTTATCAAATTGATTATATTAATTTGGATTATGGTGTATTGGGCGGAACATATCATATTGGTGTTTCCGGCGGTTCTATCGGTGGCGGAACGGGATATGCTTTGATGAAATTTCCTTATCCGGCCAATCAAAATAATACCGTTGTGACCGAATATAAAGTCGGCGGTGGGAACGTTCAAGTTTCAGCCAGAGGAAAATAATGATTCATTTTAAAACTTTATCGAACGGCATCCGTGTCATTGTTGACCAGATGCAAGATCTTCAAACCGTATCCATGGGTATTTGGGTCGGTGTCGGGGCCAGATATGAAACAATAGAAAATAATGGAATTTCTCACTTATTGGAACATATGGCTTTTAAAGGCACACCATCACGTGATGCCTTTACGATTGCACGGGACATTGAAAATGTCGGCGGAATAATGAACGCTTATACATCCAGAGATTTAACATGCTATTATGTTAAATTGTTAAAGGATGATTTTGATTTAGGTTTAAGTATCTTATCTGACATCTTTCAATATTCGACAATGGATGAAATTGAGCTGGAAAAAGAAAAAAGCGTTATTATTCAGGAAATCAATCAAACATATGATACTCCGGATGATGCTGTTTTTGAATATTTTTCGGAAACTTCGTACCCAAATCAGGCCATGGGACGTTCTATTTTGGGAACAAAAGAAATTGTTTCATCTATATCCAGTGAACAATTGCGTTCTTATATGACCAATCAATATACGGCTGATCGAGTTGTTGTCTCGGTTGCAGGAAATGTCAATCCGGATATGGTTTTTAAAAAAGTAGAAAAGACTTTAACAGACTTAAAAAAAGAAGCTTTAAGCCATGCCGAAAAATCACGGTATGCCGGTGGATATTTAACCATCAAAAAACCAACTGAACAAGTTAATATACTCATGGGATTTAACGCTTTTGATTTATCTCATCAATTATATTATCCGGCACAGGTTTTATCTACCTTACTTGGTGGCGGAATGTCATCCAGATTATTTCAAGAAATCCGTGAAAAACGCGGTTTGGTCTATACAATTTATTCTTTTGTTTCGTCCTATACGGATACCGGCGTTTTCGGTATATATGCCGGAACCGGAGAAAAAGAAGTGGCTGAATTGATACCGGCGGTATGCCATGAATTAAATATCATATCATCCGATATAACATCAGAAGAACTTATTCGAGCCAAAAATCAGATTAAATCAAACATCCTCATGCAACAGGAAAGCTCGTCTGCTCGTGCAGATAACAATGCCAGACGGATGATTTTACAAAACAAGTTAACGGATATTGATGATATTATCAGCCAAGTTGATCGCATTCAAATCACGGATATTCAAACGGTTGCTCAAGCTGTTTTTTCAAGTACTCCGACTATTACGGCATTGGGACCGATTGATCAAATGCCCGCCTTTGATCAAATTAAAGCCATGTTAAAACACAACGATTGACTTTTAACGATTTCTGTGATATAATTTTTCTTAAATTTAAAGGAGATTTTATGAAAATTAATCCCAGAGCTTTTTCAGAGGAAATTGATATATCCGAAGTTTTTTATCCGACAAAACAACATTCAAATCCCAAATTTATTCAAAAAGAAAAAAACGGGGAAAAGACTTTGATATCTGCCAACTTAAAAATGTCTTTTCAGTCCGAAACTTTATTTTCTTGTGTTTATATATCCGGATACTGTTTTAAACCTTTTGATATTCATCATAAAAAAATTATAACTTTTCTAAAAGAGAATAAACCCGATATCGTCAGTTTTTATCTCAAATCCCCCAGACGCAATCGTTCTCATTATCAAAAACATCAACATAATTCTGTTGAAACCACAAAAGAAAACATTTTAATTTTAGCTCGGTGCTTGCAAAAAGAGTTGCAGGAAATGGACTTTATCAAAAATATTTGTTTTTTCTATAAAAAACCAGACTTATATTCTCAAACACCGGAAGCCAAAAGACATACCGATCAAAAGCCGATACCGGATTTGGTTATATCGTTTAGCCGACATGGGAAAAAACTCCTATCCCCCGAAGATCCGATCAAAGTATCTTCCCATACTTTTAATATCAATTCCGACAATCAACATACTTTATAACGGTATTTCAATTACAACCCGTAATCCACCCTTTGGACTGTCTTTTAATGATATACTTCCACCAAATGATGATATAATATCACGAGTAATACTTAAACCCAATCCAAGACCACCCGTGGTTTTATTTCGAGAATCTTCTAAACGATAAAATGCTTTAAAAACATCTTCCCGTTTATCCTCGGGTATTCCGGGACCATCATCATCAACCATAATCACCAACATATCTTCACGAACAAACATTTTTAAAAAGCAGTGTTTAGCATATCGCTGGCAATTCGTCAGAATATTTGTAATTGCTCTGATAAAATCATTTTCCCGAACATAAATATCCTGTTTTTGTTCAATATGATAATCAATTTTTTGCCCCTGCTTTTGCATTTTTTTAATGATTTTTTTAACAACTTTTGACGATTCGATTTTAGAAGCGACTTCTTTTCCCTCTCCGGCAATAAAAGCAAGGTATCCGTTTAACATTCGATCCATTTCATCAATATCTTCCAATAAATCCTTGGCTTCGGGAGTTTTCATCATAGATAACTCTAATTTCATCCGTGTCAAGGGTGTTCGAAGGTCATGAGAAACTCCGGAAAGCATCGCCGTTCTTTCAGATATATATTTTAATACGCGGCGACGCATTAACAAAAAGGATTGACCGGCTTGACGAACCTCAGATGCCCCCTCTGGTTTAAAATGATCAACTGTTAATCCAAGACCAAATTTTTCCGCTGCATTTGCCAAACGGATAACCGAACGTACTTGATTTTTCATAAACAAAAACGCAACAAAGAACAATAAAACCGAGGTACAAATCATCCATAAAATAAAGACATAAGTCGTCGAACTAAACAAACGTTTTTGAGGGATAACAACCTTTAAAACACCATTTTTGGTTTGAATGTAGACCAAAACTTCCTTTTGTCCGATAACATCTTGTATCAAAAATGAATAACCGGTCTGATTTAAGGTTTTTTTAAACTGACGAACAATATTTGTTTCTTGGGCATCTATACCTTCAAAATCAATCTTTTGAAAAGGCGTAAAATAAAAGTCAAAATAAAAACTTTTATCCATATCCGATAACATTTTTTGACTTTGAATTGTATTCGGAAATTCTTCATGAATAGAGACCAGTATTTTAATTTGGGATGTAATATTTTCGGCCAATCGTCTGGAAATCAGGCTCCAATGTGTATCAAAGAAAATATATCCCGCCACAATCTGTAATGCGATTAAAGGCATTAAAACAATTAAAATAAAGCGTCCAAGTAAATTTTTAGGAAAAATCGACTTAAATATCTTTTTAAAAAAATCAAAAATTCTTTTCATTATTAATCCGGTAAAAATAAATACCCCTTTCCACGAACCGTCGTTAAATATCGCGGATTAGACGGTTCTTTTTCTATTTTTTTCCGCAATCTGTTAATTTGAACATCAATTGAACGTTCATTTTCCAATTTCATTTTTTGCCCCAAAACTTCCCGAGATATTTCAACGCCGACCGATTTAATCAATATCGTTAACAACTCTTTTTCAACACTGGTCAAAGCAATAAATTCATCACCCTTGTAAAGTTCTTTTTTATCCAATAAGAACTTAAAATCCGAAAACACATATTCGTTTTTAAAGTGAGGGCGAATTTGTTTTTTTAATATATTTTGTATCCGTATCAACAGTTCTTCGGGATTAAACGGTTTCGTCAAATAATCATCTACCCCACTTTTAAGCCCGTTTAAACGATCTTGGCTTTGTCCCATTGCGGTTAGCATCAATATCGGGATAAGTTCGTTTTCTGCCCTTAATTGACGGGTAAATTCGATTCCGTTAAGTCCGGGCATCATGACATCTAATATCATTAAATCAACATGAAAATTTTGAATAATTTTTTCAGCTGAAACCGCATTCGGTGCATCCAAAACTTCAAAACCGTTTTGAGATAAATACTGACGCAAAAGATTCCGAAGCCGATTGTCATCATCCACAATTAAAATATATGATTTATCCATCCAGATTCCCCAATTTTTGAATAATATCTTTTGCACGATTCGAATCTTGCCCCATAATTTTATTTTCGATAATTGTTTCAATTAAATCCACATATTTTCCAGCCGTTTGAATATCATCATCCGTCAAGATTTCTTTTTTTTCAAACCAACGACAAAATTTTTCACCGACAATCGTTATCAAAGGATAATCGAAAGTTGCCCCTTGTCCTTTCATATCATGTGCAATTCGAAATAGTTCTTCGGCTGTTGACGGTAAATCTTCATACGCTTTTTTTAAGCGTTCTAAATCTTGCTTAACCCAAATTTGATATCCTTTGGACAATTCCGCCATAACTTGTTCCAATGTGTCCGGCATCCGCATTTCCTTTGAAGTGGTGCGATCGAAAAGATTTGAACTTTCACGGGTCTCCCCACAGCGACCTCAACGCTGCGCGTCTACCAATTCCGCCACGACCGCACTGTATTTTTTGATTATAACCGTAAAGATTAAAAAAGGCAAGTATTTTTTTAAAAGCCTTGACTTATTTTTAATAAACGTATATAAAAGAATTCGGGAAGGTGGATGATCGCTGATGTTTTTAATCAGAGGAAAGTCCGGACTTCATCGGGAAAGGATGACGGTTAACGACCGCCGGGGGAAACCCTAGGGAAAGTGCAACAGAAAATAAACCGCTCGAAAGAGTAAGGATGAAACGGCGAGGTAAGAGCTCACCAGTAATTTGGCAACAAATTAGCTTGGCAAACCCCATCCGAAGCAAGACCAAGAATATGACTGACTTTAATGTCAAGGAATTTTCCCGATTCCGTCTGATAGGTAGGTCGCAACAGGCCCCAAGTAATTGGTGTCGCAGTTAAATGATCATCTGAGATAACAGAATCCGGCTTATATCCTTCCCATTTTTTTATTCAAATTTTCCGTGGCAATGTTTATATTTACGTCCACTTCCGCAAGGACACGGATCATTCCGTTTTGTCTTTGAAAAATCTATTTTTTCCTCTGTATTTTTTGTTTCAGAAGAAAGCGGAGACGCCAATTGAATACTTGAACGCATTAAAACAAAAATCGTCCGTTGTCTGATTTGGTCTAACATTGCAGAAAACAATTTAAACGATTCCCGTTTATATTCATCCAACGGATCACGTTGCCCGTATGCACGAAGTCCGATAGACCCCTTCACATAATCTAATGAGTGTAAATGTTCTTTCCACAAAGTATCCAAAACAGACAGAACAATATTCTTTTGCACAGATACAATAACTGTTTCATCAAAACCTTTAAACTTTTCAGACAATGCTTGATTGAATTGTTTTTGAATCTCATCAAAAATATCTTGCACATCTGTCCCTGCTTTTAAATCCACTTTAAGGCCATACATTTGAGACAAGAATGTTGTTAAGCTTTTGACTTCTTCTTCCGATACATCTTTGGATAAATACTGGTCAATTGCCCCCCAAACGACCTCATCAACCATTCCGCCGATTAAGTCATTGACATCAGCGGTATCCATAATTTCATCCCGTTGTTCGTATATGACTTTACGTTGATCATTCATCACATCATCATATTTCAAAACATCTTTACGGGCATCGAAATAAAAACTTTCAACTTTTTGTTGAGCTTTAGCGATTGCCTTTGTAATCCAAATATGGCATATCGGTTCGTTTTCAGGAATTCTGAATGTTCTTAAAACAGTCTTTAAACGTTCGGAGCCAAAGATACGCATCAGCTTATCTTCCAGAGACAGATAAAATTTTGTCCGTCCCGGATCGCCTTGTCGTCCGGACCTTCCACGAAGCTGATTATCTATCCGGCGGTTTTCATGTCGTTCCGTTCCAATGATATAAAGTCCACCCACAGACCGAACTTTTTCCTCAGCTTCTTTAACTTCTTTTTCAATCCGTTCCGTTATTTCCTTTATCTTATTTTCATCTTCAATACCGTCAAGTTCGGTTCTTAACCGCATTTCGACATTTCCACCCAACTTAATATCCGTTCCCCGTCCGGCCATATTTGTTGAAATGGTAATTGCCCCCGGTGTTCCTGCTTGCGCTACAATATAAGCTTCACGTTCATGATTCCGTGCATTCAAAACTTCAAATTTTAAACTTGAATTCTTTTGGATATATTCTGCCAATTCTTCAGAGGCTTCAATAGAGGTCGTTCCAACCAATACTGGTTGACCCAATGCATGAGCTTTTTTAATTTCTTCCAAAATTGCATGATATTTTTGAGTAATTGATGCATAAATTTCATCATTTTCATCAATCCGAGCCAATGGTTTATTGGTTGGAATTTCAACAGCTTTTAAATGATAAGTCGAATCGAATTCCCCCACCTCAGTCATTGCCGTTCCGGTCATACCCGCTAATTTGGGAAACAGACGGAAATAATTTTGGTATGTAATTGATGCAATAGTCTGATTTTCGGATTGTATTGTCACATGTTCTTTAGCTTCCAAAGCTTGATGTAATCCATCGGAATAACGCCGACCCTTTAATGTTCGGCCGGTAAATTCATCCACAATCATTACCTGATCATCCTTGACGATATAATCAACATCTTTTTGGAATAAGAAATGAGCTCGCAAAGCTTGCTCGGCATGATGAACAAGCGCAATATTTTGAACATCATACAAATTACCGTCTTTTAACAAGCCGGCTTCACGCAAGCGATTTTCAATTTCAATATTACCACTTTCACTCCATGTAATCTGGCGATGTTTTTCATCTTTATTATAATGTTCCGGTTGAATTCCTTTCATCAACTTGTCCACAGCAATATAGGTTTCAGAAGCATCTTCGGCCGCACCGGATATAATCAAAGGAGTTCGTGCCTCATCAATCAAGATACTATCCACCTCATCCACAATGGCAAAATTAAACGGTCTTTGAACCTTTTCCGAACGAGAATACACCATGTTATCCCGTAAATAATCAAATCCCATTTGAGAATTCGTTCCATAGGTAATATCACAAGCATAAGCTTTTTTTCGATCTTCCGGTTTTAAATCGGCAGTAATACACCCTACCGTTAATCCCAAAAATTCATACACTTGTCCCATCCAAGCCGCATCACGAGACGCCAAATAATCATTGACAGTGACAACGTGAACACCCTTCCCCGTTAAAGCATTTAAATAAACCGGCAAAGTTGCGACCAATGTTTTACCTTCCCCTGTTTTCATTTCCGCAATTTGACCACGATGCAAAACAATCCCGCCGATAAGTTGCACATCATACGGGCGTTGATGAAGTGTCCGAACAGCGGCCTCACGAACGGTTGCAAAAGCCTGTGGCAAAATATCATCCAATGTTTCGCCATTATTCAACCGGAGTTTAAACAAGTCCGTCATTGCCCGTAATTCAGCATCACTTTTAGCCTGCATTTCCGGTTCAAATTCATTAATTTGATTGACAATTTTTTTGATTTTTTTCAAATATCTTTCGTTTGCAGATTTAAATATTTTCTTTAACATTTTACATCCTTTTCAATAGTTTCTTGATTATATAGGTATTCAAATACAAAAGTCAAGGAATAATAAAAAAAATCCAAAGAAAATTAGAAATAATTGAAACAATCCTATCCGTTATCAAATAAAGCAAATATTTTATTGTATGCCATCTTTAATTATTTTATAAAAAACAGGTTGCACAAAACGCACAACCTGTTGAAAAATAAAAATTTTTCGTTCGTTTCCAATTAACGTTTGGAGAATTGGAAGGAACGACGAGCTTTGGCTTTACCCGGTTTTTTACGTTCAACCGCACGATCATCACGGGTCAAGAAACCACCATGTTTCAATACACTGTGTAATTCCGGTTCAAATTTATCCATCGCACGTGCAATACCCAATTGAACAGCACCGGCTTGTCCGGATAATCCGCCACCAGCAACCGTACATACAATATCAAAACAACCGATACGATCTGCAGCAACCAACGGTTGATCAATTATCATTTGTAATACCGGACGAGCAAAATATTCCTTAACATCTTTTGTATTAACAGTAATATTGCCCTTTCCAAGTTTAATCCAAACCCGAGCCACAGAAGATTTCCGGCGACCGGTAGCCATTGAACGGCCCAAATTATCCTTAACGGCTTCTCTTTTTACGATTTCTTCTGTCATGATATATCCTTTTTATTTTTAGCATTCATAGCACCAACATCCAAAGTTATCGGATTTTGGGCAGAATGTTTGTGTTCAGCACCGGCATAAACGAATAATTTTTTCATCATTGCCCGACCCATTTTATTACGAGATAACATCCGTTCCACGGCTTTTTGTAAAACACGTTCCGGATGAGTTTCCATCACTTTTTGAGCCGTAATTCCCTTGATACCGCCAATATAGGCTGTATGATGATAATAAACTTTATCGGATAATTTTTTACCTGTAAATTTTACTTTGTCTGCGTTAATCACAATAACAAAGTCACCGCAATCAATATTCGGTGTATAACAAGCTTTATTTTTACCACGCAAAATTGTAGCAATTTGGCTGGCCAAACGACCGACAACCAAATCCGTTGCATCAATCAAATACCACTTCCGATCGATGTGGGTCTTTGTTGCGCATTGTGTTGTTTTTGTATGCATTATTTATTCCCTTTGTTAAAATTCGTTCGTTTTTAACACACATTTTAACAAATGTCAATACTTTTTTTCAATATTTTATTAAGTTTTTTAAAACGGTATTATAATACCATATCTTTAACTTCACTATTTTTCTGATAAAAACCGAATAATTATATCCGCAATTTCTTCGGGTGTTTTATCCGAACTGTCTATAATCAAGTCAAAATTTGAATTATCTTCAATATCTATATGATAATACTCTTTATAACGTTCAACTTCGCTTTTGCGACGCTGTATCAAATAATCATACGCCTCTTTGGAATTTTGATATTTTTTTTCGCCACTTCTTTCCTTGTCATTAAAGATACGTTCAGCTCCGACAACCGGATTCACCGTTAATTTAACTTTTAAAGTGTTTGACATAAAGTGCCATGCCAATCTGGAATCAATAGCATATAACTTCCCGTCCTTTCCAAGACCGGCAAAAATCGAATCTATTTTCGTATCAATGCTTTTATCTTTTTCGGCATACTTATTTAATTCCAACGCCGTCATCCCCATTTCCGAGGCAATTTGACGCCATGCGTCTCCCGTTGAATAATGAATATATCCAAGTCTTTGTGCCAATATCTTTGCAACCGTTGACTTTCCGGATCCCAAATCACCTGTAATTGTAATTGATTTTCTACACATCTAAATTTTCCACAAATTTTGCATGCTCTTGAATATATTGGAAACGAAGTTCCGGTTTTGTTCCCATTAAACGTTCAACAATATCCGATGTATATTCCACTTCGGGTTCCGAATCGGCTTTTTTAGGATCCGGTATCATAACTCGAAGCAACATCCGAGTCGCCGGATTCATTGTCGTTTCTTTAAGTTGAGCCGGTGGCATTTCTCCCAACCCTTTAAATCGACTGATTTCGACATTTTTATTCCCCTTAAATGTCGTTTGCAATAACGCCTCTTTCTGTTCATCATCTAAAGCATAAACTGATTTATCCTTATATTTCAAACGATATAACGGTGGCATCGCCAAATACAAATGTCCATTGAGTATCAAATCCGGCATTGTCTGGTAAAAGAAAGTCATTAACAATGACGCAATATGAGCACCATCCACATCCGCATCCGTCATAATGATAATTTTTTCGTAACGGAGCTTATCTTCATCATAGTTGGATTTAGTCCCGCAACCCAATGCTTCTATCATATTTTTAATTTCTTCATTTTGAGCAATTTTTTCAGCACTAGATGATGCAACATTCAAAATTTTACCCCGAAGTGGCAGAATTGCTTGTGTCTTTCGTTCGCGAGCTTGTTTAGCAGAACCACCCGCCGAATCCCCTTCAACGATAAAAAGTTCCGTATTTTCAGCACTGTTTTGAGAACAATCCGCCAATTTCCCAGGCAACCGCAATCTTTTTGTGGCAGAAGATCGAACGGTTTCCTGTATTGCTTTTTTCCGTCGGCGAAGCTCGATTCGTTCAAAAACATAATCCAATATCGCATTCGCATTTTTAACATCACCGGACAAATAGTGAGCAAACGGATCTTTTATGGCGTTTTCCACTAAACGAACTGCCTCAGCCGTCGCCAGTTTTTCCTTTGTTTGACCTTGAAATTGCGGGTCTTTGATAAACAAGGACAATATAATTCCAAATCCGCCAACCACATCATCTGCCATAATTTCCGAAGATTTTTTATATCCGGCCATCTCGGCATAATCTCTCAAGCTTTTAGTCAAACCGGCACGCAATCCTGTTTCATGCGTTCCACCAAACGGCGTGGAAATCGTATTACAAAAAGAGTATAAAAACGCATCATTCCAATCATTCGGGAACGAAATCGCCCATTCCAAGCGACCGGCATCATTCGGTAAATCAGCCACCCCACAAAAAGGCTTCGGCGACAACAACTCTTTCCCGCTCATCAAGAAATTTAAGTGGTCTTCGATTCCATTCGGATATTTCAAAGTCGCCGAAGTCGGAACATCCATTCCCTCTTTAATTAATTCCTCATCACAAACAAATTTAAACTCAATGCCCCGAAACAAAAATGCTTTTGTTTTGACCATTTTATAAATCGTTGTGGGATTAAAGCGAGTCGAGGCCCCGAAAATTTCAGAATCCGGTTTAAAAGAAACACTGGTTCCACGACGATTCGAAACAGCTCCAACCTCCTCTAAAACACTGGTCGGTTTTCCCCGACTGTATGACTGACGATAAAGTTTTCGTCCACGAGCAATTTCAACAATCATTTCTTCGGATAAAGCGTTCACAACTGCCATTCCGACTCCATGCAATCCACCGGAAACCTTATAAGCTCCGCCACCGAATTTTCCACCGGAATGCAGCATGGTTGTAATGACTTCCAATGCTGATTTATTTGGATATTTCGGATGAGGGTCCACCGGTATTCCCCGTCCATTATCCACCACAGTCAAATAACCATCTGCTTGTAAGTGAACCGTTATTAAATTGGCATAACCGGCAACAGCCTCATCCATAGAATTATCAATAATTTCCACGGCCAAGTGATGATAAGCCCGTTCATCCACACCCCCGATATACATTCCGGGACGTTTACGAACCGGTTCCAACCCTTCCAAAACTTCAATATCTTTTGCGGAATATGAAGTATTTACATTTGTATCGTCTTCAAATAAATCTGTCATAATGTAGGTGATTATAATTTTTTTTTAAAACGAAGGCAAGAAAAAAAAGCGCTTAAATTAAGCGCTTTTTTTTGTTGTATAAGCTTCAAACCGCTTATTAAACTTCGCCAACTGTCCACCGGTATCAATTAACTTATGAATACCAGTCCAAGCCGGATGAGCCGTCGGATCAATATCCAAACGAATCACATCACCAGGTTTTCCCATAGTTGATCTTGTTTTAATTTCAGTTCCGTCAGTCATAACAAAAGTGATGTCATGATAATCCGGATGAATGTCTTTTTTCATAATAAAACCCCTCTTTCAATCAAATTGATAATGTCTTTTACACCGAAATAAAAAAAAAATCAAGTATTTTTTTCATTTTTTTAAAAAAAAGACTTGCAAAAAATAAAAAAGTATAGTAAAAAGGTATTCGTTTTACAGAAACGGTCTTTATGACCCCATCGTCTAGAGGCCTAGGACATCGCCCTTTCACGGCGGTAACGCGGGTTCGACTCCCGCTGGGGTCGCCAAAAATAAAACAACACCCTTCGGGGTGTTTTTTTATTGATGAAAAAAAATGATGAAGTTATTTTTTAACCCGCATACGTTTTCGTCAGTCCAAGAAGCATTTATTTATAAAAAAAGAAAGGGGAGATAACCTCCCCTTTCTTTAATTCGGGCAATTATACACAATTACCATCTTCGTCGATCCCTGTATCCGAATTGGAACAACAAGTAAAATCATCCCAATTAGGAACATAAAATCCTTTTTCAGGACAACACCCGTCATCATATCCTTTTGTGCAACATTG
>JAZSNA010000002.1:0-8094 GCA_045536135.1 Alphaproteobacteria bacterium
CATATAATGGTGATAATCCCGCCAATTCATGTGAAGATGCCAGTGCGGTTTATATCACATTCCCATACCCACCAATCGAGGGGGGAGAGGTTGTTGAAACCGTTCCGCCTGTCACTTGTGATTCTGATGAATATTTTAAAAATGGTAGATGTTATTCTTGTCCATCGGATGCGACTTGTAATGGAACGGCGAATGTGATTTGTGATGATACCAGTAAGTATTTTAGTGTTTCATGGGAGAGCTGTCGTTCTTGTCCGTCGGGTGCGACTTGTAATGGAAACACTGCGATTTGTTCTGATACCAGTAATTATTTCAATCCTTCATCTTCATGGGCGAGCTGTCAACCTTGTCCGGATAATGCGACCTGTGACGGAACAGCCAATGTGATTTGTGATGATGGATATCTCCTAAATCAAGGGGATGGGGGGTATTCTTCTTGCTGTGATAAAACAGAATATTTTTCGTATTATGACAACGAATGTCGTTCTTGCCCATCGGATGCGACTTGCAATGGAACGGCGAATGTGATTTGTTCGGATACCAGTAATTATTTCAATGCTTCATGGGGGAGCTGTCAACCTTGTCCGTCTGACGCTACTTGCGATGGAACAGACAATGTATCCTGTGATGAAGGATGGTGGAATGAAATTGACGGGTATTGTGAGGTATAATAATGATTGGAATTGTATAAGTTAAATTTAAAAAGCCCTTACTCTTTTTTTGGTTAGGTTTTAATTGTATACAAGGGCTTGGAAAGGGGGGGCGTCTCTCCCCTTTCTTTTTTATTGTGTTTCATTAACAGATGAAGTGATTTTTTACTTGACAAATGGAAAAAAATTGTGTAAAAAGTAAAAATCTTAACGAAACTGTGGGGTTTTACAGTCTTTACGAAGATACATCAATCCGTGATTACACGCATTGATGAGTGTTTTTTTATATGGAGAAATTATGTTTCATTCGTTGACGGATAAACTGGGAAAAATATTTGAAAAACTGTCGGGTCGGGGTATCTTAACCGAAGACATGTTAAATGAAACCTTGCGGGAAATTCGTATTGTTTTATTGGAAGCTGATGTGGCTTTGCCGGTTGTCAAAGACTTCATCGCTATGGTCAAGGAACAGGCGATTGGACAAAATATTATTAAATCTGTCAAACCATCGGATATGATCATTAAAATTGTGAATGATGCTTTGATAGAGACTTTTGGTCAAGGTCAACTTTTGGTTAATAAATCCGGACAACAAATAATTTTAATGGTTGGATTACAAGGCTCCGGTAAAACAACAACTTCGGCTAAATTAGCATATAAATTAAAGAAAAGCGGTCAAAAAGTTTTATTGGCATCTTGCGATTGTTATCGTCCCGGTGCAAAGGAACAATTACGGGACTTGGCGAATTCTTTGGATATTGATTGCTTGGAAATTACAGATGAAACGGCTATAAAAACCGCTCATCGGGCGTTGGATATGTTTAAACGGGGCGGATATGATGTCTTGATTATGGACAGTGCCGGTCGTTTGGCTATTGATGAAGAAATGATGCAAGAGATAAAGGATATATCCGAATATCTTCAACCGCATGAAAAGATTTTGGTTGTAGATGCCTTGATGGGACAGGATGCGGTTAATGTGGTCAAGGTATTTCATGAAACCTTAAATACAACAGGAACGATATTAACTCGTATTGATGGGGATTCTAGGGGCGGTGTTGCTTTGTCTATGTCACGGATGACGGGACAACCGATTTATTATCTGGGGACCGGTGAAAAGACAGATGCCTTGGAAACGTTTGATGCCAAAAGAATGGCTGGTCGGATTTTGGGAATGGGCGATGTCGTGGGATTGGTTGAAATCGCTCAAGAGAAGATAAACCAAGCCGAAATGGAAAAACAAGCTCAAAGAATGATGTCCGGACAATTTGATTTAAATGATTTACTGAAACAAATTCGTCAAATACAGAAAATGGGTGATTTAAAGGGATTTATGATGATGATTCCGGGAATGTCCAAATTACGGGACAAGGTCCAAAGTATGGATACTTCTATCATTAAGAAACAGGAAGCCATTATCTTATCAATGACACCGAAGGAACGCAAAAAACCGGAAATCTTAAAGGCTTCCCGAAAAATTCGGATTGCCAAAGGTGCCGGAGTTGATGTTGCGGAGGTGAATCGTTTGCTTAAATCTTTTGAGCAAATGGAAAAAACCATGAAAATGGTTAAAAAAATGGGACCGTTGGGGATGATGAACATGATGAAGAGTCTTGGGAAAAATCCGCTCGGTCAAGGGGGTGGCGGTTTTCCGCCGTTATAATAACAGACATGAAAGGAAAAAAATGTCAGTTCGTATTAGACTAGCTCGGGGCGGGAGCAAAAAACGCCCGTTCCATAAAATCGTAGTGGCAGACAAACGTTCTCCACGCGATGGACGCTTTATTGAACAATTGGGTTTTTATAATCCGCTTGTTGTTAAAGAAAATCCAGAACATTTAAAATTAGATGTTGAAAAAACAAAAGAATGGTTGGCAAAGGGTGCTGAACCGACAGATCGGGTTGCACGTTTATTGGCTTCATTGGGTGTTATTGAAATGCCAGTTATTCCAACTCAAACCAAGAAACCGTTGCCCAAAGAAAAGGCTCAAATGCGTATGAAAGAAGCAGAAGAAAAAGCTCAAGCTAAACGGGAAGCTGAAGAAGCAGCTCGTCTTGAAGCCGAAGCTGCTGCCGCTGCTGCTGAAACCGCAGATGAAAATACAGCAGAAGAAACAGTCGAGCCGACTTCTGAAGAAAACGTTTAAGGATTTTAATGATGAAAAAATGGGTTAAAATCGGTCAAATTACATCACCAAAGGGTATCAAAGGGAATTTTAAAATTGCCTTTGAAAGCCGTGAAGCGATGGAATTGATGCCGTTTTATAACTCTGACGGACAGAAGATGGAAATAACACTTTCTCAGATACAGGGGAATATGGCAGTCGGTCATTTAACGGATATAAATGATCGTAACTCGGCTGAAAAATTGCGGGGATGTGCAATTTTTTCGAATCGGGATGAAATGCCGTCTTTACCGGATGGAAAGTATTATTATGCCGATTTAATCGGGTTGGATGTTCTTGATGAAAATCAGCAACTAATCGGAAAGGTCTCATCTGTGGATAATTTTGGTGCGGGTGATATTTTAACAATCAAAACATCAAAAGAGGAGCAGATGGTTGTCTTTACGGATGATAACGTACCATTGATTGATTTGGATAAAAATTATATGGTTGTTCGTATGCCCACTTATGCAGGAGAAAACAATGAAGGTTAATGTTTTAACACTTTATCCCGAAATGTTTCCCGGTCCATTGGCTTATTCATTGGCGAAAAAGGCTTATGATGAAGGAAAATGGTCTTTGAATGTCAAAAATATACGGTCATACGCAACAGATAATTATCAAACCGTTGATGATGTGCCTTTTGGCGGTGGTGCCGGTATGGTTATGAAAGTAGATGTCTTGGACAGATGCTTATCAGAAAATCACTCTGGTAAAATAATCTATTTTTCCCCCAGAGGGAAAAAACTTAATCAAGAAATGGTTGAAAACTTGGTTAAAGAACCGGAATTGACTTGCATTTGCGGTCGTTTTGAAGGAATTGACGAACGGATTTTTTCGTTATATGATATTGAAGAAATCAGTATCGGTGATTTCGTTCTTTCCGGTGGAGAAGTTGCTTGTATAACTATGCTTGATGCTTTGATTCGGTATTTACCAAATGTTTTGGGAAACCCGGAATCGTTAAAAGAAGAAAGTTTTGTTAATGGCCTTTTGGAATATCCATTATACACTCGACCAGCTGAATATAAGGGGCTTAAAGTTCCATCGGTTTTGTTGTCCGGTCATCATCAAAAAATAAAAGATTGGCAAAAAGAACAATCATTATTGTTGACAAAAGAACGGCGTCCTGATTTGTGGGATGCTTATATCAGAAAGGAAAAAAAATGAGTATTATCAAAAAATACGAAAAAGAACAGATTGAAAAATTAGCAAAAAATATTCCTAATTTTAAAGCTGGTGATACATTACGTGTTCATACAAAAATCGTTGAAGGAAATCGTGAAAGAATTCAAATTTTCGAAGGTGTTTGCATTGCACGTAGTAATAAGGGTTTAAATTCAAATTTTACAGTTCGTAAAATCTCTTTCGGAGAAGGCGTGGAACGTGTATTCCCGCTTTATTCGCCGAATGTTGCCAAAATTGAAGTTGTTCGTATCGGACAAGTTCGTCGCTCTAAATTATATTATTTACGTGCGTTATTTGGTAAAAAAGCTCGTATTGCCGAAGATACAAGCGCAAAAGCAGAATAATTTTATGGAACGTGGGCGACTTTCATGTCGCCCCCTTCATCAATGAAAGCAATAAAATTTTTAATTTTATCTGCGTCGGTTATTTTTTTAATTTCCGGTATTTGGGTATATCGGGAATGGAATTTTAATTATTCAAATACTGAAAAAATACTTTATATACCGCCTAAAACATCATTAAAAAAAATAGCCGTTTTACTTAAAGAAAACGGTATTATCCAAAACAAATTTATATTTGTTTGGGGCGGACGAATCTTGGGTTTTGATCAAAAAGTCAAATCCGGAGAATACCTTTTCAAAAATTCCACAATAAAAGGTGTTTATGATATCTTAACTTCCGGAAAAGCAATGGATCATTTCATAACCCTTATCCCGGGGACAACACCGATACAATTAAGACAATTATTCCTAAATGAAAAAGGATTATTCGGTGATATTGATGAAATGACAGTGATGCTTTTGCCAGAGACGTATCAATGGCGATATGGGGAAGAGAAAAAAGCCGTTTTGAAACGTATGGCTGAAAAATTCGAAAAAGAATTTAATGTATTATGGGAAAATAAAAATAACGAAATAACGCTATCAAAAGAAGAAATTTATATTTTAGCTTCAATGGTGGAAGCTGAAAGTGCTATTTCTTTTGAGGAAAGACAAAAAGTTGCCTCTGTTTTTTATAATCGGTTAAAAAAGGGAATGAAATTGCAATCGGATCCGACAGTGATTTATGGTGTGACGAATGGGGAAAAAATTGGCGGATATAATTTAAAAACAAAGGATCTAAAAACGGATACACCATATAATACATATACACGTTATGGGTTGCCAATAACGGCCATTTGTTATCCAAGTTTGGACAGTATAAAAGCTGTATTAAATCCAGCTAAAACACAATATCTTTATTTTATGGCGGATGGAAAGGGCGGACATAATTTTTCTAAAACGCACAAAGAACATCAAAAAAATGTTAAAAAATTTTATAAAAAATAAAGAATTTATTTATTATATAATTTATTTATTTTATCAATATAATATTGTAAATCAAATACTTCGATTTTCTTCTTAAAATCATTAATTTTTTGATGATAATTATGAATATCGATTAAATGAGAGTTGTTTTTAATATAATCAATTTGAAGAGAGTTAATTTTTTGATGATAATGTGTTAAGTCTTTATAATTCGCAATATCAAATACAAAGTCTTCGTCATAAAGCCAATAAATTTTAATATTCGGATATAATGATGCTTTTTCAATTAAGTATTTATAAGGAGACATTTTACAATCGAAATCAGAAAAATCATCAGCCCAATAAAGAGCACTATATGGTGGTATAATCAAGTGAAATTGGGTATTTTTATTCCCCCAAGAAGAAAGTGTAGTATCAATTCCGTTTATATAATTTTTTAAATTCGGATCGCAAGATTTTTCGGTTGACAATAGTTGATGAAAAGCATCTTGAATTTGAGAATTATTATGAAATTTAATCCAGTTATCAAAACCGCCAAAACGTTGGTAATTGCTTTTATCATCCGCCCAAGAATTCGGTTTATCAAGATTTTTATCTTTTAAATGACATATATCAAAAAGAGCACACCTGAAGGATTTTGTTGTTAGATAAATTTTCCATTTAGTTTTAAAATCATGATCATATAATTTGGGTTCAAATGTATTTTCGAAATAGGTATACCAATTATGATCGGCGGATATTATAATATTTTTTATTTTTTTATGAGATAAGGCAAGGTTAATAATTTTAAGACGTTCATACCATCTAGCGCCGGAAAAGGATAAATTAACCCATTTCCCACCAAACTTTTCTGCAACCTCTAAAGCAGAAGTATTTTCAAGCATAGAAGAACCAAGGATAAAATTATCAAAATCTTCATATTTGATGATTCCATAATCTGCAACCCGAAGATTATCATATATCTTGTCTTTATGGAAACGTTGTTTATGAAACAATGTATATGGATCATGAATATAAATAGTCACAGGAATAAAAAGTGATAATAAAAAAATAAATACGATGAAAAAAAATAAAGCTTTTTTGTAATACATAATTCACCTAAAAGTTAAAATAGATAAATTCCGTATAGGGAATAATAATAATTTTGACCAATAAAATCAAAAGCGTCAAAGCAGTAACTAATCCCCATAAAACGGATTGTTTTGTTGAATTGATACGAATTTTTTTGATAATTGAAAGAGAGTTTGGTAAAACAAGACAGAATACAAGAACGATAATTAATTTAATCAAAGAATCTGAATGTGTATTAAATCCGTTTAAATAATACTTTGCAGAAAATGCGGGCAAATTTTTTAAAGAATTAAAATTAAACATAGCTTTAATGACTTTTATGGCATCATTAAAACTTTTAGCTCTGAAAAATATCCAAGTGATATTAATAAAGTTAAATGTAATAAACCATGCTATCCACTTATTTAATGATTTGCCTGTTTTATGCCATAATCTCCAAAAGATATTCGCTAAACCATGTAAAGCACCCCATACGACAAAAGTCCAAGCCGCTCCGTGCCATAATCCACCAATTAAAAAGACTAAGAAAACATTCGCCAAAGAACGTAGATATCCCTTTCGATTTCCTCCAAGCGGAATATATAAATAATCTCGTAAAAATCGAGAAAGTGTAATATGCCATCTTCGCCAAAAGTCTTGAATGTTTAATGCTTTATAAGGGCTATTAAAATTAATAGGTAAGGTTATATTAAACATTTTGGCTAGCCCCATCGCCATATCGCAATAACCACTAAAATCAAAATAAATTTGGATAGTGTAAGATAAAGAAGTAAACCATCCACCAATCATAGTTAAATTACTTATTTTATCAAAACCAAGAGAGGCATAATTCGCAAAATAATCAGCGATAATGACTTTTTTAAATAAACCGATTAAAAACAGACAGAGACCCATAAATATATGACGATAATTTTTTATCCAATTTCGAGTATTGGTAAATTGAGGAATTATTTCATAATGAGCAACAATCGGACCAGCAATTAGTTGTGGAAAAAATGTAACAAACAGAGAATAATTTAAAAAATCATATTTTTTTGTTAATCCTTTATAACTATCGCACAAATATCCGATTTGTTGAAAAGTGAAAAAGGATATAGCTAATGGCAAAGCAATATTTTGGTTTTTAATTGTTAATCCATATAAAACATTTAAATTGTCAATAATAAAATTTGTATATTTAAAATAAGCTAAAAGTAAAATATTGGCAATTATACCAAAGATTAAAAAAGCTTTTTTGTTCAAATGGCAATTTTTTTTTGATAAAATTGTTCCGATTGAAAAATTAAAACACATCGAAAATAAAAGTAAGGGTAAATAGTAAATATAACCAAAAGAATAAAAATAACATGAAGCGATAATAAGCCAAATTTTTGCACCTGTGATAAGTCTTAAACGAATCAACCAATAATACACAAAAATGACTGATGGAAAGAAACCGATTATAAAAGAAAGTGAATTAAATAACATATTATCTTAAATACCCAGAAATACTATGGGATGCAGTATAAAAAAAACTATGTTTTTTTGCAAGCACTTTTTTCATGGTTTAAATATTTTTTTCTTTTGCTTTATTGTTATTTTTTTCACTTTTTGATTTTTTAAATATCAAAAAAAATGTTTTTTGGGGGTATTTCGCAAAATAAAAAAGAGATATATAAAAAAAGACTTGTCAAAATACATTTTTATTGATAAAATAAGAATGTATTTTTTAAT
>JAZSNA010000008.1:0-51730 GCA_045536135.1 Alphaproteobacteria bacterium
TCAAAATGATGAAATTACACCAGAAACATATTTGTTTACATCTCAAAAGATGAACAAGCCTTATAACAGAGTTTCAATCAGCAGGTTATTCTCTAATATCTATAAAAAGGTTCAATATTCATGGGATAAGTCATTTAGGTCGACATTCAATTCCACCTAGATTTCAAACGGCGTTTGACGGGACAAACTTATTTTCAATCAGGTTCATTGCTTTACGCAGAAAAAATGTCCACCGGACACTTTTTCTTTGCGCAGTGTGTCTAAACGTCTTTAACGGGCGATTTGACGGGTAGCCCTGACGGGTAGAAAAAAAACCTAAAATAAGACATAAAAAAACCCTTTGCGAACAAAGGGTTAATTTAAAAGTGGTGCGGAAAGCCGGAATCGAACCGGCACGGAGTTGCCTCCAACAGATTTTAAGTCTGCAGCGTCTACCAGTTCCGCCATATCCGCAACTTAAAATCAAATTCTATTATACCTAACAAAATTGTATTGTCAAGATTTTTTTTATATTATTCTTTAATTTTAGAAACACGTTCGTTCAATATCCGTTTACGGGCCTGTCTGGAAACAGGAGAATAATATCCGTCCGGAGCCTTTGAAGATGTTAAAAAAGAAGGCAATTGTGTCTTGGAAACAAAAATCGGGCTACGATATGAACCATCCGGATTTTTATATAAAACAACATAATCACAATACTTTCCACCCAGATATATCGGCATTTTTGTTTTATGAACACAAATATTTTCCCGATTAGGAATCTCCTTTAAAAAGCCATTTTGCTTTAAGCTTTTAAAGTTTTCTTCATTACTTTTAGAATTATCAAAACAAATAAACGATGATGTTCTGTCGAAGTTTAAATTATCCGCCATTTTCTACCTTTCTTTAAAGTCAAAAAACGGCAAGCATTGTATCATAAATTTATTCAATTGTCAATTCAACTTTTAAATCCTTGATGAATTGACCCAGATCCACATTCATTTTTTGAGCTGATGCCGGTGATAAAATACGTTTACCGCTTTTATCAAAAACATTAATTGATGAAAAGTAGGCCGGATTTGTTGTCAAAACTTCCCATGCCTTTTCCGGATTATCATCAGCATAATTCAAATAATTCTTAATCAATTCTTCGGCATTCACCAAAAAACCTTTTTCTTTAATCGGAGCACTGTATTTTTTTATCAAATTCCGGCGGATGTTTATAATTTTATCTATTTCAGCTTTACTTTGTACCAATGGTTCTTTTCTTTTTTGAAGAACCGCATCAGCTTCAACCTTTTCAATCTCATTCAACACTTCAATATAGTCAACGACAACCTGAAACCAAAATGTCGTTGGTTCATATTTACTTTCAACTAATCTAATCATCTGTTTTGTTTCAAGGCTTTCTGGATTAACATCCAACAGATATCCCATCACAAGACGAACCTGATTATGAACAGCATCAATTTGAGGGATTAATTGCTCTTCCTCATTCACTGGGAAAGGCCTAATATCCGTCAATAAATGTTTGTATTGATATAGCTTTTTATAAACATTAATAACTCGTTTTTGATTTTCCGTATTTAAGTTCATTTTTCCATTTCCTTAACCAAAAATTAAACTTTATAAAATAGAGTATAGACATCTAATTGATTTTAGTATATACTTAGTCAAAAGAGATTTCAATGAAAAAAAGAAATATTTTTATTTTACTTTTTTTAATGGTCATTTTATTTTTGACCAGTGCGCCCGTTTGGGCAGCCAAAAGTGAACAGCCTCTTTTTACAAAAATTTTGACTTCTTATTTGGGTGACAACAACGCTTGTTGGTTTTGTGATGCCTATTCCAGTCTTTTCACAACCGTTGATAATATCGCTTATAATGCCTATGTCCCCATTACAAAAGCAGTTATGCCTGTTTTTTATATTATTTCAGCTTGGTGGATATTATGGGTAATCGCAACATTATTTTTAACCGGTCCATATCGAAATATCGATCTTTTTACCCGCATATTTAAGGTATTAATAACCATTTGCTTCGGGGCTGCTCTTTTACATGCCGGCGCCAAAGAGATTTATGAATTAACAATTAATCCTTTACTGAGTATCACTGTCAATGTTGGTAATCAAATTTTAGATTCTTCTATCGGTGGAAATGAAATAAATAAAGTTTTAATTAAAGCCGGAGAACGTCCATTAGGATGCCGTGTCTCACCAGCCGGAGGACGAGCACTCAGTCAGGAAACCCATAAGGATTTCGTTTGTTTTTTGCAAAAAGTTTCTCAGGCCATCATCGTTAATATTGCTTATGGGACAACTATCATGTTAACGTCATTTACTGTATGGGCTATTGATCTTCATGAAGTTATACCAAATTTTCCACCGGATATAAAAAATATTTTTAAAGGTATTTTAATTATAGTTTTTTCTTTTTTGTTTTTCATATCCTTTCCCTTTAAGTTGATTGATTTGGTTATTCGTTTGTGTTTTTTACTGGCTTTATTCCCAATTTATGTTTTCTTTTGGACTTTTCCGATTACCCGTCAATTCGTCGGCAGTGCAAAAACTATGTTAATTAACTTAATGTTTACCTTTATCGCTTTAACTATATTAACAGTATTTGGTCTTCGCATTATTGTCACATCCACCATGGGCGGGAATTTTGATGAAATGTTAAGAGTAATGTTAGATGGTAAACTTAAAAACTATCTGGAAGAAAATGCAGAGAATGGCCCTGGTTTTTTTGCAATCGTTATGGGATTATATATGTCAACAACCCTTTTAGACCAAGCCCCAGCTTTGGGCAGTATGATTGGACAAGGAACTGAATCCGGTGCGATTAAGAATAGCACCGGTGCGGCAGCAGTTGCCGTTGCCATGAAAACGGCCAGTAAAGCCGCCGGCAAAATAAAAGATCATTACACAAAAGATGCTGGTGGCGGAGATTAAAAATGAAAAAATATTTACCCTTTATTTTTCTGCTATTTGTGATTTTATCCTTACCCGTTTTGGGAGCGGAAAGTTATATGCCGCCTTTTGATAAGCAACTACAACTAACAACTAGGTACGAAGGTGGTTGTTGGTTTTGTCCTGTCTTTCGTGTCATTTGGGCAACAACCGATAGCATGGCTATCACAATTTACAAGGGATTAGCCGAAGCATTAAGACCATTATTCCTGGTGATGTGTGCTTTTTGGCTGGCGTGGATGGTTTTTCAACTTTATTTCGGACTATTGGGTGAAATGGGCGATATTTTTAAAAAATTATTTAAAATATTTTTGATTATCATCGTCGTTGCCGGTGCCCTATCCTATCCGGATTTTGTTTTCGGCTATATTATATCACCGATTATCGAGGTCGGAGCCGGCATCTGCAATGCCATATTAGAGGTTTTATCAGATATCGGGGCGGGTGAATCCATTGCCTCGGCCCGTGGTAAAATCAGTCATTCCGGAGTCACTTTTAAAGCTTTACCCAAAGAAGCCTATGACAGTCTTTATATGACGGTTTATTTAACATCTGCTGCTGTTTTAGAGGGAATCAGCGCTATCGGAGCCATGATGTGGGCAACTTTTTTTAAGGCTTTATCTTTACTTTTTTATTTGGTTTTTATTTTGATTTTTTATCTGCTTTTAATGGTTGTTATTCCGTTAAAATTAATTGATGCATTAATACGGTTATGTTTGGCTATTGTTTTAGCGCCTCTTTTTGTCTTTTTTTGGGCTTTCCCGGTAACAAAGACATATGCCATTAATGGCGTTAAATTGTTGATTGTTGCCATGGCTACTTTTGTCTCAACCTGTGCATTTGTGGTTTTCGGTCTAGTCATGATTTCTGAATCAGGATCCGGTTGGTTCGGTAAAGTTTTAAATCGTTTAAAAGAAGATAAACTGGATGGTAAATTTTTAAATTCATTAAATATTGATTTGGCTGATTTTGTTTTGATGTTTCTCGCTTTAATTTTGGCTAAAAAATTATTGGATTTAGCACCGAATTTAGGCTCGATGTTAATTGAAGGACACGGTGGGGATACCATCAACCCAGTGGTTGGTGGGAAAATCAGCGGTGCCGTTTCAAAAATTAAAAATAAGGCCAAAAGTGCTGCGACAAAAGACGAGAAAAAAGATAATATTAATACACCGCCAGATTGGGATGAGAATAAAAAATGAAAAAGATTATATTGATTTTTTTAACTGTTTTAACTCTACTTTGTTCCCCAATATCGGCACAAAGTTCAAATTCAACATCAGCCCAAAGTTATCAATCGACATTTAATCAAATGACGGCTAACGCATTAACTGTTGCAGAGGGATGTTTTGTTTGCCCAATTTTTGATTTATTTTTCAAAGCTGGTAATAAAATGGTTGCCATTCTTTATCCTAAACTTCAAAAGGCATTAATCCCACTGTTTTTAATTTTAGCGGCCTGTTGGTTGGGATGGATGGTATTCCAAAACTTTTTAAACCTAGCCGAAAATACCGAAGACATTTACAAACAATTATTTAAAATATTTTTAACCGTTTCATTCGGGTATACTTTATTATCTGCAAATGTAAATACTATTTTTGAATGGTTTATCAATCCGATTATTCAAACGGGTATGAATATTGCCAATTTAATTGCTGGCACTCTGTTAAGTGGTCCTTCAACCTGTTCCCCCAATGCCAGTTTTACAAACACACCTTTGGATATGGAAACATATAAAACTTTATTTTGTCCCTTATATAATACATCTGTCAGCTTAACCGACGGCTTGCTGATCGGAGGAACCTTGATGGGAAAATCATTTTTTGTTATATGGATTTTACCTTATTTACCGCTTTTTTTCCCGGGACTTTTATATTTTTTATTTTATTTTTGTTTGATGTTTGCTTTTCCAATGAAGCTGTTGGATATTTTGGCTCGATTATTTATCGTTTTGACCTTAACACCATTATATGTATTCTTTTGGACATTTCCATTGACACGAAAATATACAAAGAATGCTCTTCATATGCTTCTTATCGCCATGACATCCATTATCGCTTTGTTTGTTTTGGTTAATTTGGGGCTTTCAATGGTTCAAAGTGCGACAGCCAGCGGATCACTTCAGCAAAAATATAACTATCTTCGTAATGGTGATTTTGATGAAGATGTTGTAAAATCTTGGAACTTAATGGGAGATTCTTCATTTTTCGTCGTCATCGCTGCTTTGTTTATTGCTTGGCGGTGCTTGGATATGTCATCAGCCATCGGTGCTATTTTAACCGATGAGCATTCAGGGGATGCCATTGGTAATGTTTTGGGCAAAGGCGGAGCTGCAACATTCGGGAAAATGGCTTTAAGTGCAAAAAATGCCCCGAAAAATCTAAAAAACATGGCTAAAAATGCGAAAAAAACCGTTCAAAATATTAAAAATGCCCCGGCAAACTTTAAAAAGACAATGTCAAACATTAAAAATAATGCCAAAAAAGATATAATGAGGGTCTTAAATCCCGTTAAAACAGCAAAAGATATTGGTGCTGCATTAAAACAACGCATTAAAGACACCAAAGAAAGCGCCAAAAATTTAGGTAAGAGAATCGGTTATAATGTTACGCATCCGAAACAAGCTCTAAAAAACGGTATCAAAATGGCTTGGGAAAAATTTAAGGACAGAATAAGATGAAAAATATATTACAAAAAATTTATTTTTTATTTTTACCGTTACTCCTTTCCGGTTGCTGGGAGGGGGGCATGAGTGCAACAGAAGCAGATGCCAGTGCCAGTTCGTGTTGGTCATGTCAGTTAATGAACATCACTTTTAATGCCATTAACACATCGGCAAAAAGCACCCATAAAGCTATTGTATCTTCATGTTATAAACTGCTGGGAATTATGGTAGCACTTTATTTGGCTGTCTTGGTTTTAAAAAGTTTAATCGTTCTGACAACTGACTGGAAAGGACTTTATATCAATTTAATTAAATTATTCGGACGAACCGTTATTGCTGCGATTTTACTGTCTTCCACGGGGATGATTATTGAATTTGTGGCCAACTTTTTAGAACCGATTATTTCACTATTTCTCGGCTTTTCGGTTGAGGTTTTAAAAGCCACCAGAGAATCCATCGGATCCGTTAGGGGTGGAAGCGGAAGTGGCGGATATATTTTATCCAGCGAGCTTCAATCGCAGATGGGAAACTTGATGTTATTGATAAATAAATACACCAAAGTCGGGTTTGTTTTGGGTTTCCGATTAATGACAACCGGTTTTTTAAATTTCTTCGTCGGAATTTACGTTGTCATATCCGTTTTTACTTTATTTATTTATTTCCCGTTTTACTTTATCGAAGCCTTTCTGCGTCTGGGTCTCAGCCTGATGTTATTGCCTTTTTATATTGTCGCTTGGGTTTTCCCATTTGCACAAGGGTCTTTAAAGGGCGGATTGTTGTTGTTTTTTGATGCGTTGATGCAAGTATTCTTTTCAGCCATTTATATATCCCTGTTTATTATGGTTATTAAGACCTATTTAGATTCATCGATGGGAAATCTTGTCCGCAGTCCGGAAGATTCGGATTCTGTCAATACAAGTCAAATTCCAATCGGTGTTTTTTCGTTTATATTAACCATTCTTTTCTTAAATAAATCATCTCAAAAAGTTTACGAAATTTCGTCTCGTTTAGCCGGCGGACGTGCTGACTTTTCATTCGTCAACGGAGCTATTAATAAATTAAAAGCCACCGCAAGTGCAGCTGTATTAGCCATTGTCGCCGTCGGTGCCTATGCCTGTGGTGCGGGAACAATTGCCGAAAAAGCAGCTAAAGAAGCAAAGAATAAGGCCAAAGAAGCAGCGGAGGTCAAATAATGTTTAAAAGATTATTAAAAAATATCGGTTTTACTTTTCTTTTGGGGGCAATTTTTATCCTGTTTATCACTCCGGATATAATCAAAATAATTAATTTCATTTGGCCGATTTCAATTTTGCTGATTTTATTATCCGTTTCAATTATTTTTTATCAGATGAAAAAAAATAAAATACCGTTTTTTATTTTTCTGACTTTATTTTCTTTTCCAACAATTTCAATGGCAGCCGAAAAATGTCTGACACCAAAGCAAATGTTGGAAGATACATTTAGTTCCACAGACGGTGGAAGCGGTTGTTGGATTTGTGATGTTGTCACATTATTTATTGAAGCGGCGGACAGATTGGCTTCAAATTTTATTGATTTCTTACAAAAAGGTGGGGCGAACAGTATCATTATTAAATTTTTGGGCCTCTGTTTGGCTTTTTATATTCTGATTAAAGTCGGTTTGATTTTCTTTACATTCGATGCTGCCGGACAAAAAGCCAAAAAAATGTGGCAAGATATTATTCGAGCACTTCTTTTTTCGTGTATCGCTGCGGCGGTTTTAATTGCTCCAAAACGAATTATGTTTGATTACCTGTTCAGTCCGATATTTGAATTTACTGCTGGTCTCAGTCAAGCCATTACCAGTGGCGTTAAAGATGACAAAGGGAATCCGATTGCCGGTGCAACTGGTGTCACCGTTCCCTCTTGTTCTTATTGCACGGCCACGACCAATAATTCAACCACCTCTGCGACCAGTAGCGTATTTTCACCCACATTAAAAAACAGTATGCTTTGTATTGTTTGCAATAACTTTAATCTGATGGCGCCCCCTACCGTCATCGGCCAATTTTTAAACTGTTATGGTGCTATTGAAGCTCCATGGATAGATGAAAGTTTCTTTGGTATAAGAATATATATGCCGAATTTAACCTATGTCTTATCTGGTGTTATTTTTATTGTTTGTTTCTTTATTTTATCTGCGGTTTACGGTTTTAAATGTGTGGACGTTTTTATCCGAATTTCATATATTGCGGTTGTTTTTCCATTTTTAATTGTTGCCATGATCTTTCCCATATCACGGGTCTATATGAAAAAAGGATTTGAAGTTTTAATCGGAGCCTGTTATGAATTATTCATCATATCTATATCCATAAAAATTACACTGGCACTGTTTTATTCCATGGTTTTTTCAGCCAAAGATATGCCGTTGATTGCAAAAGCATTAAATAGCGATGAAACAAAGGAAGGTGCCAGAACTTTAATGGAGCTTTTTGACGGTTCAACCGGAGCCACTTTTATGTGCATTGCTCTTACTTTTTTTGTCATCAAATCTATTGGGGATTTGGAAGGTATCGGACAACAATTATCCGGTGTTAAGGGAATGAGCGGTTCATCCGGTCAAGTGTTCCAGGCTTTATATGATTCTGTCGCTAAGCCCGTTGATTTTGTTAAAGATTTAAAAAGTATCAATGATGACCGGATGAATCGATTACTGGTAACACCTTTACCCAAACATCTTAATCGATTTGAGAAAAAAGTATTTGATAATAAAAATCTTTCGGCCAAAGAAAAACGAATTATGTATCAAGCCTATCAAGATAAGCAAACACCGATAGATCCAAATTTAAACCCCAGACAACGCCGAAAGGAAGAAAAACGGCGGGCAATCATTGCTCGTCAAGCCAATACGATCGAACGAAAATTACGAATAAAAGCCGTCCAAGAAAGAAGACGAGATCCGGTCAAAGATAAAAACGGAGTTCCAATTAAAGAAAGCAGACGACATACAGCGACAATCACAAACCTGATTCATACTCAAAATGAACGGGCGGCAGCGTTGCAACCAACAATTCAGGAATGGGCAAAAAAATCCAATACCCGAGCCAAAACCAACAATCGGGGTGTTCGAGATATTGTCGCGAATGAAATTGATGCGATGAGGCAAGCAGGCAATAAAGAGGGGGCTGAAAGGATGCTGAAATCTTATCGTGACAGACGGTCCGGAGAAAAAGGTTCAGATTATCGGAATCTAATCGCCAAAAAAGCACAAGAACTTCGTCAAGCGGGAAAGAGCGAAGAAGCTAAACAAGTCCTTCAAAATTACAAAACATCCTTAAAATTCGTAAAGGAAAAGACGGCTTATCATTTTAAACCGCCCAAAAAATGATTCATTTTAGATATTTTTTTACGAAAATAGACAAAATTTATTTGTAATCATTTTTTTTTCTGATAAAATATTCTCTAAAAGAGAAAGGGAGTTTTATGGAAGAGATTGTATTTCCAAATCAAATTCGTCAAATCAGACGCTTACGTGGATATCGAATGAAAGAAGTAGCCGACGTGTTGAATATGTCGTTATCAGCTATCAGTAAAATAGAAAAAGGATATCGACGGTTAAACGGCAAACAACTGACTTTAATTTGTGAATTTTTAAATTGTGAAAAAGAGAAGCTTTTTATCAATAATTCACAATCCAATCCCGATGTTATCACCGCTTGGACCGCGGAACAAATTCGACGTCACCAAATCAATGAACAAGGCGGATTAAAAACTTTGGGGGCCGGATTAAGGTATATTCGGGGACAAAAACGAATCACACTGGCCCAAATTTCACAAACAGCTCAAATAACTTTATCCGTTTATCATCGAATTGAAATGGGACAACGAGAGGTGTCAGAGTTCGATTTATCCAAAATCGCTTATGCTTTGGGATATGACCTTGAGACCCTTCAAGCCTGTATTTATGATTTAGATCAACAGGGAAAATTAACTCATCTTAAAAAGAAAAAACCATCCGGTATTTTTCAATCCAAGGGCGGATATAACGATATCGCAATTGATCAAACCGCTGAATTACCCAAGGTTCCTATTTACGCTTCCGATTTTAATCAAAAAATTTCAATTAAATTTGATCAAATTATTGACGAAATTAATTATCCGGATATTCCAACAAAACACATGTTTGGAATTTTACTTGGAAAGGATGTTTTATCAAACTTATTTCCGATTAACAGAACTTATCTGGTTTTTGATAAATCCAAAACACCAACGCCAGACGATTTATGTTTAATTAAGGAAAAGAAAGATGAATTTATTTTAGGAAAATCAAATTCATCAAATTCGTGGCCAATTGTTTATATTTATATCAGGTAGGGGAAAATGACAAATATTAAAGAATGGAGTATACAAAATCAAAAAAAGAAATCAGAGCATTTCGAAACAGCTTCTGTCACAGCTCAACGGTTGATTAATTTATATCGACATATTGATTCCTTAAAAGACGATGAATTAAATGCTTTTAACCAAACAATTTTAAATGAAGTTAATGAATCGGTTTTAAACGCCCTTTCCAGTATTCCCGGCGGACATGATATTAAAGAATATGTTCTATATATTCAAAATTCAAAACACGTCGATATGAGTGATAACTTTAATTCAATAAATAATGCGATATCATCCAAATTATTACCGTCTGCGGAAGAGTTATCACCACTTTGGGATATGATGAGCTTTAATTCAACAGCCGAATCTGACAAACAATTTCAAAAACAGCTTTTAAAAATAGAAGAAGAAATTTTATCAGTTATTCCCGAAGCGGAAATCAAAGAAAAAGTCACCGAAATTTTTCAAAAATATCAAAACTTATCAACTTCTCAAACCGATAAAAATTTTAAATCGTCATTTTCATCAAAAAAGGGGGGTAAATTTATCAAAGACACTAAAAATACATCGTTTAGTGTCAATTTAGTTGATGATATTAAATAAAAATTAACTATATATTGGTTATTCTGAATTATAAAAACAATACGGAGAAAAATAATGGAACAATTGGAACAAATTAAAGCCGCATTAAATTCATATCATCAAAATCAAGAAACTTTAACTCCTTTGGTTGATACAGCCATGCGGGAGTTAGGGGAGAATTGGATGAAAGATCTGCCGATTTTTTTACAAAATTCGAATTTAGATCCGCAAGAGCAAAATGAACTTCTGGAAAAAGCAAACCATGCCATTTATTATCATGGAGCTCTTTTGGCTTGGCAAGAAGCTTCTGATTACCTATCTCATCCTGATGCCGTTGACTTAACCGTTTTACAAACCCGTCTGCCTATTTTAGAATATTGGTTGGAAATGTTTGGGGAAGAAGGTGCCGATTTATTAAATCAAGTTAAAGCACTTCAAAATCAAACAGACAATACATCTGTTCCGGAAGCCGGCGAAAATTTATTGGCCGATGAAGTTATACTGACAAACCAAGAAGAAATCACGCCGGTTGAACCTGTTTTAAATAAAAGTGAAGATTTATTGGCCGATACAACCGTCGAACCGATTAATGCCAATGATGACAATGCTTTATTAACTTCTGTTTCTGATGAAACAAAGCCTGAAATCATCCCCGAAGTTGAAGTTAACAACACAACCGAACCAATGGTACCAATTACACCTGTCGATGATATGACACCAACAGAAGATGTTTTATCGGAAGTGACAAATATGCCTATTGAAACCGTTGAACCATCCGCTTCGGTTGAATCAGTTGATGATGAAGAAATGTTTATTTCCACGAACACTCAATCGGATGAAGTGGCAAATATATCTGTTGAATCCGTTGAACCATCCGCTTCGGTTGAATCGGTCGATGATGAAGAAATGTTCATTTCCACAAACACTCAATCGGATGAAGAAATAAAACCGATTAGTGAAACAGCGCCAATTGATAATATTCAAGATAAAAGCTTTTTAATGTCGGAAAATTCGAATCTTGATTCCGATATTCAAACAAATACCGTTGACGAAGAAATGTTCTTACAAACATCACCGGCTCCTGAGGAAAATAATACCTTAAAAGCCATTGATCCGGAGGATTTATTGGAGACTTCGGATGATGTTTTACAAACAATTTCCGAACCCAAACCCTTTCAACAGCATAATTTGGAAAGATTAATTGATTTATATGAAAATGTTTCTTCTTGGATTTCGGCTAGATGTATTGAAATGGGCAATTTAGATGAAAAAGAATATCCTTATTACGGTTTCTTGGTTGATTTAATGCGTCAAGTCTATCAATCAATTGATGTTTTGGAAGATAAAACTCCCTATGCCCATTTACAACAATCTATCAAAGTCCGCTTGGATGAAGTCAATGAACCCGTTGAATTGACCGAAGATAATTTAACACAAACTGATGCTCGCCAAGCTTTGGGGGAAATTGACACATCAAATACAAAGGAATATTTGGGGCCGGCTCCGGATAATTTTGAAGCCATTGACGATCCGTTTACAACGAAATCTGATAGCTAGGAATAAATATGAAAGTCAATTATTTTTTGAAAGTTAGTTTAATTTTAATTGCATTAACATCCTGTCGGCGGGATTATGCTTTCCCATTTACGGTTTTGGGATGGCCGGCCCGTAAAGTTGAATCGACACAGGAACAGGTTAATGCGCCTCAAACTCAAATTTCAGAAAATGATTTTTCTGTTTCAACTTCGATTGATGTATCATCCGTTGAACCAATGGACGGATATTTCACTTCATCCAAGACACCATCGATCGTATCAACTTTATATGCGGAAAAAGAAACACGTTGTTTAATTCCGACACCACCACAGGAAGTTATTTCCCGATATTTTTATACACCGGAAAATTTAAAACTTGTCCGAATTGACGATCCCGATTCTTTTCCACGTTTTGAAGTCAACGGATATTCATTTGAAAATTTGGAAGTCGATCAAGCTATTCAAAATTTAGTTCAAAGCGAGGGTATTCGTGTTGTTTCAACCGATAGTTTATTTAAAAAAATGTCGGCTCAGGACCTCCACGGAGAATTAGGCGATATTATTAATGAATTAGCCGATATCAGCGATGTTTATGCTCGGTATGACGAACGGGAAAATCGTATTTACTTAACTCGGAAAGCCCGTTTCCAAATCAATCCGCCGGCTGGGCGATGGGGAATGTATGCCCTTTTAGATGCTTTTCGCGGTGCCGGAATCTTGGATGTTAATCCGGATTGGGGCGATAATTTGATTTATATGAATATCACAAAAGAGCAAGAAAAACTTATTTTAAAACTGTTGGATTTAATTGATCGAAAACAAGAATTATTGGTATTGGATATTCAAATGTATAAGGTCCGGCCTTATGACCATCAAATTAATTGGCGACAAATTATCGGCATGTACGGATTTAATCAGGTTAATATGGATGCTTCATCAACTTTGGGCAAAATGATTATTACCGACAATCAAAGACAATATTATAATATTCCCAATTTGGTCAAACCGTTTGGAGATGTTTATCCGGTCGGGGAGGGTGTTGCTGTTATGCCTAATGATTGGAAAGTTCAATTTGATATCGGACATTGTACAAACTTACCGACACCCGAGTCAGGTTTTGCCATCGATTTAGAAAGTCAAATTATTTCAAAAGATCGGGTATCTTCGTTAATCACACTTAAAAATAAAAAAGGTCACATGTCTACATTTAAATCAATTTATCATACAGATGATACAATGGTTGTTATCGGCATACCGACCTCTGTATTCAATGGCCCAAATGACAACAGTGAATATTTCTTGGTCATGAAGCCTCGCTTAATTTATTTAATCAAAAAAGGATAACAAATGACTGATTTTACACCACCACCTTTTAACGGTCCTAAACCCAATTTCGGGTCTCCGTCCGCACCAGTACCCTCCGCACCGATGCCGGCATCCAGACCGACACCGGCACCAAGCTTTGCCCCACAACCGGAACCCATTCAACCAATTGAGCCACAAGCAACGTTGGATCCACAACCCATAGTCAATCCGATTGCATCGGATATACCCGAGGAACCGGCAATCCGTCCGATACAGGAAACAAATCCGTCGTATCAACAACCGTCTAATTCTTTTAAAGAAAAATTTGAAAAAATTAAAGAGTTTGTTAAAGAGTGTTTGGATACTAAAAACAGAAAGATTTTAGCCGGAATTATCTTTATTTTGGGAATATTTTTCGGCAATGTTTTTTTTGGTGGAGGTGAAGGAAATCAAGTCATCCAAGGTTTAGCCGGTGTCGTTCAAAACTCCGAACCGGAAATTTCCACCAAAAGTCGTTGTGGCATAGCCGAAAGAACACAAGGGTGTATTCTGTACCTGATGAATGCTTCTCGGACAGATAAGGAAGCCAAGGATTTTTATAATCAGGCCGCTGACATTACCGGCGTTCCGCCATACGATATTCAAATGAGCAATATTCGTTATGCAACGACAGTTATTCGTCCGGGTCATATTGCTCAATTAAATATTCCGGCCAAATGATTTCTTATCGTCAATCGCAAGAGCTTGGTCATTTATATATTCAACAATTTTTTAATCGTTGTCAGTCTTTTTTCTACCCGATTAAAGATATTCAGAAGATATTAACCGAAAAATCAATTAAAGACCTTGAAGTGGTTGGTTCGAATATTTGGAAAGGTACTTTAAATCAATCTCATTTAAAAGAAAAAAATGTTTTTTTGATTAATCAATTAGCATTAAAAGGGAGGCTTGAAGATATTTTTTCGCCTTATTTAAAGAAAAAAAATATTATTATTTTAGAGGAAATTCCAACCAATTTTATTCATCGTTTTCAAAAATATCTTCAATTTTATTTAAAGTACGGCTTTGCACCATATCGCTGGGAAAAAGAAAAAGTGTTAGAATTTCTGAAAAAGAATCATTTCAAGGTTGAAGTACTCTCACTTCAACGTCATTCAACCCCTTTTATGTTCATTATTGCATCTCAAACGGAAAAATAACTTGCAAAAAAAATCAGCTCTTGTTATATTATCCTAATTTAAAGGAAGAATAACAACATGGAAAGAATAAAATATAACGAAGACGGCTCTTTTTATACTTTGATTGAAATTACAATGAATGATCAACCGGTTAAATACGAATACGATAAGAAAACCGGCTATATGTCTGTTGATCGGTTTATGCATACACCGATGCGATATCCGCATAATTACGGTTTTATTCCCAATACATTATCCGAAGACGGCGATGCCGTGGATGTATTGGTCATTACCGGTGTTCCGCTTTTTCAAAATACCTTAATTAAATGCGTTCCGATCGGGGTAATGTATATGGAAGATGAAAAAGGGAATGATGAAAAAATCTTGGCAATTCCGCATCCGGATTTAAAACCGTTTTATAATGTCAAAAATTATACAGAACTGCCACCGAATATTATACCTGAAATTGAACAATTTTTCTTTCATTATAAAAACTTGGAAGAAAATAAGCATGTCAACATTCGGGGATTCGGCGATTATATGGAAGCCCATAAAATTATCGCTTCTGGTTTTGAAAAATTTCAAAAAAAATAACTTGCTTTTCCCCTTAAAATATCGTATATAATATACAAAAAAAGGGGTTAGTCAAATGAAGAAATTTTTAAAGCTTTTAATAATTATCACAATCTTATTTTCTGTTGGATACGGGGCATATCATTTTTATCAAAAACCCATTACACAAGGTCCAGTTTCTAGACAAACTGTAACCGTTATGATTGCTGGGGAACAACCATATCATCCTTCTTTCAGTTTCGTGGCTAAAATTGAATCACAGGATGAAGCAAATGTATTGGCCCGTGTTTCCGGTTTTTTAAAAAAACAACTTTTTACCGAGGGACAAACAGTCCAAAAGGACCAAGTTCTTTTTGAAATTGAAAAAGATCAATTTGAAGCAAATGTTCGCCGAGATGAAGCGAATTTAGCCAAAGCAGAGGCTAATTTGGCAAATGAAAAAGCACAATATGAGCGGGCTCAAAAATTATATCAAACCAAAGATGTTTCAAAAGCTCGTTTAGATGAACGTGAGGCTTCTTTTCTAACTGCAGAAGCCGTTGTCAAACAAGCACGTTCAGATTTAGAAATTTCAAAATTAAATTTAAGTTATACAGATATTGTGGCACCGATCTCTGGTAAAATCGGTGAAAAAAAATATTCTGTTGGTTCTTTAATTGGCCCAACATCCGGTCCTTTGGCTCATATTGTCAGCACAAACCCGATGTATGCGGTTTTTTCTATTTCTGAAAATCAGTTAATGCAATTACGTGGTTCTATTAATAATGGGAATACGTCTCAAAACTTCAAAACGGAATTTGTCTTTTCTGACGGTCAGGTTTATAAAGAACCCGGGCTAATAAACTTCGTTGATGTTGCCTTGGATAATCAAATGAATACACTGAAATTACGGGCGACTTTCCCCAATCCGAAAAATGTTTTGATTTCCGGACAATATGGACGTGTTGTTTTAACTTTAAATAAAACATTATCTGGTATTATTTTACCTCAAGCTGTCATTCAACGAGATCTATCCGGTCCGTTTGTTTATGTTGTTAATAAAGACAATATTATTGTCCAAAAAAGAATTGTTGAAGGAATGGAATTAAATAACGGCGGAATTGTGATTACCTCCGGTATTGATAACGGTGATCAAATTTTGTTGGATAATTACCAAAAAGTGCCGTTTTTACATGATGTTCCTGTTATTCCCGTTATTCAAGGAGCAAAGTAAATGATTGCTGATGCATTTATTAAAAGACCTCGTTTAGCCATTGTTATTTCTTTAATTTTTTTAATTGCGGGTGCATTAACTTTAACTGTTATTCCGGTTGAACAATTCCCGAATATTACACCGCCACAAGTTTCGGTTTCGGCCGTTTATCCCGGAGCCAATGCCGAAACCATTGAAAGTACAGTTGCACAACAAATAGAATCTGCAGTTAATGGCGTGGAAGATATGTTGTATATGTCTTCGACCAGTACAGATACCGGAACTTATCGCTTAAATGTGACATTCAAAGTCGGAACAGATCCGGATATTGCATCCGTCAATGTTCAAAACCGGATTAAACAAGTTGAATCTTCTTTGCCACAGGAGGTTATTCGTCAAGGGATTAACACCCGTCCTCAAATGTCATCCATGTTGGCCGTAATCGGTTTTACCTCTAAAAACGCGGAATATGATGCATCTTATTTAACAAATTATCTTTTAATCAATATTAAAGATGAAATTGCCCGAGTCGAGGGGGTTGGGGAAGTTCAGGTATTCAGTTCTTATGACTATGCAATGCGTGTTTGGGTCAGTAATGACAAACTCAAAAGTTTAAAATTATCCGTCAATGACTTAATTCAAGCCATTCAAAGCCAAAATATTCAAGCGGCCGTCGGACGAATCGGTGCAATGCCGACCCCAAAGGATCAAGTCTTTCAAATGGCCTTAACCGCACAAGGTCGTCTCAATTCGGTTGAAGAATTTGAAAATATCGTTATTCGGGCCAATCAAGATGGTTCTTTCTTATTACTTAAAGATGTGGCTCGTGTCGAATTGGGTGCTTCCAGTGAAGATGTTTTTTCGGAATTAAACGGAAAACCTTCCGTCGCAATGGCGATCATGCAAACACCAGATTCAAACGCCATTAATGTTGCCAAAGGGGTTGAACGCAAGCTTGCCGAATTAAAACCCAGAATGCCGGCGAATATGGAATTTTCCTATTTAATGAATAATGCTGATTTCGTAAAAACATCTATTTTGGAAATTAAAGACACTTTAATTGTCAGCTTTTTCTTGGTCGTTTTTATCATTTATATTTTCTTGGGATCATGGAAGGCCACCATTATCCCGACAGCCTGTATTCCGGTGGCTCTTGTCGGGGCGTTCGCCGGCATGAGCATTTTTGGAACGACATTAAATACCGTTTCTTTATTAGCCTTGGTTTTGGCTATCGGGGTGGTTGTTGATGATAGTATTGTCGTGGTGGAAGATGTGGAAGCCATCATGTCTCAAAATCCCAATGGTAAACCGGCCGTATTGGTCAAAAAATCAATGGATCGGATTACATCAGCGATTATTGCCACAACTTTGGTTTTATTGGCGGTTTTTGTGCCGGTCGCTTTTGTACCGGGGATTACGGGGCGCCTTTATACTCAATTTTCAATTGCAATTTCTTGTGCGATGACAATATCAACAATTAATGCGTTGACACTTTCGCCCGCTTTGGCAAAGATATTGATTCGTTCGAAACAAAAACATCTTAGACCGATTGAATGGTTTATGGGCATCGTTGATAAAGGACGGGATATTTACGGGAATCTTGTTCAAAAGACTATTAATTTTTACTATATTACAACCCTTCTAATCTTTGCTATTTTTGCGTTTTGCGGTTGGCTATATATTAAAACACCCACCGGTTTCTTGCCGGAGGAAGATCAAGGCGTTTTCTTGGTCGAAGTTCAATTACCGGCTGGTGCTTCTTTAAACAGAACCGAAGACGTGGTTAATGAAATTGAACAAAAGCTTCCGGAATTAGACGGAATTCGACAATATGTTGCAATTGTCGGATACGGTATGATGGCGGGCGGACAATCTTCAAATAGTGCCTTCTTAATCATTAACTTAAAGGATTATGCCGAACGCACCGGAAACGAACTGGTTGTCGGAAATATCATTAAAAAATTTCAACAAGTGGTCGCTTCAATATCCAATGCCCGTGTTATTCCATTTAATGTGCCGGCTTTGATGGGGGCTTCTGTGGGTAGCGGATTTGAATACATTCTTCAAGCAACCGAAGGTCAGGATGCCGAAAAATTATCAGAGGAAGCCCAAAAATTAATTGACAAAGCCAATCAAAGTTCCGTTTTAACAAATGTTTGGACAACATATAGTACAGAATATCCTCGGATTCAAGTTGAAATTGATCGTAAAAAAGCAGCCGCTTTAGATGTTCAAATTTCAGATATATTCTTAACCATGCAAACTATTTTGGGCGGTTATTATGTCAATGACTTTAATAAATACGGACGAACATGGGAAGTTAAAATGCAAGGTGATATAAATGATCGTTCAACTTTTAATGAGATTTATAAGATGAATATCAAAAATCGAAAAGGTGAAATGGTCCCCTTACAATCCGTTGTGACATTAAAACAAACAATCGGTCCGAACTCCGTTCAACGATATAATAACTATCGTTCCATTAAAATTACAGGGCAAGCCAAACCCGGATATTCTTCCGGACAAGCCGTTGCAGAAATGGAACGTTTATCATTGGATTTACCGGCCGGATATAAGTATGAATGGACCGGTACAACCGCTCAAGAAAAAGAAGCCGGTAATACCGTTATGATTGTTTTGGGAATGGCCATTTTATTTGCCTATCTGTTTTTGGTTGGATTATATGAAAGTTGGTCCCTACCCATTTCGGTTATGTTATCTGTGATTGTTGGATTGGCCGGCGCTCTATTAATGGTATGGTGGATGTCCGGTAATTTAGCTTATCCGATTTCAAATGACTTATATGCACAAATTGGTATCGTTGTGTTAATCGGTTTAGCCGCCAAAAATGCTATTTTAATGGTTGAATTTGCCCGAGATCGTCATGAAAAATTCGGTGATGACATTAAAACCGCAGCGGTTACGGCAGCTCGTCTTCGTTTTCGGGCTATTATGATGACCGCCATTTCATCTTTGGCCGGCTTTATGCCGTTATTAATTGCAACCGGTGCTGGTGCCCTTTCCAGACGAGCCATCGGTTCTGCAATCTTTGGCGGGCTGGCATTTGCATCTTTCCTGGGTATCTTCTTTATTCCGGCACTTTATGTCACATTCCAAACATTGGCCGAAAAAATATCCGGTGTCAAAGAATCCGATGATATTTGACAATTATTACTGTTTGTGGTAATATCCCATCTTATTATTTTGGGAGGGTAAAATGGATTTACCTATTAAAACACCACATCTGTTATTGGATGATTTCAAGTTAGATGACCGACAAGATTTATTGGAAATTGCTATGGCAATGAAGCTTAAAGCCCAACAATGCCCAGGTTATTTCCCTTATTATGCTTTTGCAGATGAGAATAAAAATATCGGAATTCAAGTTGCTGATTTTTTAATTAAGACTTTTCGAGAACAAAAAAATCCTAATCGTTCATCTTTTCATTTAGGTGTATATACAAAATCTAAAAAACTTATCGGTGGAATTGCTGTTGATATGAAACCTATTTGGGCGAATGGAAAAGAAATGTATGGGGATATCGGATATTTTATTCATCCGAATTTTGGTGGAAAAGGTTTAGCCAGTGAAGCTGTTATCGGTTTACTGTTTAAATATTTTCAAAAATTTGATTCTTTGGATTTAACCGTACATCCGGAAAATCATTTTTCGTTGAATCTTGTCAAAAAAATCGGTGGAAAAAATATCGGACAAATTGAAAAATCCACATATAAAAATGAACCTCGACTTCTTATCAAAATAGACCGAAGTGATTTTGTTAAAAAAGCCTATAACATTAATCAAAAAATTATCGGATAAAAAATGTTTGATGATACAAAGTTAAAAGAACCATCGTTTATATTTGAAATCGAGAATCCGCCTCGATTAACTTTAATTGACGGACGAAATCATATTTATTTTAATTCAAAATTCACATCAGATAATCGCACTCGAACATATATCTTTCAGATGTTAATACAGGCTCAAAAATTTTTACCGAGCGGATATTATTTTATCCTTTATGAAGGTATTCGTTCTTTATCGGATCAGATTAAACTTTGGAATGAAATTATTAAACAGAAAAAAAATGAATTTCCAGACTTGGATATCAACAGTGAAGAATTTTTATCTATTTGTAATGAATTTGTTGCAAATCCGTATCGGCAAGGTTCCGGACATCAAAGTGGAGGCAGTATTGATGTTTCTTTAGTTAATGAAAATGGGATTGAATATGATATGGGTGGGGCGGTTCGCGGTTTTAATTGCCATCCTTCTATGGAAGATTTAAATATATCCGCCGAAGCGATGAAAAACAGAAAAATTTTAAAAACAGCATTGGAAAGTGTCGGTTTCATCAATTATCCACCGGAATGGTGGCATTATTCTTTCGGAGATCGCCTATGGGCTCGTTTAACTCAATCTCCAATTGCTTTTTTTGATAAAATAAAATAAAAGACTTGAAAAAATATTAAAAATCAGTTATAGTGTCTTTGTTAACATGATATGGTTCATGTTCAGTTCTTAAATATAGAACTTTAAAGAAAGAAAAATCAAGAAAATGAAACAAAACAGAAATCGTTCTAACGGTCGCCGTTATGGGTCCAATCATAAATCTTTTTTCATTACCAAAAATACACCTTTTGACAGTTCTTCTCCTTTCGGGCGAATGAAAGGAACATCCAGTCAATTGGTCGAAAAGTATCAATCCTTGGCCAAAGATGCCAAAAGCAATAATGATATGGTTTTATATCAAACTTATTTACAATATGCAGATCATTACGGTCGGATGTATGTTTTGGCTTGTCAAAATGAAAAACCAAAACGTCAACAACAACCGTCAACAAATGAAGAAATCGTCAATACAACTCCTGCCTCAGAAGAGGCAGCTTTGGAAATCGATATTCCGTCAATTGAAATTCCGGAAATAATTTCAATTGACGACGAAGAATAAAGATATTATTAACCTCTTTGATTTAAAATCGATTCGAAAGAGGTTTAAATGGATATTAATTATTCCAATAATGTTAATCCAGAAGCTCGGCTCATACCGAGACGGTTGTCTTTGTCGGATTTAATATCATCCAATCAAATCATCATAATTCCAAGTGGGTTTTATCCGGAAAAATTAACTCATCAAATAATTTCAACTCAGATTTGTCAAAAATTACCTCATACACTTCAAAAAACTTTTTATAATCAAGGCGACCTTGTTATTTTAAGTATCACCAATATATCGGAAGTTTTAAGTTTTTACTTTAAAAATCAAAATTTTTCACCAAAAGATACATTAACGGATTTTGAAAAAAATTTATCAAATAAATTTCTATCCGGTATTGCGGATAAATTGGGTTTTACACCATCGTCCGTTCCACTGAAATCCGAACGCTTAATTACAAGTGAATTTATTTATCACAATGTTCATGTTTTCTTATCAAAAGAAGCACCTCCTCAAATTTCATGGAAGGATGATTGGGAAAAAGTCATTCAACGAATCCCGATTAAGATTCATTCTTCAATCGGTCAATCTTCTTTTAAAATCAAAGATATTTTATCGTGGGCAATCGGAGATGTTATAAAAATAGATATTCAATCTGATGAAAGGTTAAAATCATGACAACAGCATTTAACATCATTATTATTGTTTTATTAGTTTATGCCATCGGGTATGCTTTGGTCATCAACTATCGATTAAATCTTTTTGAAAAGAATAAACAAGATATTATTCGGCGAATTGCGGATTTTAATCAACAAATTTTATCGGAACAAAAGGCTTTTTATCAGATGAATCTTGAATATAAAAAAATGATGGACGATTTAAATAATTTAATAAAAAAAGCTTCAATTATCCGTTCGGATTTATCTCAAATTACACCGGCAAATTCAAAAGTTGAAGAAAAAAATATCGAACCGACAGAGATGGCAGACTTATCCGAAGTTGAAAAAGAACTTTTAAAAAAAATTAACGCCTAAATCGAGAAAAAAATCTTTTTTTTCGTTCACAATCGATAATCGAAAAAATCAATCCGCCCGTTAACGGGACGCATTCCTTTAAAATACAATCCAACATTTGTCCGATATAAAAAGTCTTTTTATTTTCTTTACAAAATAATATCTGTTTGTTTTCAAGATATTCAAAATAACCATCCAAAGATGAAATCGGGATTAACCCATCCGCCATAAAATCATCCAATCGAACAAAAAGACCGAATGATGAAACTGACGAAACTCGAACACGGAATTTTTCACCGATACGGTCTGCTAAAAATCCGGCAACATATCGATCAATCGCCTCCATTTCCGCTTGATCTGATTCTCTTTCCGTTGCGGAAATATGGGTGGCGATTTTTTCATAAGTGCTTATCGGACTTTCCATCATGGGTAATCCGCCATCGCCCAAATTCAATGCCGTTATCAAAGCCCGATGTATCAAAATATCGGAATACCGACGAATAGGGGAAGTAAAGTGTGCATAATCGGTCAAAGCTAAACCATAATGCCCAACATTTGTCGGACTATATTCTGCTTTTGATTGTGTCCGTAAAATCATTTCCTGCATCGATATATTATTATTTTGATGAAGTATTAAATTAAATTCTTTCGGTGACGGTTGACCAGATAAGCGGTAAGGCGTTTTATTTTCCATTAAATAATTTTTAAAGTTATTCAGTTTATCTTCCGACGGTCGTTCATGTACACGATACATCACCGGCATTTGCTTTTCTTGTAAAATCTTGGCTGATGCAACATTAGCCAAGATCATCATTTCTTCAATTAATTTATAACTTTCATATTGGGGACGAAGATGAATATCCTTTACCCGACCGCCAGAAGTTAATACAACCTGCATTTCAGGCATATTAATTTCCAAAACATTTCGGTTTTGACGTGCCTTTAACAAAGACAAATAAGCTCCTTGCAAATGATTTATTCGTACATCCGTTTCTTGATTCTTTTGAATATAGTCTTCTACAAAAGTATATGTAAAACGTCCGGTTGATTTAATCATCGCCCGATAAAATAAATATGTTTTTAAATTACCGTTTTGATCGATTGTCATGTCCGCAACAATCGCTCCACGTTTTTTATTCGGTTGAAGCGAACAAAGTTCATTTGATAATCTTTCCGGAAGCATTGGAACAACCCGATCCGGAAAATATGTTGAGTTTCCGCGTTTAAAAGCTTCCTTATCCAAGGCCGAATTCGGACGGACATAATAGGCGACATCTGCAATCCCAACCATAATATGCCACCCATTTTCAATCGGTTCGGCAAAAACAGCATCATCAAAGTCCTTGGCATCTTCCCCGTCAATTGTTATAAATGGAATATGGGTCAAATCTTTTCGATCTTTCATCGTCGGATTTTTAGCATCTTGCGCTTCTTGTAAAACACTTTCCGGAAACTCAAACGGAAGCATATGTGCCGACATTGAAATTATTGTTGCGGAAAAAGCATCCTTCGCTGATGCAATTTTTCGAATAAAATGAGCCATCGGCTTTCGAGTTGATAAAGTTGGAACATCCACCAAGATAATATCTTCGTTTTCCAAATCTGTCGGGAAAGATGAATCAGTCCATAAAACCGTCTTATCCCGCCGATTGACTGATACGATTCGACCGTCATAATAAACACCGACAAACTGATTCATTCCACCGGATATACGACGTAAAGGCAAACCTTGATATACTTTAGATGAAATCTGGCTCAATCGACACAGAATAATATCCCCTACCCCTAAAACCGGTTTAATTTTCGGATTATCCTCAATTAAAATTTGCGGTGATAATTCCGTATCCCATTTAATCGGACGACCGATTAAATCGCCATTGGTATCCGTTCCGGTGATGTGAACAACACATCGATCCAAACTATTTTCCAATCGACCCAAAGAATGACCGTGTTTTGTAGCCAATCCTTTAACCTCAATTTCCTTTAAAAGATTTTTCAAATATCGACGATTATCACCCTTTATTTTGAATTGTCGAGCAATTGTCCTTTTTGATATCGGCTTTTCCTGATTGTTGATATAATCAAGAATATCCTGCATCGAAGGCAATGTACTTTTTTTATTCATTTTCAATATTAAAGGTTTGATATATTAAATCCGTATTCACTGAAATTTTTAAATCCATTTGAGCAATCAATGATTTAATAAATGATTGAGCAACTTTGGCCGAATATTCCTTTTGATAAACTTTTAATTCATCATCGGTTACATCTGTCGGATATTTTATATCCTTCACATTGTAAATTATAAAACCTTCTGGTGTCAGTGTCGAATTCCATTCATTCAAATTGGCTGCGAATAAACTTTCCTTTAATACCGAGTTTAATGTCGGATCATCTTTTGTCACACTTAAATCTTTTTCAGAAATTTGCTTAAACAATTTTATTGTTTTGGCAGAATTTCCGCCTTTGATTAAAGTCAATACTTCATTTGCTTTTTCATTCATTAAGGCGGTCTTTTGATCAAGTTTCCATTGATCAACAATTTGTGCATCCGCTTCATCTATTGTTTTCATCCGAGCCGGTGTAATTGATAAAACCTGTGCCACAATAACTTCTTCACCAAACGGGTATAACAAAGTTGATTGTTCCGGATTTAAAACAAATACTTCCTGAACTAATTCTACCGGCAATTCGGAATCGGATATATTTATCTTTTTATTTACTGTTGACAATTTTCTTTGAGCCACAATATCGGACAATTTTTTGCCCATACCCAATTCATCATCAATTTGATTTTTTAATTCATCAATGATACCATATCCTTTTTGTTCTTTGATTGTTTTAATAATATCATTCCGAACGGTTTTTAATTCCGATTTTGTTTCCGGAACAATTTTTTCCACTCGGAAATAATGAGTTCCAAGAGGGCTGGTAACCGGGCCGGATATTTTATCTTTTTCCGCATTGAAAAAGGCATCTCCCAATTCTTCAAAGACAGATGTTTTTTCCAATTCGCCCATATCAACGGCTTGTTTATTAAATTCCGCTTCATTCATTTCTGTTTCTTGGTCATCAGTCAACAAGACTTGTTTAACCGTCCGTTTTTCCGGAACCGTAAATTGGGCGATATTTTCTTGATAATAAGCCAGAACTTCGTCATCTGAAACTGTCATCGTTTCCATTATCGAAGGAACGGATAACTTCAAGATTAAAACTTCACGTTCTTCCGGTATCCATAAATCATCCGACATTGCTTCATAATAAGCTTGCTTTTCTTCCGGAGTTATTTTTAAATCTAAAACCAAATCCTCTGTTTTTAAAGATAAAATTTTGACATCACGAGTCTGATTTTCCTGTATATACATTTTTTTCAAAACCTCTGTCGGTGGGGCAATCATTCCGGCCAACGCATCCGACAGTTGTTTGGAAGCCAATTCCAAACGTAATTGAGCAATAAAATCTTTTTCTGAAATCTGTAAAGCTCTTAAATAAGATAAGAAGAACTGGCGATCAAATTGTCCGGACATATTTTGAAAATTTTGATTATTGACAATATAATTTGATACGGCCGTATCAGATGCAACAAGGCCATATTTTTCCGTCAACTGTTCCATCAAAGAATGTTGAATTTTCTCGGCAATGACAACTTCCAATAAACCGGCTTGAACGGCTTGTGATGGTGTAATATATTGTCCCATCGCTTGAAGCGAAGCAATTTTCTGTCTGAAAGAGCGATCTAAATCAATAACAGATATCTTTTTTTCACCCACCGTAATCGCCGTATCATCTTTTCCAAAAAAATCGGAAAGTCCGGTAATACCGAAAACCGATATCATACTTAAAGCCAATAAAGAAAAAATTATTTTGGCCACCCACGTTTCACTGAAATTTCTAAAAAACTGTATCATAAAAAAACCTTCCTTTTCTAATAAGAGACAGTTTAAAATAAAAAGCAAAAAGTGTCAATCTTTTTTATTACTCCAACCAAATATATTTAGACGGTTTTAATTGGTCGGATAAAATATCAATAACATATTGTGCCACAATTGTTTCATTAAACAGTTTATAATACTTTTCAGACCCCTTTTTAGCCACTTTGGATCGAGCCATCGGGTGCAAAGTATAATATTTAATTTTTTCAAAAAATTCATCCGGTTCGTGGTAAAAACACATTTCATCATCATTGAAAAAACGTCGGTATCCCGTCCGATCATCAATCACACATAATTGTCCCGTCCCGATGATATGAGCAATCCGATCCGATGAATATAAATAAACTGAATTAATATGAGATAAATTCAATCCCATAGATGCATTTTTATAAGCATCCAAATAATCGGCTCCATTTAAAACGGGGGCATTTATTCCCGCCAAAAATAATTTAATATCCGGTATTTGTTTTTCTATCGAATTAACCAAATCCGACACGGACATCATTGATCCGCAAAATTCCCGCATACCATTTGCCCGTCCGCAATACATTAAGTCAAAGGGTAAATCTTTTTGACGATAGACTTTAAAATCTTCCATAGACGCATCCACCGGATTTGGAACAAACCCCAAATATTTATCCGGACGATTAAACATCTTCAAGTACCGTTCGTCCGCCGTTGTGATAATCGTTGCATCCACCACATCAATTTTGGATAATAAATTTTGAATATTATGATCTGCCAATTTAGGAACAATCCAATCTACATTATATTGCAATATTTTAATATTCGGATGTTTTTTTCTAATCAGCGCCAAAGTCTCGACTTTAATCGTATCTGCATGCCCCAATAAAATTGCATCCGGCTGGTATGAATCCACCACATTTTGTAAATGTTTTTGACTCCGCCAGTTGCCCAAAGCATTCATCGACCCTATAAATGAAAGGCTTCGAGACATATCCCGATCACTATATGTTCGGACACAATGTCCCAAACGAATCAAGCCATTATTTAATTTTGTTGTTAAATTACTGATATAGTTTTGTTTTAAACGAAATTGATTAAAATTGGCAATATGTAATATCTTCATCACAAACCCCTTTAAAAGGGAGCTTATCCAAAAACGAAACAAAAGTCAAGCATCACTTTGGCGGAGAGAGAGGGATTTGAACCCCCGGTGCGGTTACCCACACAGTTGATTTCGAATCAACCGCAATCGACCACTCTGCCATCTCTCCGTCAGTTATTTTTTAAGTCATACGACAATAACAATCCGCCATCCGGAAGATAACTGGATGACATTACCACATTTTTACCGTTTTGGCAAGTAATTTCTATTTTTTCTTCATCTGATTTATCCAACAGAATTTGTATTTTCTGTTTTATTTCATCCCAAACTTGTTCTTGATCGGTAATCTGTTTTTTCTGACGATCCAAAATATCAAAAATCGTTGGTTCCTGTTTTAAAAATAAATCACTTTCTTCCCAAATTTCTTTATATTTTGAATTGAACATTTTCAAACGACCGGATGCATTAAAAACCAATAAACCTTGGTTTGCATGTTCCAATATCGATTGCCCCATCGCAATCTGTTCATTAAAAGATTGTTCCAAAGATACTCGATCGGTCACATCATGAAAAACAGCCATTACCCCACCAAACGGATACGGTTGCATCGTTCTTTTTAATATCTTCCCCGTCGGCAGATATATAATTTGTTCCACCTCATGATTAAGAGTTGAAAATAATGTCAGTTCAGCATGTTTATATTCAATAAAATCTCCGGTTTCCGGCAGAATTCTTTTTTGACGCAAATAATCCAATAAATCGCCGTAAGATATTTTTGAATTTAAATAACTGTCCTCTATATGCCATAAAATCCGATAAGCTTTATTCGTATAAATAATATTTCCATCCACATCTAAAATCAAAATACCGGATGATAATTTATCCAAAACCTGATAATGAGTTGAAATATATTTACTCAAACTATTTTGTAAATCTTTTTCTTTTTGGTTAAATGTCAATGTGCCCATTGAAAATTTTTTACCATCAATTTCAATTGGCATTTCTGTCACCAAAACAGATTGGTATTGATGCGAAAATAAAATTGTTCGACTTTCTTTTATAATCTGATTTTCCTTTAATGCTTTCAACGCTATAAATTTTAAAGGTCGATCTTTTTCGACTTCAAACTCTTTTTGAAAATCGATGACATCCATGGTATTCGCATCCATTCCTTTGGCATAAGCGTCATTACAATATTTTAAAATTAAGTCCTCATCTCTTATCCAAATCGGATAAGAAAAGCAATTCAAAACATGCGATAAAATATGTGTTTTATTTTCCAATTCTTTCTTCTGATTTTCCAAGTGTTCTTCTGATTTTTCATTCAACAGCCGAACCCATAAAACATCCGCCATTAAATGCCCCTCGATATCACAGCACCGAACACCGGTTATTTGAATTGACATTATTTTAAGATAATCTTGGACGACTAAAACAAATTCTTGGCCATTAGAAACCAACTTATTCAAACAATCCTGTAATATTCCGCATTCGTCGGGATTAATTCGTTCCAATATATTTTTCCAACGAATTTTCTCTTCGGTCAATCCCAAAAGAATACTTAATTTTCGAGAACAAAATTCAACGACATTTCTTTTTCTGAAATTGTATAAAAAACAAAAGTATCCGTCGCCCGAACTATTTAAAATTTCATTTAACTGATTAAAGACATAATCTTTCTTTTCACTTTTTCTATATAATTTATAATATAAAAAAATCACCCATACCGCTAATATTCCCAATAAAGAATATCCCCAAAAAATCCATTGTTTATCTGTCATAATCAATCCACCCGAATATGACGATAAGATAAGGCTTCAGTGATATGAGCCTCGTTAATATTCACTTCACCGGACAAGTCTGCAATTGTCCGAGCCACTTTTAAAATTCGATGATACCCTCGTGCCGATAAATGCATTTGTCGGGTTGCTTTTTCCAAAATGTCAATCGATTTTTCAGACAAAACGATGTATTTTTCAAGCAACGAATTATCAACCTCGGCATTTAATAAATATCCCGTACCGGCATAACGTTGACGTTGAATATCTATTGCTTTTTTTACACGAATCGCAATATCTGCCGATTTTTCACCCGATGGCAACCGAGATAACTCTATCGGATTTAATTCAGGAACAACAACATGTAAATCAATCCGATCATAAATCGGACCGGATATTTTAGATTGATATTCCGCCGCACATTTAGGAGCCCGACTGCATTCATGCCCCGGTGTTCCGTAATATCCACATCGACATGGGTTCATCGCCGCAATCAATTGAAATGACGACGGATAGGTACAATGATTATTAACTCTGGAAATTAAAACTTCACCGCTTTCCATCGGTTGTCTTAAAGCTTCCAATGTTGTTCTGGAAAATTCGGGTAATTCATCTAAAAACAACACGCCCCGATGAGCCAATGAAATTTCCCCCGGAACAGCTTTTGTTCCGCCACCGGTTAATGACGGCATAGAGGCGCTGTGATGCGGATTGCGAAATGGCCGTGATGTCATTAAAGAGCCATCTTTTAACAATCCGGCGATCGAATAAATCTGACTGACTTGTAAAATCTCATCTCTTGTCATCGGCGGTAAAATTGACGGGAATCTTTTTGCCAACATTGACTTTCCGGACCCCGGAGGCCCAATCATTAACAGATTATGACCGCCCGCCGCTGCAATTTCAAGCGCTCTTTTAGCCGTTTCCTGTCCTTTGACATCGCAAAAATCATACGGATATTCGCTCTGTTCAATTTCAGGAATTTCCTGAGACGATAAAATACGAACCCCTTTGAAATGATTAATTAAATCATTCAATGTCATTGGTGATAAAATTGACGGATTACCAGACCATAAAGCTTCTTTTTCACTTTCCGCAGGCCCAATAAAACCCATTTCCCAATTTTTAGCCGCCATCGCTGCCGGTAGCACTCCGGCCACAGCCCGAATATCTCCGTTCAATCCCAATTCACCCATAACAATACTTTTTTCAAGTCCATGGTTGGGCAGAATCCCCATCGCACAAATTAATCCCAATGCAATCGGTAAGTCAAAATAAGACCCCTCTTTTACCACATCAGCCGGTGCCAAATTAATAACAATTTTTTTAGCCGGCAAGGGGACACCACAAGCCGATAATGCCGAACGGACCCGTTCTTTACTTTCAGAAACGGCTTTATCCGCCAATCCGACAATCGTTAATGCCGGTAAGCCTTTTAATATTTGAACTTCTACTTTTATTTTTTGAGGTTCTATCCCTTTAAAAATAACGGAATGAATAACGGATGTTTCTGCCATTTAATATTTTACCATTTCAAATAGTTGAGGGTATTATTTTCTTCAATTGCCATTCTCTCGTTTGCATGAGCCGATAAATCTTTATTCGGCACATATCCCAATCGATTATATGCCATTAAACAAACATTATCCTCTGCATCGCATTGGACTAAATTCCGATTTGTCGGATGTTGCAATAAAACAATATCAGCCCCCCGAACAGGTACTCGACTGACTTGTCCCGGATATTGTAAAATAATCGGTTCAACCGGAGATAAATTCGAATAACCAGTTTCAATCAAGGCTATATTTTGATTAACTTGATTTTCTTTTATAAAATGAGCCGATGAAGCAATTTTAACCCCTTCTTGAAAACCATCCGGATCCGGAACAAGTCCCACCCGTGTCATTGGTTTTGGATGGTGATAACAAGCCCCTAAAATAAATAAAAACAAACAGATAATTTTTTTCATTATTATCTTCTCCTTTTTTTTATTTTAATCTATTTTTATATAAAAGAAAAGCACTTTTTAACTTTTTATTTACTTTTTCATCAAAATAGGATATAATATCACAAGATAAGGGGGGGGAATGATTATAAATCATCAGAAAAAATTTCATAATTTAGAAAATAAAATTATGGCCAGATATATGCGTGAATGTATCATTCCGATTTTAAGCAATCTTTTATCATCGCAAGAAGCCGATTTAAGAACTCAAAAATACACTCATTTATTAACGATATTGGACGAGAAGAAGAAAAAATATCAACAATCCGTTTCTTACCCCGAAACGAAAGTTATCCTTCCGGATAAGATATCTCATGTTCCTCAACCCCGACCCACGAATTGGTATCAGGAATGGGAAGAAAAAAACGAAGAACACGTTCTGGGAACGGTGGAAGAAATTGAAGCTCGACGTCAGACAACATATAGTCCGATATTCTGTCAAAAAGATGAGGTATATCAACCCGAACTTCCATTTCTTTTTGATAAAAGCAAAGAACGATAATTTATTTTCGAATGAGTGGTTTATATTTAACCCGATGCGGTTCAATATCTCCGAGTCTGCGTTTTTTATCAGCCTCATATTCCTCATAATTACCGGCAAAAAACTCCACATGAGAATCGCCTTCAAATGCTAAAATATGAGTCGCCAATCGATCCAAGAACCACCGATCATGCGACGTAATCAAAACACATCCGGCAAAGTTTGATATTGCTTCTTCTAACGCCCGCAAAGTATCCACATCCAAATCATTTGTCGGTTCATCCAATAACAAAACATTTGCACCTTTTTGCAACATTTTTGCCAAATGAACACGATTACGTTCCCCACCGGAAAGCTGACCGACTTTTTTCTGTTGGTCTGCACCCTTAAAATTAAATCCAGCCACATACGCCCGAGACGGCACCTCCACACGACCCAAAGTCAAAATATCTTTTTTATCGGATATTTCTTCCCAAACATTGTTATTGTCATTCAAGGCTTCACGAGATTGATCAACATATCCCAATTCCACGGTTTGCCCGATTTTAATTTCGCCACTGTCCGGCTTTTCGGATCCAGTAATCATTTTCATTAAAGTCGATTTACCCACCCCGTTCGGGCCGATAATTCCAACAATTGATCCCGGCGGTATCGAAAAACTTAAATCATCAATCAGACATCTGTCATTAAAGCCTTTGGTTAAGTTCTGAACATCAATAACATTATCTCCCAACCTTTGTCCCATCGGGATATAAATTTGTGTTTTAGATGTTTCAATTTTATTTGATTTTTGAACCAATTCATCATACGCATTAATCCGAGCTTTTGATTTAGCCTGACGAGCTTTCGGCGATTGTCTAATCCATTCCAATTCTTCTTTCATAATCCGTTGACGAGCCGTTTCTTCACGTTCTTCTTGTGCTAAACGTCGTTCTTTTTGTTCCAACCAGGACGTATAATTTCCTTCATATGGGATACCTTCCCCCCGGTCCAATTCCAAAATCCATCCCGTCACATTATCCAAAAAGTATCGGTCATGCGTAATCATCACAACCGTTCCCGGAAATTCTTTTAAATATCGCCCTAACCAATCCACTGACTCGGCATCCAAATGGTTTGTCGGTTCATCCAATAACAACATATCCGGCTTTGATAATAATAATCGACATAACGCCACACGACGTTTTTCCCCACCGGATAAAACAGAAACATCCGCATCCTTATCCGGACAACGTAAAGCATCCATGGCAATTTCAACTTCTCGATCAATTTCCCAACCATTACACGCATCTATTTTTTCTTGCAGTTCGGCTTGTTGTGCCAATAAAGCATCCATATCCACATCCGGCTCACAAAACTTCATATTAATTTCTTCAAATTCTTTTAAAAGTTTTTGAACTTCTCCGACACCGTCCATGATATTTTCAAAAACATTTTTATTCGGATCCAATACCGGTTCTTGCGGAAGATAGCCGATTTTTACCCCTTCGGCCGGCCAAGCCTCCCCTGTAAAGTCTTTATCCAATCCGGCCATAATTTTCATCAAGGTTGATTTACCGGCCCCATTTGGTCCTAAGATTCCAATCTTTGCCCCCGGAAAAAATGATAACCAAATATTTTTTAAAACCTGTTTTCCGCCCGGAAAGGTTTTACTTAAATCTTTCATTACATAAATATATTGATATGATGCCATTTTATACTCCTGAGCTTCCAAAACCTTTTTCACCACGAGAGCTTTCCGAAACCTCATCCGCCACTTCAATTTGCGGATGGAAAATGGGACAGACGACAGCCTGTGCAATTCGATCCCCAGGCTTGATTATAAAATCCTGTTTTGATGAATTAAACAAGATGGTTGCGACTTCCCCCCGATACCCATAATCCACCGTTCCCGGCGTATTAACCACCATGATACCGTTTTTTATTGCCAAACCGGATCGTGGACGAATTTGAATTTCAACATCATAATTATCTGCCGAAATTTCCATTTGAACTCCATTCGGAATCAAAACCCGTTCCTGTGGCTTTAAAGTTATTTCCCGATCAATTGCTGCTCGCAAATCAATCCCCGAATCATCCGATCGTTTATAGGCTAAATCCCCCCAAGAACGATCATAATTTCCCAAATATTTTATTTTCAGTTTCATGTGTTATATCGTATTTAAATTCCCGTTGAAAGTCAAGTTTCATTATTTATTTTTTCATTCGTTAAAAAAAAACTTGCAAAATAAAAAAAAATTTGATATAAGATGAGCCTATATAGCGGAATGTAGCTCAGCCTGGTAGAGCGCTACGTTCGGGACGTAGAGGTCGCTGGTTCAAGTCCAGTCATTCCGACCAATATCAAAAAGCGGAAGTTTATACTTTCGCTTTTTTGTTTTTTGTAAATTAAAATTTCTATATTTTACAATTGGATAATGTAATTCTTTTTGTTTTACCAAGTGTCCTTGAATATCTAATTATGTGTTGATTTTGAATGATAAAAGTATACTTTTTTACATAAAAATATACTTTTGTATGGTGTGAGTTTGTGTATTTACACACGTGGTATAAGTACTATCTATATTAGATCGCTATAAGGCAAGGATCTAATATAATTCTCCATAAATTGCCAAATAGTTTAAAAATGATAAAACATTTGCATTTTGTTAATTTTTTTGATATAATAATGGCTGTTGAGAAAAGGTATGTCAGATAAAATATATTTGGCGTGTTTGTTTTTTTATTAAGGAGGTTTGAAATGACAGATGTGAAATCTTGGGACAATACTTGGGGAACAATTAATTGGAAAAAAGATAAACCAAAAAAAGTTTTAAAAAAGGTTTATGATTTATTGGATTTTGGCGCGTATGTGAATGCAAAATCAGATTATGGCACTACACCGTTGCATATGGCTTCATTATGGGGATATACAGATGTTGCTAAACTTTTAATCGAGCATGGTGCGTATGTGAATGCAAAAGATAAGAGCGACGAAACACCGTTGCACCATGCGAAAGATGAAGAGATTGTTAAACTTTTAATCGAGCATGGCGCAGATGTGAAGGCAAAAAATAAGGCTGGCATGACACCGTTGCATTGGGTTAATCATACAGAAGTTGCTAAACTTTTAATCGAGCATGGCGCAGATGTGGAGGCAAAAAATAGGGACGACCTTACACCGTTGCATATGGCTTCATTATGGGGATATACAGATGTTGCTAAACTTTTAATCGAGCATGGTGCGGATGTGAATGCAAAAGCTGAGGACGGCACTACACCGTTGCATAGTGTTGTATTCAGGGGGCATACAGATATTGCTAAACTTTTAATCGAGCATGGCACAGATCTGAAGGTAAAAGATTGGTTTGGTCGTACAGCGATGAATTTAGCGAGAGAATATGGAAGAGACGATATTGTTGAAATTTTAAAAGAAGCATCTTCTGCTCCTCGTTCAGAAAAACGTGAGAAAATAGAGAAGCATAAAAAAGAATTTCAAACAGAACGTCAGGATTTGGCTAAAAAATTGCAGGAAATTCGAAAAGAATACGGACATGAAGGCAAAGAAGTGGCTGAAAAAAATCGCGTTGTTCGAGAACTGCGTAAAAAAGCCGGTGTAGAAAAATAATTTTCCATTTTCTATGAAAAACCGCTCCGTTTGGGGCGGTTTTTTTTATATTGCAATAAACTAAAGATTGTTTTATTCTAAAATGGCTATTTTATGGAGGAAAAATGCTTTATCTAATCAGACCTGAATTAAAATATTTTGATACATTTAAAAAAGCTGTTGCCGAATACAAAAACGATACAACGGCTTTCTGTACCATTCATCCGGTACAAAAAATGATTGATAATATCGATGATTTCGAAAAATATCTGACGACGCCGACCAATAAACAAATAAAGATCGTCCGAAAAGACGACTTTTTCTTTTTGAAGCAAGTGAAGATGTCATATAATCACCCAAAAACGCTTTATTTTTATATTCAAAATCCTTAAATCCACAATGTGTGTATAACTCATTAAACCCAAAAGCAATCTTATCAACAAAGAACTCATATACTTTTATATTTTTATTCATATTTTCAATTGATTTTATATCGCATTATTCTTATATCGTTAATTTAATAAAAAAGGTTTAAATAATGCGACTTGATAAAAATATAGTTGTCAATGGCAAACAAACTTTAATCCAATTGGATGCGGATATATGGCAAGATTTGGTGGAAATTTGTCAAGCGGAAAATATATCCTTATCCGATTTATGTTCTTTGATTGACGGACTTAAAGGATCGGCGGAGTTAACTTGTGCAACACGACTTTTTATCATAACCTATCACCATCATTCTTTATTATCGAACTAGAAACATCTATAATTCATTAACAAAAGCGGGGAGTTAAAAAACATTCCCCGCTTTAAAAAAATCAAAGTTTTTATTTTTGTGTTGTTTTTTTCTTTCTAACTGTTTTTTTAGGTGATTTTACTTCATTCGATAAAACACTTGTTTTTTCAGTGGATAAAATCTCACACAAAAGACGAAAAATCGCAAAGAAAATACATATAACAACCAATTCAAAGGTTATTAAAAATATATGTGGAAATTCTGTAAAGGCACTAAAAACACAGATTATAAAAACAACTAATCCAGCTAAATAAACCAATCCGACATAGCGACGAACAAAATCACCGATCATATCAATCATCAATGGCTCTTTTAAATTCCGATAACGCCGAATGTAGTTCCAAAATATAAACAAGCCTTTTTTAATATTTATTAAAATTTTTTCCATTTATTTCTCCTTTTGTTTATATAAATATTAAACTGATAAATACAACCCCTTTTTATTTTTTACGCATCGTCGGGAATGCCAAAACATCACGGATAGACAAAGAACCGGTCAAAATCATAATTAAACGATCAATACCAACACCCAATCCGCCTGTCGGAGGCATACCATGTTCCAATGCGCAGACGAAATCTTCATCCATCATATTCGCTTCTTCATCACCGGCTTCCCGAGCTTTAACTTGTTCTTGTAATCGTTCGATTTGATCCAACGGATTCGTCAATTCAGAATAGGCATTTGAAATTTCCCAACAGTTAATATAACTTTCAAAACGTTCCACCAACCGTGGATTTGTCCGATGTGTTTTTGTCAGTGGGGAAATATCCTTGGGATGATCAATAACATGTGTCGGTTGGATAAGGTTATGTTCACATTTTTCTTCAAATACCAGAGCAACAACATCGCCCCATTTCATTTTATCATCAACAGCAACATGTAATTCCCGTGCTTTTGCCCGAGCTTCTTCATCGGTTTGAATTTGATCAAAATCAACACCGGTTTCTTCCAAGATAAGGCCTAACATTGTTTTGCGGGGCCACGGTCCTTTTAAGTTGATTTTTTTACCGTCAAATTCAATTTCCGTTGTCCCCAAAACCTTCATTGCGGTATATTCAACCATATTTTCCAATAATGTCATCATATCGTTATAATCTTTATACACCCAATATAACTCCATCATGGTAAATTCCGGATTATGTCGGGTATCCATTCCTTCATTTCTGAAATTGCGTCCGATTTCAAAAACAGCAGGCATTCCACCGATAATCAAACGTTTTAAATATAATTCCGGTGCAATCCGAAGATATAATTCCATATCCAGTGTATTGTGATGCGTAATAAACGGCCGAGCATTTGCTCCACCCAAAATGGGGTGAAGAATGGGTGTTTCAACCTCTAAAAACCCTAAATCACCTAAATATTGCCGGATGGCGGAAATAATTTGACTCCGTTGTTTGAGTGTCTTCATTGTTTCATCATTACTCATCATATCCAAATATCTTTGGCGATATTTCGTATCTGTATCCGTAATTCCGTGAAACTTTTCAGGTAAAGGTAATAAAGCTTTACATAAAACGGTTAAATGCTTTGTATCAACCGATAATTCACCCCGTTTGGTTCGCTTAACAGTTCCGTCAACACCAATAAAATCACCCAAATCCAATAAAGATAAAATCTTTTTTTCTTCCTCCGGCAAACGTTCCAAAGATGAAAAGATTTGAATTTTTCCGGTTTCATCATAGATATCCATAAACATACCGTTGTTGCGAATCGCTTTGATGCGACCGGCAACTTTGACCATATCGGATGTTTCTTGTTCCTTTTCTAAATCCGCATATTTTTCATTTAATTCAGCAGATGTTAATTCCGGTTTGTAAATATGCGGATAAGCATTGATTCCCATACTTTCCAATTCATTTAATTTTGAAAGACGAACTTCTCTTTGATCTAAATTTTCCATAATAAAACCTTTCTCTTTGTCTTTTAAAAAGAGTATCTGAAAGATATTTAAAAGTCAATAGTTATTTTATAATACCGCCACCGATAATATAATCATCGTTGTAAAAAACAATACTTTGACCCGCCGTTAAGCAATTCGGCGGATTATCAAAAACAACCCGACCATCGGGGAAAAGAGTGGCATCCAAAAATTGTCCCGTACTTCGAACTTTGGCCTTTGCTTTGATTTCATGCCTTAATTCATCAAACATAATCCAATTACAATCGGATATCTGGCATTCAGTTTTGATTAAATCTTTTTCACATCCCAATATAACATGGTTATCGGAAGCATCTAAACGAATAACATATAAAGGCTCGTGGTAAGATACCCCCAACCCTTTTCGTTGTCCGATGGTATAATTCCAATATCCTTGATGAGAGCCAATAACTGTACCATTTAAAATAATATCTCCCTTTTGCGGGGGGAATTGCAACAAATCCGTATAAGGACCATCATAAAAATCCTGACTATCTTTTTTATGAGCAACAGATAATCCCAACTCGCCGGCCATTTGACGAACCTCTTCTTTGGTATAATTGCCTAGGGGGAAAAGAGCTTGTGATAATTGCTTCTGTGTCAATCGGTATAAAAAATAAGATTGATCTTTTTTTTCATCACGTCCTTTTTTTAATAAAAATCGACCATTTTTTTCTTCAATCCTTGCATAATGTCCGGTGGCGAAAAAATCAAATTGAGTTTTCTTTTGAACTTCGTCAACCATATACCCGAATTTCATTAACGGATTACATAAAATGCATGGATTCGGTGTTCGACCATTTTTATATTCCGAAATAAAGTTTGATAAAACAATTTCCTTAAATTTTTCCGAAGCATCAATAATATAATATTCTTTAATTCCCATGGATTCAGCTAAGCATCCAATTTCTTTTATTTCTTTTTTTTCGCCCCGACCATAGCATGAATTGATAGCCGGTTTCAAATTCGGAATATCATTATTATATATGGACATGGATACACCAATAACTTCATGTCCTTGTTTTTTTAACAAGTGTGCAGTCAAGGTTGAATCAACACCACCCGAAAGCCCGATTAAGACACGAGCCATGCAACATATCCTCCATATAAGATTAAGCAGATTAATCCATCAATCCGAGTTATTTTTCCACGATATCCAAAAAACATCAATAATAAAGTAACAGCCACCATAATATAAAAACTGTTTAACATTGCCGATGAAATCGGCGTTAATACAATCATGGATACAACACCCAATATCATAAATACATTAAAGATATTACTGCCGACGACATTTCCGAATGCAACCGAATTTTCTTTTTTGATTGAAGCGACAATAGATGTGATTAACTCCGGCAAAGAAGTCCCGACAGATACAACCGTTAATCCGATAATTGCTTCGGATATACCTAAACTTCTGGAAATTTCAATGGCACTATCCACCATTAATTTAGCCCCCAACAAAACGGACGCTATTCCACCAAAAGCATATATACATGATTTAAGTAAAGTATCGTTTGATTGAGTCGATAATTCTTTTTGCATTTCTTTAACAGCTTTTTTGTCTTGACTTTCGGAAAAATAGGCATAGCAAATATAAAACAATATAACACCCACAAAAGCTAAACCCATTAAGTAATTTATCATCCCAATCCAACAGCAAAAGCCTAAAAAGAACAAAGTCAGCAACAAAAATATACCATCCCGCCGAAACATTTTTTTATCTATTTTAAGCGGGCACAATAAACCAGCAACACCCAAAACTAATAAGATATTCGCAATATTTGAACCAATCACATTCCCGACCACAATATCCGGAGCACCTTTTAATCCGGCCAAAATACTGGCCACCAATTCTGGTGTTGATGTCCCGAAACCCACCAAAACAATGCCGATTAAAAGTGTTGACACTCCGATTTTTTGAGCCAAACTGACTGCACCGGAAACCATCTTATCCCCACCGACAGCCAAAAAAATCAATCCGATAATAAATAAAATATATGTCATTTTACGTCCTTTTTTATAGATTTTAATCTCTTTCCGTTATTCTGTCAAAGAAAAAATGCCCTGAAATATCAGGGCATTTCAATTAGTCTTTTTTGTCAGAGATCCTTAATTTAATATGGGCTTCTCTCAATTGTTTTTCGGACACCTCTGCCGGTGCATGCATCAATAAATCTTCGGCTTTTTGATTGAATGGGAAGGCAATGACTTCACGAATGTAATCTTCCTCGGCCAACAGCATGACAATCCGATCAAGACCGAATGCGCATCCGCCATGAGGCGGAGCCCCATATTTAAAGGCATTGAGCATCCCACCGAATTTTTCTTCAACAACTTCCGGACCATATCCAGCAATTTCAAAAGCTTTATACATAATTTCTTTGCTATGATTCCGAATCGCACCGGAAGCCATTTCAAGTCCGTTGCAAACACAATCGTATTGGAATGCTTTAATTTCAAGCGGATTCTTTTGCTCTAATGCTTCCAATCCGCCTTGGGGCATAGAGAACGGGTTGTGTGAAAATTCAACAGTACCTGTTTCTTCGTTTTCTTCATAGAATGGGAAATCAACAATCCAACAAAATTCAAATTTGTTTTCATCAATCAATCCCATTTCTTGTCCCAATCTGTTCCGAACAATACCGGAGAACTTCTTTGTCTTTAATCCTTTACCACAAACAAAGAAAACACTGTCACCATCAACGACTTGACAAATCTCCTTTAATTGTTCCAACCGATCAGCTGATAAGTTTTTAGCCACCGGGCCCTTAGCACCTTCGGCAGTGAAAGAGATATAGGCCAATCCGCCAAAACCTTCCGCTCTGGCCCAATCATTCAATTTATCAAAAAAGCTTCTGGGTTTGTCGGCACAAGCCGGCACTTTAATCGCCCGAGCAAATGCACCATCTGCAATCATTTTGGCAAAAATTCCAAAATCGGAACCATCAAATACTTCGGTACAATCTTTGATAATCAACGGATTTCTTAAATCCGGTTTATCCGATCCATACATCAACATCGATTCATTAAAATCAATCCGACGCCATGGATACGGGTTAATTTCTTTTTTCGTAAACTTTTTCATTAAGTTATAAATCACCGGTTCCATGACATTCATGATATCATCTTGTTCAACAAACGACATTTCCATATCCAACTGATAAAATTCACCCGGAGTTCTGTCAGCCCGAGAATCTTCATCACGGAAACAAGGTGCAATCTGGAAGTATTTATCAAATCCGGATACCATTAATAATTGCTTAAATTGTTGAGGCGCTTGAGGCAAAGCATAAAACTTGCCCGGATGCAATCGGGACGGAACTAAGAAATCCCGAGCCCCTTCTGGAGACGACGCTGTTAAAATCGGCGTTTGGAATTCAGAAAATCCTTGGGCCCACATTTCGGTTCTTGCTGTTTGCATCACTTGATTGCGAAGCAGAATATTAGCATGTGGTTTATCCCGTCTTAAATCCAAAAAGCGGTATTTTAAGCGAACTTCTTCGCTTAAATCCGACGCATCTCCGTTGACTTGCATCGGCAAGACATCGGAAGCCCCCAAAATACTGACTTTACCAGCGGCAACTTCAATTTCACCTGTGGACAACTTCGGGTTTAAAGTTCCCTCGGCTCTGGCCAAAACCGTTCCGTCTATTTGAATAACTGTTTCGATTCTGATATCCTCAAAATCCTTAAAACAAGGTGCATCTTTATCAACCACGATTTGGGTCAAACCGTAATTATCCCGTAAGTCAATAAACATCAAATTACCATGATCTCGTTTAGAATGAACCCAACCGGATAATTTGACTTCTTTTCCAATTTCCTGTTTTGTTAACGCACCACAGGTATGTGTCCGATAAATTGTCATAAATATAACTCCCTTGTTTTAATTCAAGGGAGTTATATCACAATCAAAACCGAAAATCAATAAGATTTTTAATGAGTATCTTCATTCTCACGTGGCAACAGAGCATTCGGATTTAAATTAGGATTATTTTTCTGTTCTTGTTTCGGTGGTTTTGGCTCCCCGGACATTTGTTGTGCTTTGGGTGATAAAACGGGATCAGAAACTGTTATATTTTTCAGCGGAGCACTCGGATCAAAAGTGTAATTATTTTCCTGTTCTTGTTTCGGTGGTTTTGGCTCCCCGGACATTTGTTGCGCTTTGGGTGACAAAACGGGATCAGAAACTGTTATATTTTTCGACGGAGCACTTGGATCAAAAGTGTAATTATTTTCCTGTTCTTTAACGCTCTGAGGTAAAACAATTTCTAAATTGGGATTTTGTTGATGAATAGAATCTAAAAATTCTTCAGATAAAAAATCTGGATGACATCCGGATAAATCCAATTTTTTTAAATTTTTCCAATCCGCAGATAATTCAAAATTATCGGACGGTTTTTGAGGTAAATCCAATTTAAGTTCCTCCAAATTATCCGGCAATGTGATTTTTTCCAATCCTTCCTTATCAATATGGATATCCATATTTTGAACACCTTCAACACCTTTAAAATTAACCTTTGGTTTAATGGAATCCCCCGCCGAGAATGTAAAGCTTTCATCGAGTGGTGGCAAGGTAATTGATTTCGTTTCGGATAAGTTGGCTTGTGTAAAATCCACTTCGCTGATATTCGCATCTGCGACTTTTGAAAGGTCTAAATCAATATCCCCTTTATAAACCGTCAATTTTCCACGAACCGAATCATAATCATATATTTCTTCAAGATTTGGGATTTCAGGAACTAAATTTTCAACATCGTTTTTAGTATTTGAAGCTTTATCCCCTTTTTCTACTTCTTCATCTTTTCCCCTTTTTTTCTGATCCAAATAATCAGACTCTTCCTTTTTCGCTTCGTCTTGTTTTTGAACTTCTTCGGCCTTATTTTGGATATTAACCACAGAAGCCCCTGTATTTGCAGCCGTCTCTGCGGCGTTGTCGATGGCATCCTTTTGTTCACGTGTTTGAGCTCGATCTCGGATGGCTTGTATTTTTCGACGTTCTTCTTCTGATATCTGTTCTAATGGTTTTGTATTTTTATCTGTATTGTTTTTTGCCTGTTCTCTTCGAATATCGGCAAGTTTTTGATTTATCTTATCCTGATCCTCTTGATCTATTCCTTTAAAAAAACTTTCTTGCCGTTGCCTTAAATCTTCCCATTCTTGCAATGTTTTCTTTGCATAGTCATCTAACTTTACGAAATTATTATTAGTTTTAAAATCATTTCGATGACTAAACTCTTTATCCATTTGTTGACTAGCCTGAGTTATATTTTTTGCCCGATCAGCAGCCACCTTCATTTGATCTAAAAGATCTGCATACCTTTTAGCTAATTCTTCGATTCTGCTATCTTCTAATCTTGCCATTTTTACCTCCGTTTTATGTTAGTTGTGTGTGTATTATAGCATATTAAAAATTTAGATTCAATATATAAAAACAACTCCCTTATGCGAAATAAGGGAATTGTTTATAATTAAAATTAACGTCCACCACGATTAAATAATCGATTAATCAATGATAGTTTTTTGACAGGCTGCGTCGTAATCCGAATCTCATCATCATTTTCTGATTGGTATCCCTCAGAATTTTGTGGCAAAATAATTTTTAATTTCGGATTTTCTTCCTTTATCTTGTTTAAAAACTCATCTGTCAACATTGCCTCATGACATTCGGATAAATCCAATTTTTCTAAATTTTTCCAATCCCCTAATAATTCAAAATCATCTGACGGTTTTTGAGGTAAGGTTAATTTAAGTTCTTTCAAATTATCCGGCAGTGTTATTTTTTTCAAACCTTCTCTATCTACTTTGATATCCATATTTTTAACACCATGGACTTCCTTAAAGTTCAGTTTAGGTTTAATTGTATCCCCTGCCGTAAAAGAAAAACTTTCGCCATCTACTGCCGGCAAAGAAATTGATTTAGTTTTTTCCAAATCCGCCGCGACAAAATTGACACCCTTAAAATTCGGAGCGTCTTCTTTAGTCAAATCAACCTCTTCCCCAAGAACACCGGACACACGCAAAATCCCTGTTTCTTTTTCAAAAAGAGTTTTTAGATCCTCTATATTTCCCAGATCTAAAGCAGGAACAGACGCAACTTCTTCATTTTCTTCTTCTGCTTCTTTTTTCTTTTGATCATAATGAGCATCTGCCTCTTCTTTATCCTCTTCTGCTTCTTTTCGTTCTTCCGCAATTGCGTTTTCAACAGCCAAAGGTGTTGGGTTTGTTGAAACCATAACTTCTTCAGCAGCATCTCTTTCCTTGGCTGTTAGAGCTCTATCCAATGCAGCCTGTATTTTCCGCCGTTTTTTTTCTTCATCTTCTTCATCTGGAAGTTGTTGAGAAAGTAACGGGATATATAGGATATAACGGTATTTTTCCATATCATCCCGATCTTCTTTTTCTTTATCTGTTATTGGCTGATTATTGGCTTCTTTTTCCTTTATCAACAAATACTCCTGCAAGAATTTCTTCCTTACTTTAAGTACATCTTGCGATTCATTATGTTCATCTTGCGATTCATATAGTTCAATTGGATCACCTTTCTTTTGAGCTTCTTGCATTTCTTTATAGCACTTTAAATAAAAATCAATAGAAATATCATTCTCATATAAGTCCAAAAAACAGCGTTCTTCCAATGTTACATCTTCGTTTGAAAATATTTTATCCTTAATAAGTAAATATTGTTCCAAATATTTCACTTCTTCTTTAGTTAAAGATATTTTTACCATTGAGGCCTCCTTTTTATATTCCTATGGGCGTATTATAGCATATTTTTCAACTTTTGACAATATGTATTCACTTTTTTCTTGCATTTATAAAATAAAAATGATAATAACTAAACGTTTATTAACAAAATATTAACAAAACAAAGGAAAGTTTTACAATGACAAAATGGGTTTATACATTTGGTGACGGGCAGGCCGAAGGTCGTGCCGACATGAGAAATCTCCTTGGTGGTAAGGGTGCCAACTTGGCCGAAATGGCTTCAATCGGTGTTCCTGTTCCGCCGGGATTTACAATTACAACAGAAGTTTGTACATATTTTTATGAAAACGGCAAAACTTATCCAGCTGAATTAAAAGCTGCCGTTGAAGAAGCATTAGCCGGAATTGAAGCAAAAATGGGTAAAAAATTCGGTGATGCCGAAAATCCGTTGTTGTTCTCGGTTCGTTCAGGGGCTCGGGTTTCCATGCCGGGAATGATGGATACTGTTTTAAACCTTGGTTTGAATGATCAAGCTGTTAAAGGTTTGGCAAAAGTATCTGGTAATGAAAAATTTGCTTATGACTCCTATCGTCGCTTCATTCAAATGTATGCCGATGTTGTTATGGGTGTTGACAGCCATTTATTCGAACATGTTTTGGATAAAGTTCGTGAAGACAACGGATATCAATTCGACAACCAAATGACTGTCGAACAATTACAAGACGTTATTGCTCAATTCAAACAAATTTGTGAAGATGCTGGTAAACCGTTACCGCAAGATCCTCAAGTTCAATTGTGGGGTGCAATCGGCGCCGTATTCGGTTCTTGGATGGTTGATCGGGCAATTTTCTATCGTAAATTGAATAATATTCCGGCCAACTGGGGAACCGCCGTTAACGTTCAAACCATGGTTTTCGGAAACAGTGGGGATAATTCCGCAACCGGTGTTTGCTTCTCTCGGGATCCGGCAACCGGTGAAAATTATTTCTATGGTGAATATTTGAAAAATGCTCAAGGGGAAGACGTTGTGGCCGGTATTCGGACACCGCAACCCATGACTAAATTAGTCAAAGAACGGCGTGGTATTGATTTACCGTGCATGGAAGAAGAATTCCCAGCATTATATCAAGAATTAGCCGATATTCGAGCAAAATTGGAAGCTCATTACAAAGATATGCAAGATATGGAATTTACAATTCAAGACGGCAAACTTTGGATGCTTCAAACTCGTAACGGAAAACGTACCGGTACTGCCGCTTTGCGTATTGCCGTTGAAATGGTAAAAGAAGGCTTAATCGATAAAAAAACTGCTATCATGCGTGTTGAAGCTGGTCAATTAGATCAATTACTTCACCCAATGTTCAGCAAAAATGCAACCAAGAACGTGATTGCTCGTGGATTGCCGGCTTCTCCGGGAGCTGCTGTCGGTCAAGTCGTTTTCTCGGCTGCTGATGCAGAAGCTTGGGCAGAACAAGGCAAAAAAGTTGTTTTGGTTCGTATTGAAACTTCTCCGGAAGACATTGCAGGTATGCATGTTGCACAAGGTATTTTGACTGCTCGGGGCGGTATGACTTCTCACGCAGCCGTTGTGGCTCGGGGTATGGGTAAACCGTGTGTTTCCGGTGTTCCTGAATTAAGAATCGATTATGCCGGAAAATTCTTGAAAGTCGGTGACTTGGTTATCCGTGAAGGCGAAATGATTTCCATCGACGGTACAACCGGTGAAGTTATGGCCGGTGCTTTGGAATTAGTTTTACCGGAAATGACCGGCAACTTCGGTGAATTCATGGGATGGGTTAACGAAATCAAAACATTATCTGTTCGTGCCAACGCCGAAACACCGAAAGATGCTGAAACAGCTCGTAAATTTGGTGCAGAAGGTATCGGACTTGCCAGAACAGAACACATGTTCTTTAATCCAGATCGTATCAACCATATGCGTGAAATGATTTTGGCAAAAACAGAACAAGATCGTCGTGTGGCTTTGGATAAATTATTACCGTATCAACGGGCTGACTTTGTCGAATTGTTTAAAATTATGGAAGGACTTCCTGTCACGATTCGTTTATTAGATCCGCCTTTGCATGAGTTCTTACCTCATAAGAAAGAAGAACAAATTGAAATTGCACAAGAATTGGGTGTTTCCGTTGAAGAAATTCAAGCACGGACAGCTCAACTTCATGAAGCCAACCCGATGCTTGGTCTTCGCGGATGCCGTTTGGCCGTTGTATTCCCGGAAATTTGTGAAATGCAAACTCGGGCAATCATTGAAGCCGCATTGGAAGTTTCGGCAACCGGTGTAAAAGTTATTCCGGAAATTGAAGTTCCTTTAATCACTTCAAAGAAAGAATTAGAAATCTGCAAGAAAATCATTGACGAAACAGCTGAAAAGGTCTTTGCCGAAAAAGGACAAAAAGTTGAATACTTCGTCGGTACAATGATTGAATTACCACGTGCAGCATTAAAAGCTGACGAAATTGCAGAAATCGCTGACTTCTTTGAATTCGGAACAAACGATTTGACACAAACAACTTTGGGTATGAGTCGTGATGATGCGGGTTCATTCTTACCTCAATTCGTTGAAAAAGGTATTTATGATATGGATCCGTTCCAATCATTGGATACAAGCGGTGTTGGTAAATTAGTCGCTATGGCTTGCCAAGACGGTCGCAAAACAAACCCGAACTTATATTTAAGTATTTGTGGTGAACACGGTGGGGATCCTGCTTCAATCATGTTCTTGAACCAATACTTGGCTGGGGTTTCTTGCTCACCATACCGTGTGCCTATTGCTCGGTTGGCTGCAGCTCAAGCCGCTGTTAAAGATGAAAACAAATAAATTTTGTTAAACTTTAAGAAAAAATCCCCTTCTGAAAAGAGGGGGATTTTTTTATCCTAAAAAAAAATCATTTTTTGTTATTTTTTACTTGCTTTTGTTTTTAATTTATCTAAAATAGGTTTTCGTAAAGTAATTATAAAAAAGGAGAATAAATAATGGTTACAAAAAAATCAACAAAAAAACCGACAGCTAAAAAGACCGTCACACCCAAAAAGGTAGAGGTCGCTAAACCTGTCGTTGAGGCAAAAGTTGAAACAAAAACAGAAAAATGTACATGCGGATGCTGTGATCCTCGCAAGAAAATCATCGCAGTCGGCATTGTTGTCGTTTTACTTGGATTGATTGCTGCTGTTGCTTGTCCGTGTAAAAAAGATTGCGCGAAGAAATTTGATGAAAAAGTCGATCAAAAGATCGCTGCTTGGATTGAAAAAAATCCGTTAGCTGTTATCGAATCTGTCAACAAGTACTTTGAAGCTCAACAAGCTAAAGCTCGTCAAGACGGTGCAGATGAAGGTTGCGGTGCCGCTCCGGCAAAAGAACGTCAAGCTCGTCCAGCTCCTAAAAAAGCTGACAAAGCTTTGTTAAACGAAATCTTAGGTCGTAAAGATTTGAATGTTTTGGGTAATCCGAACGGTAAATTCGTTATGATCGAATTCTTTGATTATCAATGCGGATACTGCAAAAAAGCAAACAAAGCAATGGCGGAAGCAATCAAAAAATCCAATAATATTCGTTGGGTTGTTGTAGATACTCCGATCTTTGGTGAATCTTCTGAATTGATCGCTCGTTATGCAAATGCGGCTGCAAAACAAGGTAAATTTGCTCAATTCCATCATGAAATTGGCGAAGCCAAAGGTCGCTTGGACGAAGTTGCTTTGAAAGAAATCGGTAAAAAATTGAAAATGGATGTTGAAAAATTAGCCAAAGATGCTGATTCTCAAGAAATGAAAGACCGTATCACTAAAAATAAACAATATACTCGTCAATTGGGTATGGGTGGTGTTCCGGGATTCATCATTGATGGTGACATTCAATCCGGTTTCTTCCCACAAGAACAAATGGATCGCTATATTGAAAAAGCAAATTCCATGAAATAATTGTTGGAAAGAACAATAAAAAAACCGACAGAAATGTCGGTTTTTTTATTTAAGAATACGTTTTAAAACCAAAGCATCTATTCCATCATAATATCCTTTTCTTCGTCCGATTTCTTGAAATAGATTTTTTTTATAAAATTCAATAGCGTCTTTATTTTGACAGTTGACTTCCAAAAAAATCTCATCAGCCGACACTTGTCTGATTAATTGATTAAACAATCTTTGTCCTTCGCCTTGACGCCGATAATGCGGTAATACGCAAAAAGTTATTATTTCCAAGACCCCCGCAACAAAAGTTGCCAAAATGAAACCATTTTCACTGATAACGCCTTGTATATGAGGCAGGCGAAGTAATGCCTCAAATGATTTTTTATCCCAACTTTTTTCAAAGCATTGTTGGTGTATTTTTTCCAAGATTGGTGCATGTAAAATTGAAATTTTATCCAACATCTGCTTCTCGTAAATAAAATGGATGCGGTTCGTTAATTGTATCAATTTTACTTGCAATTAAACCAATAGACACAGCCCGATTATGTTCATCCAATATTGTGTTTTCAATCAAAATATCACTCACCTTTTTGAATGGTATCTTTAAGACATCATTCAATGTCATCACGGTTGCTTCTTCATCTGTTTCATCAAAAATTTTGACATAAAAATCATCTCGGCGGGTATCCAATAACACACAAACCGGAGATGAGTAATAATATGAAATGGCATCAAAAGAATTAACCCCGACAACCGGAATATTTAAAGCGAGTCCAATTCCTTTGGCACATGCAATCGCGACACGAACTCCTGTAAATGACCCCGGACCGATTCCAACAGCGACACGATCCAATTCACCGGCCCTCCATTGATTTTTCTTTAATAATTCATCTATTTGGGGAATTAAATTTTCAGCTTGTCCACGATCCATTTTTTCTTGAAATTCATCAATGATTTGATTCCCGTCAATCAATGCTAAATAAACAAAAGCCGTACTTGTATCTATTGATAATATTTTCATTTTTCTATCCTTTTTTTAAAGGCGGAGCCGGTGGAATTGATGATAATTTTTTTAATTCGGTATCTTTAAAGAAAAGAGGCGAAGAACAATTAATCGGCCGATGAACCCATCCGTTCAAATTAATAATTTGTTTGTTCGCATCCAACTTTAAAACACCCGTACCACCGACAAGACCGTCTGATGCCCATTTATATCCGCCACCGTGTTCAAAAAGTTTAACCTTTGCCCGATAACCGTATTCATATTTTTTACCACCTTCTACCCGTTTTGTTCGTTTCCCGAACATCGAAATCAATCGATTAGTTGTATTCGGATTATTTTGACGTTTAATAATCGTTGCGGCACATGAACTCATGATAATATTCGTTGTATTTGCTCCATAAACGGAATTTAATTGATGCCAATCTTGGACACCTAAAAGAAACATTGTTTTTTTGGACCGGCCGAAACAAATACCATCCGCAATACTTTGTAATTTAGGCATTGACGGGAAATCATCTAAAATAAATCCCATTGGGAATGGTCCAGTTCCGCCTTCATAGGGTCCATTTTCCATTAAATAGCCTGTCATCATATTAATAAACAAGCTACACACCGTTTTGGCCGAAGAACCGGTAAAATAAAAAGTGACCGGATGATAGCTTCCATCTTGACCTTTTATTCCCCGATAATCCTTATACGAAAAACTGTTAGAACTGGTTCGATCCCGTACAGCTTGGTTTTTAAATATTTCCAATCCGGTTTGAGCCATTGATAAAACAGAGGCTCTTTGTTTATCCGGTAATGATAGAGTTTGATTTAACTCCAATAACGCTCGCCGACCATAGCCATAATTAAAAACCTCCATAACCATTAAATCCAAAACCGTTTTCCAAACATCATCATCTGATGCAAATGATGGGTTTTCCATTTGTTTTTTACGCAAAGCAACCGTCGTATTAAATACAAACTCATTTAATAAATCCAAAAGCATACCATAGGAAGCCTCTTTACCGATATAACTTTTGGGAACTAAATGCCATGTTCCGATGTGAATATAATTTTCTTCATTTATTTTGAGTTCTTCACACTGTGCAATCGCTTGTTGTATTTCCTTGGTTTGTTGCATTCCCTTATAATAGCTTTTTAAAATTTCGTAATCCGAAGCTTCCATCGAACGGGATTTTATTTTTTTCAAAAAATAATCATTTGCCTTAGCTTGTTCAACCTTATGAACCAAGTAAAGTGTCAAGCCCGTTAAAGTCGCCCGACCCGATATAACCCAATACGGATCAGTTCCTTCTGGACCGTCTGGCAATAAATAGCCGGACAATGTATCAATATATCCGTCAATCCCCGACGGAGAAGACGGTAAATTATCTTCAGATAACGGATTCCATGACGGATAAAATATCCCTTTTTCCGGTTCGTCCGTTTTGGCAAAATCAATATTAAAAACCGGTCCCAATGTCGATCGATAACCACTGGTGGCTTTAAATATATCGCCCTTAATATCATAAATAAACAGAGCCGAATTATTCAGCATTAAAACATTCGGAATAATAACCGAAGCTGTCTTACCCGATCCCGGACAACCGATACATAAAACAGATCGGGTATCCGGTAAATTCATATTTTTTTTCTTTTTACCAATCTGTCCCAAAAAGAAATATCCGCCATTCAAAAGGCCCATTTTTTTAACATCTTCCATAATTGCTGAACGAGCAGATCCTTGGGTTTGAAGGTAGTATTCGTTAGGATTATCCGCAATAATCCACCACATTTTAACACAATAAATTAAAAACGGAATAAATAAAATTTTCCACATAAAAAATGATGCCCATGTTATATGTTGCGGTTCATAAAACAAATAACGATAAAACCATTTTTTATAAGTCAGGTAAAATACTGAAAACGGATTATACCAATTATGGGAAATAAAGTCCTTAACTTCCCACCAATTCATCCCCTTATCCCATAATAAAAACAGCGGAGTTAAAATCAACAAAGACAAATACAATGGGATACCCCAAAGCAAGGCTCTTTTCAGAACATACATATAGGCTTTAATTTGTTTTTTTCGGACATCAGAAAACATTTTCAAGCTCTCTTATTTAAATGTATCGGAGGCAAATTAAATTCATCATTTGTTCCAACAACGGTTGTTGTTTTTTTCTCTTGATATTCTTTTTCTTCTTTTTGACGTTGTTTTTCAGCTAATTTTTGTTTTAATTTCCACTCCATCAATTCTAATTCT
>JAZSNA010000010.1:0-6401 GCA_045536135.1 Alphaproteobacteria bacterium
ATTTTTCAATAAGTTAAAAATATTATTTTAAGGATAAATCACCAATTTTTAAGATTTTAACGGCGGATTTAACGGATATTAATCAAATTGTGTTTTAAAAAATGTTTGTTGGCGTTTAGCGTAATGACGAGTAGATATAATTGCCTTTTGAACAGCTTCTTCCAATGATATTTCTTTATTAAGGTAAGCGGTTAATTCTTTAACCCCCAAGGCTTGAAAAACACCACCGGTTTGAGACGGATTTTTACTTAATAATATTTTGAGTTCGTCTATGGCACCGGTTTGGACCATTTGATGAAATCTTCTTTCTATTTTTTCATATAAAATTTTCCGAGGCAGATCAATTAAATGAAATTCAAAATCAGCTTCTATATATTTTTTGGGCGGATATTGATGCCATTCTTCCATGCTTTTTCCGGTGGATAGTAAAACCTCGGCTTGTCTCATTAAGCGGTGTTTGTCCGTTAAAGTCGGGTTTTTAACAACAGATAGTAATTCATCTTGTTCCATTTGGCGAACTTTTTGACGAATGACCGGATCTATATCCGGTATGGGTGAAATCCCCTGATACAGCAGTTTAGCATAAAGGCCGGTACCACCGACTAAAATCGGATTTTTAACTTGATTGATAATCGGTAAGGCCTCTTGAACCCACATTTCAAAATTTCCGACGGTAAAACAATCCCAGATTTGATAAAGGTGATGAGGGATATTGTGTAAATCCGTCGGACAAGCCGTTAATGTCGGAATATCTTGATAAACCTGAAGTGAATCAGCGTTTACAATCTCACCGCCGATGTCTTTGGCAAGGTCAATGGCAAAATGAGATTTTCCGCTGGCGGTCGGTCCAATAACATAATGAATCTTTTTCATGAAAAGTATTATATCTTTTTTTATTTTAATTTTCAACAGAATATGTTATAATCGGCTCAATTTGTAATCAAAGGAGTAAAATATGTATGTTCCGATTTGTACTTTAATTATTAAAGAAGGAAATAAAATTTGTTTGGGTAAGCGAATTAACACGGGCCATAATGACGGCTATTTTTCTTTTCCGGCGGGGCATGTCGAGGTCGGAGAAAGTCCGAAAGACGGCATGGTCAGGGAAGCTTTTGAAGAGGTCGGGATAAAAATAGATCCGAATGATTTAAAATTATTAACGGTTGTTTATAAACAGTCTCGTGATGAAGTGATTGATTTTGTATTTGAAGTTGAAAAATATGAGGGGACAATCCAAAATATGGAGCCGGAAAAATGTGGCGGATGGAATTTTTATGACATGGACAACTTACCGTTGATGTCGGATGGACGTCGTCGATTGATAGATATTATCCGTCAACGGCAAAATTATGCAGAAATGAAAAAAGGATAAAAATGAAAAAGATTATAATTGGAATATTGGTGTTTTTATCAGCTTGTTCTTGGACGCCGGTTTATAAAACGGTGGGACTTATCGAACAAACGAATACGGTTTTGGTTAATCCGATTCCAAATCTATCCGGTCGGCTAATGACTCGTTTATTGAACAATATATTAAATCCGGATCATATTCAAACGGAAAAAAAATATGTTCTTTCAGTTAACTTGACGGAAGAAACCGTTCGGGATCAAGGTATTTTATCCGATGATACGGCATCTCGGGAAAATTTATATGTGACGGCGGATTATGAATTGAAAGATATAAAAAGCGGAAAAGTGATTTTAAATTCCTCAACTAAATTAGTCGACAGTTATGATATTTTAAGCCAGCCCTATGCAACGGTCACTCGAAGTCAAAAGGCTCGGGAAAATTTAATTCAATTATTATCAGAAACAATCGGAAATCATGTGGCTTCGGTAATCAAAAATGAAAATTTATCCCAATCAAATTAAAACCGTTCAATGGAAAAAGTATGCCGGATGTGTGATTTACGGATCGGATGTCGGGGCAGGGCAGACTTTAATCAAGGACATTATCGCTGAATTTAACGGCGCCGATATTTTTAAAATAACGGATGAAAATCAAGAGGAATTTTTGCCGACGGCATTGTCATCGTCTATGTTTTGCACTCAAAAAGTCATTTGGGTTCGCTCTTGTCCGGATAGTTTTGTGGATGATTTAATTCAATATACCGAACAAAATATTTCAGATACTTTTGTCATCTTTTCCGCAGAAACTCTGAATACAAAATCCAAAACGGTTTTATTCGCAAATGCAAATGAGCGGTGGGGATGTGTCGGATTTTATCCCGAAAAAGAAACAGATATTCGATTATTTATTTTATCCGAACTTAAAAAAAAGAACTTTGTCATATCAAATGATGCATTGGATTTATTCGTATCTTTGGTTGGCGCGGATAAAATGATTATGGTTTCTGAAATTGAAAAACTCATACTCTATAAAAATCAGGATAAAAATATCCAAACCGCCGATATTTTAAAAAGCGTCGGAAACAGTTCCGTTTTGGAAACAGATGATCTTTTTACATTGATGATGTCCGGTCAAATAACCGAAACATTGGCATTGTTAAATGCTCTGTTGGGGCAAGATCATACCGAAGTGGAAATTTGTCGTTTTTTACTTTCTCGAATCGGTCAATGTATTACTCTTAAAGACGAAATGGATCGAGGTGGGATGTGGGATGTCATCAGTAAAAAAATATATCCGCCAATACATTTTAACTATGTGACCTTATTTAAACAGATTTTATTTAAATGGTCGGTATCGGATTTAAGTCTTATTCGTGAAGAGTTGATCAAATGTGAAATCAATTTAAAATCAGATTTACCGCCGAACTTAATGCTCAATCGAACAATCAGTCAGCTGTCGTCGAAGGGGAGAAAAATTTTTCGTTCATAAAAAACTTGTAATTTAAAAAAACTTGTGATATAAGAAACCGTATAGTTTTAAGTGCGCTTGTAGCTCAGTTGGATAGAGTATTGCCCTCCGAAGGCAAGGGTCGTGAGTTCGAATCTCGCCAAGCGCACCAATTCTTTTTTAAAACAAAAAGATTCGATAAAATGCTTGCATTTTAGTTTAGAATCGAGTATAAGGTAAAAAAAGTTTATTATTTAAATAAATTTTGGGGTGTCGCCAAGCGGTAAGGCAACGGGTTTTGATCCCGTCATTCGTTGGTTCGAACCCAGCCACCCCAGCCAATAAAAAAAGTCCCTTTTATCGGGGCTTTTTTTATTGATTAAGGGGTGAGTTGGATTTGATGTCAACGAATGAGGTGAGTTGGTTCGTTCACGAAGCGTCAGCGAAGTAGACGCCGTCAGGCGGTCCCGATTTTATGAGGGATAAATTGCCCCACAATTTACAATCCAGCCATTCCAGCCAAGTTGTGAAAGTCGTCAAAAATGACGACTTTTTCTTTATTTTCAATTACTTATATTGGTCCGTGTACGGTGTTTTTCAAAACGCTCTTTTTTCAGCTCTACACGGACTCACGTTTCAAAAAATCCTTATTTTACAATGCTTCTGTCTTGGGATACCTAAAAATCATCCCAGAGTTGAGAGGAGGTATTTGAAACAAAATTTCGATGTGATCATGAGATGTTATTTTTACGTCCTCAACCTCGATTTTTATAAAATCAAAGTTGCTTTTCAGATTATAAAATTCTTGAAATATATTTTGTAATCTTGTATAATTAATGCTTAAGTATGAGGAGATTAACCATGATACCTAATTACCAACAATTTATGTTACCTGTTCTAAAATCAGCTGCTAATGGAGCTGTTAATATATCTGATGTAGTAAATAAACTTGCTGATGAAATGCATATTTCAGATGAAGATAGAAAAATAAAAATATCAAGTGGTAGCTCCCTTTTATATGGTCGTGTTTCTTGGGCTAAAACTTATCTATTACAAGCTGGTTTATTAGAAAGTGTTGGTAGAGGTCTATTTAAAGCAACGAATGAAGGTTTGTCTTTACTATCTAAAAATCCCAAAGAAATAAATAATAAAACTTTAGAAAAATACCCAAGTTTCAATGCGTTCAAGAAAAGAAGTAAAAAATCTAAAGAAAATACAAGTAATATAATTGAAGCTTCAGATTTAGATGAGTTATCACCTGAAGAAGCAATTCATCAATCTTTAGAAAACTTAAATTCATCATTAGCTAATGAATTAATTACAAGAATTTTGAAAGCAAACCCAACATTTTTTGAAAACCTAATTATTAAGCTTCTTATTGCTATGGGGTATAGCAATAATACAGATGAAGGTTGGGAGCATACAGGTAAAACAGGTGATGATGGTATTGATGGTGTAATTAACCAAGATGTTTTAGGAGTTGATAAAATATATATACAAGCCAAACGCTATGCTGATAATCACTCTGTTACAGCTGGTGATTTGCGCAATTTCATTGGTGCTTTAGATATGTGTAGAGCTGTTAAAGGTGTTTTTGTAACAACCTCTAGTTTTACAGCTGATGCAAGAAATACTGTAAAGAAAGCTTCCAAAAATATTGTTCTCATTGATGGAGCTCAATTAACTCAACTAATGATTAAATACGGTGTTGGCTGTAAAACAAAAGAAATCATCAATATTCAAAAAATTGATGAAGACTTCTTTGAGGAAATGTAATAAATGGTGGGACGCATTACTATATCTCCTTGTATGAAGTGCTGTGAAACAGCTATAAATAATGGATATATACCAGATTCAATAATGTATGAAATGTTAACACCTGACGATGGGGTGGTTGCTTTTCAATGTGAGAATGGCCATAAAAATGCTATCATAATTCAGGAGCAATCATTTGAAATTCTTTTAGAAATAGCGATAGAAAATATTATAGATAAATATTATCGAGAAGCTATATTTAATTTTGCGGCAGCTCAAGAAAGATGTTTTTCATTTTTCAGTGAACTAATTCTTTTTGAAAAAGGAGTTGATGATACAATTTATGAGAATCTATGGAAAAGAGTATATAAAAACTATTCAGAACGCCAACTCGGTGCATTCTATTTTCTATACTTAATGCGCTTTGGTAAGAAAATTGACTATGATGATAATTTAACCCGTATAAGAAATGATATTATACATAAAGGAAAAATTGCAACAAAAGAAGATGTCTTTAAATATGGAGAATATGTATTAAATAATATTTATACTATAATTGAGTCAATAACTGAAAATATTTCACCTGATATGATTTTAAATTTTAAGTTGCAAAAAATAGAAAAAAATATATCTAAAGCTAACATGCAAAAAGATATTAATATATCTTCTGCTGGTGCTTCAATAATTTCATGGTCTTGTGCAACTGATGAAGAATATCAGCAGGAACAAAAATTAGCCCAGTATTCAAAATTACACCGAAAAGAATATGCTCAAAAAGCAGCTGAAGCGAACTCTTATGGAAATAAAAAATTATATATTAATGAAAAGAATGAATTGGTTATAATTGATGCACTAGATATAAATATGAAAAAAGAAGGTGCTCACTATAGAGGGCGCAGAAGTTTAGAAGAGCTGATTAAACAAGTAAAAAAAATTAGAGAGCACTATAATATAACTAGGTCTGGTTTAATAGAAAAATCATCTATTATTAGCTGTTTAGATGAATGAATTTCATCTCGAGGATTGCAAGTCATCTCCAGCCAAAACAGATAAGTCGCTAGAAATAGCGACCAATTCCAACATCAATTCATTCTGCGTTGCCACTTGAATTCATTGTGTTTCATTGCTTTACGCATAAAAACTTGCCACTGGCAACTTTTTATTTGCGCAGTCTTTATTTTACAATCACTTATATTGGTCCGTGTACAGTGTTTTTCAAAAAGCTCTTTTTTCAGCCCTACACGGACTCACATTTCAACAATTCCACCTAAATTTCAAACAGCGTTTGACGGGGCAAACTTGTTTTCAATAAGGTTCATTGCTTTACGCATAAAAACTTGCCACTGGCAACTTTTTATTTACGCAGTCTTTGTTTTCAATGCTTGACTTCTGGGATACCTAAAAATCATCCCAGAAACGAAAAGGTCATTCAAAGGAAATTAATTATTTCAATTTACTATTAATAATGGAATAATCTTTCTTTTCTTTATCTGTTCTTTTTATCATAAAATTCTTTTTATTAGAGCTTTCTTGCCAAGAGATATCATCCAAATTAAGGTGAACAATACCCAATTTCTTATCTAATTGCTTTGTTGTATAATTTTCTTTTTCGCATACTTTGGCAACTCTCCAAGCATAATCTATGGCTGTTGATGGATTGCCAGAGATTGAAAATTCTCTATATCCTCTTTGGACTAAGTAAGCTTGAAATTGATTTAATATACACGTTTCTCCTTGCTGTTTATTATTGTAAAATGACATCGCAAAGGCCACAACCAAGGCTTTTTTCTAATTCTTTGATGGCATCAAGTGCATCTCTCATAGTCCTATATGGAGTGGACAAGACATT
>JAZSNA010000014.1:0-23120 GCA_045536135.1 Alphaproteobacteria bacterium
TTATTCCCTCCATACAAAAAGATATAATCTTTTAAATAAAAGATGTCAAGATGATATCTTTGTTATTTTCGCCGAAGGTGATAATTCACAATTTGTCCCAACTGTGTCAAAAAATTCTGATTTGTGTAAAATTCAGTAATTAAATCCGGTGCTGGCGGTTTTTTTTCCGATTCGTCCACTCTGTATTCTTGAAGATATAAATCTTTTATCCCCAAGTCCCGACAATATGTTGCTATCTTTAAAACATCATCTTTATTGACAACCCTTGGATCCGTTGTAATCCGAACTTCAAAAGGTATTTTATTTTGAATTAATATATCCAAAGTTTCTTCAAATTTTTGCCGAAAATCATTCGGAGCCCCCACCAAATGATATTTTTCAAATACAGTTTTAAAATCCAATCCGACCCAAGAAATCATCGATGCGATCTGGCGCATCCGATTCGGATAAATTCCGCATGTATGAACACCGATCTTAAAACCAAGTGCTTTTACCAGAGCCATCGCATTTGAAATATTTTTTTGCAATAAGGGTTCTCCGCCTGAAAAAACGACTCCTTCTAAAATCCCTTTTCTTTTTTCTAAATATTTTAAAACTTCATCAAAAGAAATATCCGTCGTTGCATTAACATCGCGCAACGACGGATTGTGACAATATGGACAATTCAATGGGCATCCGTTCGTAAAAATAACCGCCGATAATAAATCGGGATAATCAATCGTCGTAAACGGAATAAACCCACCGATTTTAATCATTTTGTGCAAGAACAGGCTTTACACTCCGTAAACCAAGTTCTTTCTTTGTATTCCGATTGTTTCCCCTTATTGAATTGAGAAACTGGACGAAAATATCCCATAACCCGAGTCCAGCATTCAACCGGTTGACGTTCTTCGTCTGTTAAATATTTGTGTATTTCTAACTCTGTCATTTTATTTCTCCTTTCATTATTATATATATATCAATTTTCATTCGAAAGCAATGGAAAATCACGGGCTTTTTTCTCGGCAATTTTTTCCTCATCACATAATGGGCAGAATTTGTGTTCACCCGACAAATATCCATGCTTCGGACAAATCGAGAAAACCGGTGAAACCGTCACATATGGTAAACGGTAATTAACCAAAACTTTCTTTATCAGTTTTTTACAAGCTTCCGGCGAAGAAATCCGTTCATTCATATACAAATGCAAAACCGTTCCGCCGGTATATTTCATTTGTAAGTTTTCTTGCAAATCAAGTGCTTCAAACGGATCGGCCGTATAATTAACCGGTAATTGAGACGAGTTCGTATAATACGGGGCTTCCGCCGTACCGGCTTGAATAATATCCGGATATCGTTTTTGATCTTCCCGAGCAAATCGGTAGGTTGTTCCTTCGGCCGGTGTTGCTTCCAAGTTATACATGTGACCTGTTTTTTCTTGGAATTCAATCATCTTATTCCGAATGTAATCCAAAAATTCACCAGCCATTTGAACACCATATTCGTCTGTGATATCATGTTCGTCATTTGTAAAATTTCGGATCATTTCATTAATCCCGTTGACACCGATTGTTGAAAAGTGATTCCGGAAAGTTCCCAAATACCGTGCTGTAAACGGATATAAACCATTTTTCATGTAATCCGTAATGGTTTTTCTTTTGATTTCCAAAGAGGTCATCGCCAGACCCAACAGTTCATCTAAACGAGCATATAAGCCTTCTTTATTGCCTTTAAACAAATACCCTAAACGAGCGCAGTTAATTGTGACAACACCGATTGAACCAGTCTGTTCCGCAGACCCGAACAATCCGCCACCCCGTTTTTTCAATTCCGTTAAATCAAGACGCAACCGGCAACACATACTGCGAACATCTGACGGTTTCATATCCGAACTGATATAATTTGAAAAATAAGGTAATCCATATTTCGCCGTCATTTCAAATAATAAATCAATATTTTCGGATTCCCATGGGAAATCATTGGTAATATTATAGGTCGGAATCGGGAAAGTAAACGGACGACCTTTGGCATCTCCTTCGGCCATCACTTCCAAAAAGGCCCGATTAATCATATCCATTTCTTTTTGTAATTCACCAAATGTAAAGTCTTGTTCCTTTCCACCAATAATCGGATGTTTCTCACGCAAGTCCACCGGGCATGTCCAATCAAATGTCAAATTCGTAAAGGGTGTTTGCGTTCCCCAACGTGAAGGGACATTCAAATTGAATATAAATGTTTGCATATTTTGTTTCACTTGCTCATATGTCAAATTATCCAATCTAACAAAAGGAGCCAAATAGGTATCCGCTGACGAAAAAGCCTGAGCCCCTGCCCATTCATTTTGAAGTGTTCCCAAGAAATTAACCATTTGAGAGAAAACCGTTGTTAAATGTTTCGGCGGTTTGGATTCCGTTTTATTCGGAACACCATTGAAACCTTCTTCAATCAAAACCCGCAACGACCATCCGGCACAATATCCAGACAACATATCCAAATCATGAATATGATAATCTCCATTCCGATGTGCCTCTCCGATTTCACGAGATGCCGCAGCATACACATGATTTAACCAATAGTTCGCCACCATTTTACCGGAAATATTCAAAATCAATCCTCCCAAGGAATATCCTTGATTCGCATTTGCTTTAACCCGCCAATCGGATTGAGAAACATATTCGTTAATAGACGAAATCGCATCAATAATCGCTTTTTTATCGTTCCGAGCTTTTTCACGTTCCTGACGATAAACGATATAAGCCCGACCGGTTTTAAAATAGTTGGATGAAATTAAAACTTGTTCCACCGTATCTTGAATTTGTTCAATTTCAAGTTGCGTTGTTTCCGAAAAACGATGTTTTAAAACCTTTAAAACCTGACCGGCAATAAAGACGGCTTCATCAATTCCGAACTCGCCCGTCGCAACACCGGCCTTTTCCAAAACTTTAATAATTTTGGATACATCAAATGGAATTTCAACCCCTTCTCTGTTTTTAACTGTTTTAAAATGTCCGATGTCAATATGATAAAGTTCCGGTGTTTGTTCCTTTCCCAACATTTTGTATCCCTTTCTCTGTTTTTATACTATATATTGTTTTTTAGTTCTTTTTAGATTACTATACAAAAAAACAGAGTCAAGCCTATTTTATCAAAAAAAAATACTTTTTTTTTAAGTTATTCAAAAAAAACAAAAAATATTTTTACCTAAAAAAATATGTTTGATTTTTTTTAATTATTTGTTAAGCTTTATATTATGTTTAAATCATACAAAAAACTTTTTAATATTTTTACTTGTGTCGACTCGATGGCTTTTCAGATTCGGAATCATCGAAATCGAATCATCTATCAAAACGAAGCCGGTCAGGACTTATTTCCAAAACTTTTGGATTCGTTTTTTGAAAAAATATGGGATATTCAACAAAGGGAAAAGATTAAGTCGGCGATAAAAAGACAGGAAAAATACCAATCCAATCTTTTAATCGGCGATTCTTTTTACAAGATGAATGTTGATTTTATTGAACATCAATTAATTTTACGAGCTTGGGATATTTCCAAAGACTTTGAATTTTCTCAATTCCGTCAAAATGAAAACATATCAATCCGAAGAGCATTAGATGAACTGCCTTATCCGTTTTATATATCAGACAGTCAAAAAAAGATTTTAATGATGAATCAGGCCTTAAAAAAAATGTTGCCGGATGATGCTAAAAAAATCTTTTCCAAAATGCCTCCTGTGGAGGAAAAAGAGTTTAAAAGCCCATATTTCTTATTGACATCAACCGGCAAGAAAAAAATGATGCTTCATCAACGTCCGATTCGGCAAAACAATGAACTTTTATTTTTCACAACACTGTCAGATATGCCCGAAAACAATGATACAGCTCTTCATTCTTTTTTTGAAACAGCCGGCGTACCGATGATAACCATTGACGGAAATGATTTAACTGTCCTTGAAACAAACACATCTGCATTATCATTTTTCAAAAAAGATATTAAAGATTTTTCATTATCGTCTTTACTTGAAGGGGATGAATTATCATCTTTTAAAGAAAAGCTTTCAAAAAAGAATTTCAAATTTGAAATTTCCTTTTTAATTGACAAAGATTTATATAAAACGGCGATTGTCTTCGTTTCTCCATATCAGGAAGATTTAAATACTTATGTTTTATGGATTATGGAAACAATTGACCAAAAACAGATGAAAATCCAAAGCGAAAAAATGCAAGCCATGGGGCAATTGGCCGGCATGGTAGCACATGATTTCAATAATCTGTTAACCGCAATGATCGGCTTTTCAGATTTATTATTGGCTCGACATCCGATGGGGGATCCGTCTTTTGCCGACATTATGCAAATTAAACACAATGCGAATCGGGCCGGAAGTTTGGTCAAACAATTATTGGCATTTTCCAAAAAACAACCTTTAAAGCCTCAATTGATTTCCGTTTCAGATTCACTTTCGGATTTAACCGCATTGATTAACCGAACAATCGGGGCTAAAATTCAATTAAAGACGGCATACAGTCACGGATTGGGATATATCAAAGTCGATTCGGGACAACTCACACAGGTCTTTTTAAATTTAGCTGTCAATGCCAGAGATGCCATGCCCAATGGCGGAACTTTCATCATTAAGGCTTTTCAAAAAGAATTTAAACGGGATCGTCCCATCAAAAATGATATCATTAAAGCCGGAGAATATGTCGTCTTTGAAATTTCGGATACCGGTTGTGGTATCGCTGATGATATTATTGATAAAATTTTTGAACCTTTCTTCTCGACCAAACACGGATTAGTCGATTCGGGGTTGGGATGGGGATTGGCAACCGTTTATGGGATTATTTCACAAACAAACGGCTATATTACCGTTAAAAGCAAGATCAATCAGGGAACAACCTTTACCATCTATTTACCCAAATTTGATGAACCGACCGCCACAAAAGATACTAAAGATGTCGGTCCGTTGTTTAATGCAAATAATGCCCATATTTTATTGGTTGAGGATGAAATTGCCGTCCGTAAATTCACAACCCGAGCCTTGGAAAACAAAGGTTTTCAGGTTACCCCTTGTGCAAATGGCGGGGAAGCCTTAAAATTATTTACCGAGCAGAGCTTTGATTTACTTTTAACCGATATGATGATGCCCGGAATGACGGGCGAAGAACTGGCGACGAAAATCAAACAAATTAATTCGGATATTCCCATTATTTTAATGTCCGGTTATTCACAAGAATTTTCAAATAATTCCGACATCACGGCTTTTTTATCCAAGCCATTTTCAACAATTCAACTATTGGAAAAAATTTCATCCGTTTTATCAAAATAATTTAAATTTCATCCAATGGCCAACGGGGACGAGGACGAAAATCCAGTGAAGACAATTTTCCGCTTTTCAATCTTTCCATTCCGGCAAAAGCAATCATAACACCATTATCCGTACATAAATGAATCGGTGGCGCTGAAAATTTCATTCCATATTTTCCGGCTAATTTTTCCAAAGATTTTCTTAAATATTGATTTGCCGCAACACCACCAGACACAACCAAGGGGCCTTGATATTTTTCTTTAAATATTTTTATCCCGTTTTCCAACCGATCCGTTAAAGTATCCGTAATGGTTTTTTGAAAAGACGCACATAAATCCGCCTTATCCGTTTCAGATAAATTATCCATTTTTTCCAGTTGAAAGCGAACGGCTGTTTTAAGACCGGAAAAGGAAAAATCACATCCCGATTGATGATATAAGGGTTTGGGAAACTTAAACCGTTTTTCATCACCATTTAAGGCATATTTTTCAACATTTGGACCCCCCGGATAACCCACACCAATCATTTTGGCAACTTTGTCAAAACACTCACCGGCTGAATCGTCTTTTGTCGATCCTAAACGTTCATATTCCCCAACACCTTTTACAATCAAAATCTGACAATGTCCGCCGGAAGTTAATAACAATAAATACGGATATGAAATATCACTCGTTAAACGAGCCATCAAAGCATGCCCTTCTAAATGATTAACGGCAATAAATGGAATTTGATGAGCCCAGCAAATCGCCTTAGCCGTCATCACACCGACAATAACGCCTCCGATTAATCCCGGACCACCGGCGACGGCTACCCCGTCCAAATCATCAAACGAAACTTTGGCTTGTTCCATCGCATCTTTGATAAGCAAGTCTATTTTTTCTAAATGAGCCCGAGCCGCAATTTCGGGAACGACTCCACCAAAGGACCGATGTTCATCATATTGACTCCATACAATGGAAGATAAAACTTCTCCATCCTCATTTACAACGGCGACCGCCGTTTCATCACAGCTGGATTCAATCCCCAATACTTTCATTTTTACATTCCCGCAATCATTTGGTTTTGCATATCGAATGTACCAAACACAACCCACGCAATAACCAATGCGATTAATAAAATGGCAAAACCATTCAAAACAGCTGCTTTTTGTTCAACAGTCCGAATACTGTCCTTTAACCATTCATTTGCTAATAAGTCCAAAGCATCCGAAAAGTTATCCAATTCAGCATAAACCTGTAAATCCCCGATAATATCATCATCCGGAAAACGTAATCCCGTCAAAAATAAAGCCTGTCCCAAGTTTTCACCACCGCTGATATAGACCAAGGCTTTATCAATGCGGTATAATAAATACGGTGTCGCATCAGACCGAAGAACTCGCAGAGCCTTTGATACAGGCGTTCCCGCCTTAACCAAGGCGGATAATGACATTAACCATGATACACCGGTTAAAATCCGATATAATGACCAAGGCGGAATATTTTCGACATATCGTCTGGAAGATCCTTTCCAACGAGACATTGTTATCCAAACAATTATAAAAATAATCGGTAATATTGAAAATAATAAAACCGGATGATTTTGAACAAAACCCGATAAGTCAACCAAAGTTTTTGCCGTTCCCCGCCAGATTGTATTCGGCACGGCATCCAGCATCGGCGGCACCATCCACTTACCAACGGCATAAATAATTAAAACCACCATAATCAACAAAAAGGCCGGATATGCAATTGCTCCGATAATCGGCCCTTTCATTTGTTTCATGCCTTCCACGACTTCTATCAAATTTTCCAAAGCATCGTCCAAATTGGCAATATCACCAACGGATAACATCAATAATTCACTTTTAGGTGCCCACCCCCGCAAAGCCGACGAAAAACTTTCCCCGTTTTGAAGAGCCAACATCCATTGTGAAATGGCAATCGCAAAAGTATCGTTTTTATTTTTCCCATTTTTGGATGCAATCATATACATTCGATCCAAACCATCCATCAATGAAAATCTGTTTCTTAACAAAGAGGCAAGTTTCCGATAGAACCGCAACCGTTCCTCAGTAGAAATACGAGTAATAAATTGAGCAAATTTAATCTCGGTTTCAGATAAACGTTTATATTTTCTTGCCGGTCTTGCCATAATTTATTCCTTAATATACCATCGGTTCATCAATAAAGCCTGTCCAACGTTCAATTTCTTCAATATCGATTCGACCTTCCAACATTTGTCCGATTGCATTATCTTTTAAAGTCATTCCATCCAAATCAGTCAACCAATAGTTAATAGCTTTTTTCGTTTCACCCTTTAACATTAAATCCAAAAAGTTGGCATCCGGCAAAATAAATTCTCCGACAACCGTCCGACCGCTGACACCCCGATATTCACAATGCGGGCATCCGGTCCCCCGAACAAACGAACGTTCAACACCAATATCACCCAAAGCCCGATGCACCCGTTTAAATAAGGGGGAGGTCGGATCTTTTTTTATCGGAACTCGGCAATACGGACATAAGGTTCTGAACAATCGTTGTGCCATTAATCCACGCATTAAGGAAGGATCCCTTAATTTAAATTCATCAACACCCATATCTCGCAAACGAACCAAAATGGCCGGCGCACTATTAGCGTGAACCGTTGACCAAACGCCATGTCCGGACAACGCCCCACGGAAAGCCAAATCGGCGGCTGAAAGGGTCCGAATTTCCCCGATCATAATGATATCCGGGTCAGAACGAAGGGCGGCAGCTAAAGCCTTTGTAAATTCAACCTCTTTTTCCTCTTCAATACCGGCATTCGTCACAGGCATTTGTCTGGCCCCCAAAATCGGATATTCCGGCGGATCTTCCACGGTCAATAAGTTGATTTCATAATTGCGTTCTTTGAGTAAGTTAATCATATTCCGTTGCAGGGTTGTTGATTTACCGGAACCGGTCGGACCGGAAATCAAAATCATACCCACCGGAACAGACCGTAATTTATAAAATATTTCCGTATCCCTCTTGGTAAAACCCAAAGATAATAGATTATCATCCATATTTTCGGTTTTAATATCCTCTTCGGAATAAAGCAACCGCATAACAACATATCTTGAACCAAAAGCAATCGGGTTAAATTGCAACCGAATAGCCAAAACTTCTTCCGGCAAAACTAAACGTCCACCTGAACCACGAAGCGGTGTTTTTCCTAACTTTTGAGCTGATTGATATTCATTTTGAGCATAGTTCGAATCTGAAATATCCGCCGAAGCAAATGCGGCACGAACGAAAGCTTCCCCCCATTCATTATTATATTCCATTTCGGTTTGCAACATACCGTTAACCCGAAACATCACTGTTGTATGTTCCGCCACAATAATATGAATATCAGACACTCGCATTTTGGCAGCATGGGCAATAATCGTCACGAAGTCTTGTTGCATCCGAACCTGAGAACGATCTTCGTTATTATCTTCGATGATTACTGGTCGGTTTTTAACATGTTCGTAAACATCATTCAAAACAGCCATTGACACATATTCTGGTTCACCGATTTGAAGATTTCTTTTCTTAACTAAAACCTGAAACGACAATACACGTCCGTCATGTTTATACGGCTCTGCAACCAAGAAACGTCCATTGGAAAACAATGCCAAATAAAGACGCATTTCCTCTTTTAAAGGCAAAATTCCCTCGGGCGCAGTGATACATTCATTACCATCCGCAAACAATGATTTAATAAAGTCAGATGAAGTTCGTACAAACCGTTTACCGACACCTGTTCCAGGGGTTCCCGTCAAATTCGGTGGTTCCGGCGATGCGGATTGATTTGTATTTTGTTCTTTTTCTTCAACCATTATCTTCTTCTCTTTGCTATCATATTTTCTGTTTCTTCTTCGTCAAATTCTTCTTCCAATCGTGGTTCGTCTTTGGGGACAAAAACCTCTTCTTTTACCGGTAAAACCTTGACAATATCTTTATAGGTAAATACAACTTCATCCGGAGAAATTTGAGTGACTTTATAGCCGCCAGAAATTGTACTACCCACACCTAATTTTATAATTTTACCATCTGTACCATATACAGACGCTTCAACACGACCCCGAACGCCACGAACATTTAAAACAGTCAAAGTCGGGAATGTCGGAGCACTTTCGTCAGAAGTTAATACTTCTTCCGGATCTTGTCCCATTGCCAATAATTCCAAACTTTCCTTTTCTTTCCGTTTTCTTTCCTGTTCTTCATATTCAGCTTGTTGCCGTTCATAAATCGCTTGTTCCGCCAATAAGACTTGCCGTTTTAATTCAGCTTCTTCTTTTTGTTTTTGTAATAATTCAATTTGAGCTTTTTGTTTTAATAAGTCTTGCTTGGCTTGTTCTTGTGCCTGCATCCATTCAACACGTGTCCGAATGATATTTTCACGTTTTTCGATTTCTTCCAATTTCTTTTGACGGTTATTTGCCTTTAAGTTTTCCAAATTATTTTTCAAAGTTTCCTGTTCGGATTGCAATTTAAGAAAAACATTTTCACGTTCTAAATCCGCCATTTGTTTAAAAACATCACTATTAATTTTTCCCAAAACCTGTTCAGAAGGCAACGCCTTTTTTGATGCGACTTCTTCCAACGGAATGATATCCATAATATCCGAATCGATAATATCGGTTAATATTGTATCATCCAAGATTGTTTCTGTCGCATCCTTTTCTTGTTCTATTTTTTCTTCAACAGATTCTGATATATTTTGTTGAGCATGTGATGAAGACACACATAATCCCAAGAAAAACAAAACGAGTAATATTTTATTGTGCATAGATTCTCCCCTTATATTTCCATGTAAGTGATTTCGGATCGTATTCTATTTCTGATAATTCAATTGCCGAGAATTTATCAAAGAACCCAACCCATGTTAATGGTACAAATGGCGTTGAAAAGCCAAAATTCAAATAAGTATAGACTTCCCCTTGCGACGGTGTTATCGGACCTTTGTTTTGAGACGGATTTGCATTTGCAGATACAGTCACCGTTCCTTGAGACATTGTAATAGATTGCCCTGTTGCTTGAGATATATCCAACATATCTCGATATAACACCTCGTAAGACAACGTCGGCAAAGACACATCCGTCGGCAAATCACCAAACGGTATCTTGGCCGTTGCAGATGTTCCGCTGGCATCCAATTCCACCTGTACTTTTGTAAAATCATATTCCCGAACCGCAGCCAAAACCCAAGCCAACCGACTACCCTTACCACCGGTTTTTGTCCAGCCCGTTGTCATTTCTTGCGGCGTACAAACAATATTATTCAAGCTCCACCCCGGAATAACCATTGATTTTAATTGGAATGAATATTCTTGGCAACGATTTAAAAACGGTTCAACCGCAACCAATTTTTCCCAAGGTTTAACCTGTTTCTTTTCCGGTTCAATTGTTCGAATTTCCGGTTTAGGCGGAAGCGGCTTCATAATTTTTTCTTCTTCCCGAACTTCTTTAATCGCCGAATAAATAAAGAACCCAATTAACCCGATTACACCCATAATCAACAATGCTAAAGAAATCAAAATTTTTGTTCCTCGAGCCGATGATAATTTTTGCAGATGAACTTGGTGAACTTTTTTCAATAAAACGGATAAGTCCACCTGTTGTGAATCATCAATTAACCATGATTGCGGTGCAACTTTATATTCCCAATCCGGCAGTTCCGATAAAGATGCAAATGCCTTTTTCGCTTCTTCCTCATCGGTATAAAGCATATCTTCTTGTGGCAAAATCAAATCATTCCGAACGGCCAACAACCAAAATCCTTCCGGAACTTCAAATACAGCCAAGAAAGATGAATATTCTTTTAAACTTTCTAAAACTGCAATGGCCCCAACGGCTTGTCCTTCGAATAAACCTTTCTTGCTCGAACCAATACCATATTGAGGCGAATTGCCATAATACAGACAATATAAATCCGTATCCGGATCGATATTGATCGTTTCACGGATTTCGGAAATCGGATCATCCACATCTTGAAGCGGTTGCCAAAACAAACCCACAGCATATTCGACATCATTGTTGACGACTTTTTGAGCCTGTTCCTGCAATGCAATTTCCGTCCCAAAATTTGCAGCCGTTGTCACTGCCTTTTCAAGTGTCGGTTTAGGTGCTTCAAAATGAAATTTTACTTTTCCGTCTTCCATTTTTATTCCTGTTTAAAAGTTTTCCATTCTTGATTCCGGCGACAGCGGTGAAACCAAAACTTCCGGTGTAATTAAAATCACCAAAATATTTCTTGATTGTTGAGCCTGTTCGGAACCACCCAAGATAGATATATGTTGTTGTCCAATACCCGAAGAAGTCGTTTTATTATTAAACGATTCAAAACCGGTTAAGACAAGTGTAGAACCGGACTTCATTGCGATTTCTTGCAAGAACCCACGTGTTTGTAATTTCGGTAATTGAACAACCGACACATCTTTTGAATCTTCTTTATCTTCTGAATCTTCTGAATCTTCTGAATCTTCATCATCGGTATCATCTTCCGAGACAGTTGAACCATCGGAACGGAATGTTTCCAAGGATATCAAATCCGTCAAAGTCATCGAGAACAGAATCAACAGACGTCCATGATCTAAAATTCGGGGTAAAATTTGCATTGTAAACCCGTAATTTAATGTGTCTGTTTCCAATTCAACAGATGTATCATTTCCATCTGAATCCGAATCTGTTGTCACGGTTGTTTCTTTAACATAGTTTTCGGATGTCACCACTTGAACCGGAGCAACTTTATTATTTAGTGTTGTCACAGAAGCACTGGTTAACAAAGCGGTTTTACCCTGTGTGGATAAAGCATTAATGATATCATCTTGACTGGTCCATTTTCCAAGTTCCAAAATTGAGAATGTCATTGTTCCGCCGCCGGCAATATTTGCCGTACCTGCCCCTGCATAATCAAAGGCAAATTTTGATGAATTAAATGCCATATTTAAATCGAATCCATAATCATCCTGATTACTTAATTCAACTTGATAAATTTGAACTGAAATCGCAACTTGACGGGATACTTTCATATTAATATCCTGAACATATTTAGCCACTTTTTTCATCACATATGGTGGAGCAGTCACTGTAATTGAACCCGTTGACGGTGTCGTCACATATTCACCTTTATCCCCAATGATTTGTTTCATACCATCTTCAATACCCTTCCAAATATCCATATCTTTGACATTCGTCGATGTTCTGACCTCAGCCGTGGCTGTAGCTCCACCCTCGTTGGACAACGGAGAACCGCCCAAAGATGCGTCAAAATTGGAAACGCTGGGTAAGGCATACACCACAAAAACACGAGTTTCCATTTTATAAAAATGTATCACGCCTTGTGAATAACGCCACCAGACAGACAGCCGCGCCGAAACATAATCCAATAACGAAGAAAGAGAGCCTTTGAAGTTAACCGGAAATGTTTCTTCCATAACGCTTACATCCCCATCTTTCGCATCTTTTATTTCATTCAAATCAAAACGAATTCCGGTCATTGAAGTCAATTCAGACGTCAATTCGGTAATTGTCATATCATCTTTCGTTGATAATATAATGGCATCACTTTTTTCACACCAAGCCGGAAGTGGCGCACCACCGGCAATTTTAAAGCTTTCATCCCCCAGCCAAATATCACTTCGTGTTTGAACAGTATCACTATTTTGGGGCTTATCCGGAATTTGAGCTTGCTTACGATAATTTTTAGCCGAATCAAAAATCTTTTCCGCAGTATGATCCACGCTTTGAATATGATTAAAGCTGTTATCACAGGCAGACAGGAAAAAACCTGCCAGCATTAATAAAGCTATGACTTTTTGAAAACTATTCCGCATTTTCATCCTCCTGACTGCTAATGACTAAAACTTTATTTCCTTTATAGAATACGCCCATCGGTGCCGGTCTGGCCCGTGCAAACGAACGAATCAAGGCCGCCGAAACATCCGCATATCGACCACGGAAGACAGCTCCGGCTTGCAAAGTATAATCCCGATTCATATTCCAAACCAAACGCCATCCGGCTTCATCCGACCAACTGGTTAATAATTCACGAAGTGTTAAACCTTCTTTGGCTATCCAATCTTTAATTTCAGCCTCATCCGCCCCTGAATTTCGACCGATGCTTGAAATAGTGGGATCACTATCAATCGTTTTCTTTGTAATAATTTCTTCTTTAACGGCAACTTCAATACCCGAGGAGAATGGTTGAGATTCCGAAATATATTTTTTACGTCCTGTTCCAAATTGTTCACTTTTTCCGACATTTGTTTGCGTTGTCTTCGTCACTTTTTTAACCATAACAGGTTCTGCAATCGGGAACCCTTCACCAATAACAATCTGATCAATTTGTACCGGAATATTGGCCGGATTTTGACCAACTGCCTCATTCGAATTCACAGATACTTTATTACTTTGAGCAGTTTGTTGCACATTATAATGCGCCACCCCGGCATCATTTTCAGAAAAATGAACATATTTATTCCCCTTTTCTGTTGGCTCATAATACCCCAAGTCCACCGGTTCATGATTCCTTTGGCAACCGATAATCGTTGCGCACAAAGCCAAGAATATTAATTTTATTTTCATATTTGCTCCTTTTACCATCTGTATACCTCATAGTTTTGAGTTGTTTTTTTACCCTGATTATATGACAGATCTAAATCTTCAGCCTTTTCAATTGATCGAATAACCACTGAATCCGGATTACGATCCGTCAATGCAAACCGAATTTGATACGGTATAATTCCCGTACTTGTTAATAAATTTTTCAATAAGACAAAACGACGACTTTGCAATTCCAAGTCATCATTTGACAAGCGAATTTCAAGTACCTGTTGCGGACGATCCTTTGCCAAGAATGCCAACGCTTTTATCCACTTATATGATTGAGTTGATAATTGACTTGAACCGGGCGAAAAATGTATTTTCATTTCACTGGGCAAAGTATCCAAAACCAACTGCGGATCAATTTGTTCATCCTGTTCAACAGGTTTGACTTGTTCCAAAACCTGCAACACATAATCCACATATTCTTTTTGTGGTGCCGGCGGGAAGGGACTTGTATCAACATCCACCTCCGGTACAATTTCTTTTTCAATCGGAGACAGCGGAATTAATAATTTTTTATCACCCGCATCTATATCATCCGATAAATTCTTTTCAATCCCCCGCATGACCAACAAATCATTGTTAATCTGATCTAATCGTGATTGATTTTGTGCCACCATTTCAGAGGCCCTTTGAAATTGTTTTTGTGGCGAAGATATTTCGTAATCATCCGCATCCAATACGGGAATGACTAATTTTCCATCATCATTCCGCCACGGATTAGACGAATTCACCGCCATCGGTTTAACCGGAGCGGACGGCGCAGAAACTTGTTTGGGAAGTACAAAAGATGGATCTGCCGTTAATTCGTCACTTTTTAAAGTCATTTTTTTATTATTTGAAAGGTTTTGAGCGGACAACATCGTGTATCCCGTATTGGTTAAAACCAACACGAATGTCATTAAAAATATTTTTGACACTTTTAAATTCACTTTATCCACCTTTTTTTTCTTAAAAAGCCAGAAATAAACCTTCCCAGTGATTATTTTTAATGGCAAATAGTAAAAAAAAAGTAAATATTTATAAAAATATTATTTTTTTATCTGTTTTAATTCATATAAAAGATCCAAAGCCATCTTTGGCGACAATGAATCAATATCAATATCATCCAAATAACGTTCTACTTTACTTTTCGGAGCTTCTTTTATTTCAAATAAGGGCAATTCTGATAAACTTTGACCATCGATTTCCTTATTTTTTTCTAACAAATCCAAAATTTGTTCAGCTCGAATCAAAACTTCATCCGGCAATCCGGCTAAACGTCCGACATGAATCCCGTATGATTTTCCGGACGCCCCATCACCAACTGAATGAAGAAACACAATTTCATTTTCCCATTCTTTAATTTTCATTTGATGAAGTGAAATTCGATGTAATTTATCTTTTAATTGAACCAATTCATGATAATGGGTCGCAAATATCGTTCGACATTTTATTTTATTATGAATATATTCCGCAATTGACCATGCCAAGGACAAACCGTCAAATGTTGCAGTTCCTCGCCCGATTTCATCTAATATCACAAAAGATTTTTCGGTTGCATTAGCTAAAATCGAAGCTGTTTCTGCCATTTCAACCATAAATGTCGATTGACCATAAACCAGATTATCTGAAGCACCAACCCGTGAAAAAATCCGATCAACAACTCCAATCGTGGCGGCTCCGGCCGGAACAAACGAACCCATTTGAGCCAAAATAATAATCAAGGCATTTTGCCTTAAAAATGTACTTTTACCCGCCATATTCGGCCCCGTCAACAACCATAAATTATTATTGGAATTCATTTGACAATCATTGGGGATAAAGTCATGACGTTCCCGCCGAATGGCATTTTCAACCACAACATGACGACCGCCAATAATCTGAAAAGATGCCTCATCATCTATTCGGGGACGGGTATAATTTTCACTTTCCGCCAACTCTGCCAAACCGGCCGCAACATCCAAAATCGCCATAACAAGAGCACTTTGCATTAAATCTTCATATCGACCCAAAAGTCTTTTGGTTAAGTCTTCAAAAATCTGCAACTCATATTCAATCAATTTTTCGGAAGCATGAGTTATTTTATTTTCCAACTCACCCAATTCTATCGTTGTAAAACGCATTGCACTTAAAACCGTTTGTCGGTGAATAAAACCCCAATCTGTATTATCCATTAATACAGATGCATTTTTAATCGGTGTTTCAATATAATATCCCAGCATATTATTATGTGATATTTTTAATTTGACTCCGGTTAAATCTTGATATTTCTTTTCCAAAGCCACAATAACACGATGACTGTCTTCTTTCAAATCAATCAAGTCATCAATTCGAATATCATAACCTTTTTCAATAAAGCCGCCATCACGTGTTAATAAGGGTAATTCTTTTTTTAAAGCCCGTTCCAATATATCTTTCATTTCGTCATATTGACCAATTTGATTAAAAAGGTCTGACAACGCGTCATTTGCTTGATACGGCGAAAGCAATAACTTAATTTGTTTTAAAATATCCATTGCAACCGACAAAGATTGCAAGTCACGCGGTCCGCCTCTTCCGATAGACAATCGAGATATGGATCGTTCAATATCCGGCATTTTTTTCAGACATTCCCGTATCTCGGAACGAAGAGATAAATTTTGAATAAAAAATTCAACACGATCCAACCGTTTGTTAATTGCGTCCACATCAGCCAACGGATGGGCCAAATATTTTCTTAATAATCGACTTCCTGCACCGGAACAGGTCCGATTAATCACAGAAAAGACCGTCATATTTTTATGACCACTGTTTGATTCAAAAAGTTCTAAAGATCTTTGAGACACCGCATCAATTTGTAAATTATTTTGATGATTTAAAAAAATCGGTGTTTTAATTTTGGGACAATTCCCTTTTTGTGTCAACAAAACATAATCCAACAAAACACCCGATGCCACAACCTGATTATTCGACCAAGAATTTTGATTAAACTTAAAATTTTGATTTAAAATTTCTTTGGCATTAAAATATGAAAACCGACTGGACGGCAGATAGGATAAATTATCCCCTTTAAATGGCCATTCTTGACCTTCTTTAATTAAAATTTCAGCCGGAGATAGTGCAGATATAAAACCTTCTAAATCTTTCTTTTTAAGATTAGTCAAAGCAAAATCCCCCGTTGATAAATCTAAATAAGCAACGACAACATTTTCCCCTTCAAAAACGACACAAGCTAAATAATTATTTTTTCCGTTTTCCAATAAACAATCTTCTGTAATCGTTCCGGCCGTAATAATTCGAACAACATCCCGCCGAACGACAGATTTATATCCCCTTTTCTTGGCCTCTTCCGGTGTTTCCATCTGTTCACAAATCGCCACCTTATATCCGGCTTTAACCAATTTGGGTAAATAATTTTCATACGCATGAAACGGGACACCACATAATGGAACATCCATTCCATCAATATGTCCCCGTTTTGTCAAGGTGATATCCAAAATTTTTGAAGCAATAACGGCATCATCCATAAACAGTTCATAGAAGTCACCCATACGATAAAATAATAAGCAATCCGGATGTTGTTCTTTTACTTTAAAATATTGCTCCATACCTGGCGTCATTTTTTTCATTGTCAAATTCCTTTTTTTTTATTATATATCATAATATGAAAATAAAAGAAAGTCTAAAAATTTTTCGTCATATCCCTCGAATGGTTTTATTTACCATTCCGCTTTTTATTATTTTATGGACATTTGTTTGGTTTGATAAGCTAGAACAACATTTGGCCATGTGGATATATTTTTTATCCTTACCCATTACATTTATTTGGGTTTTGCCTTTTTTGGAAGAACGTCAAAAGATGATGCGTTATATTTATTTAAAAACAAAAGGGTTAAATGCACGAAAACCCCGTTTTCGTAAATACAGAAAGGACAGTGTTGAAATCATCACTTTGATTAATGAATTTAAAAAATCATGGGAATCAAAATTAAATATTTTAAAAAATCAAACAATTTTAGACAGTGTCGTTCTGGATTATATTCCATTACCTATATTATTTATCAATCCTAACTTTAAAATTGTCCAAACGAATCAAGCCGCTCAAATATTTTTTAAAGAAAATTTAAACGATATGGATTTAACCTCTATTTTGCCAATATCTATCGAACAGTTGAAACAAGAAAATAAAATATCCAATTTAACCTGTTCAATAAAAAATAAATATCTGTCTTTATCAATTCAAAAATTATCCAGTATCGGTATTAACGGTTCCGATCGTATTATTATCATTTCGGATTTGACAAAATTTAAAAAACTGGAAGAAAGTGAAAAAATCTTTTTTGCCGACGTCAGCCATGAATTAAAAACCCCTTTATCGGTTTTATCCGGTTTAATTGAAACTTTACAAGGTCCTGCCCGAGATGATGTCGGTTCTCGAGATAAATTTTTGAAAATTATGAGTTCTCAAATCGAACATATGTCAGAGCTGATTAACAATCTGTTATCCATTTGTCGGCTTGAATTAAAAACACCTGAAAAAACAACTCTTTTGATACCTGCCTCATTGTCCGTCATTATTCAAAATTTAGCGACTCGAAGTCAAGAAAATAACCAAAAAATCGAATTAAAGGTGACTGAAAATCTACCACCAATGTTAATCAATCAAAATTCTTTTTTCATTTTGTATCAAAACTTAATTGAAAATGCGATTAAATACGGAAAAAAGAAATCAACGATTACGGTTTCTGTTTCTTTGGGGAAAATTAATGATTTACCGTCCGTCGATATATCGGTTCATAATTTCGGACTTCCGATAAGCACCAAAGATCTCCCCCATATTTTTGAGCGGTTTTATCGAGCCAACAAACGCGTATCCGGCACAGGACTGGGCTTATACATCGTTCATGAAATTATTAAAAAACTGGACGGTCAAATCGAAGTCACAAGTAATCGCCAAGATGGGACGCTTTTTTCAACCAAATTACCGATCACTAATATCGGCATCTGACGGAATGAGGGTTTTTAAACTTTCCACCATTTTACGGGCAAATTCTCGATTTGGAATACGATAATATATTCGAATCAATTCCAATGTTTCCTTTTCATTCATATAATCAACCGGAATATTATTTTCTTCTCGTATATGCAATTTTTTGACCTCTGATGAACCATTTAAAAGCCGTGGACTTTGTTCCGTCGTTCCAGCATCCAATCCTTCAAAAAAGAAAGCAATCGGACATTCTAAAACTTGTGATAAATCCCATAATCTTGAACAACCCACCCGATTTTGTCCTCGTTCATATTTTTGAACCTGTTGGAATGTCAATCCTAATTTTTTCCCCAACTGTTCTTGTGTCAATCCCAAAATCAAACGCCGAACTTTAATTCGTCTGCCAACATAAACATCAATTGGATTTGGTTGATCCCCAATTCGTCCCCGTAATGATTTTTTTTGCATTTTATACCTCTCTTTTTATGTATATAAACATAAAATAAGATGATTGTCAACATATTTTCTTCTTTTAGTTGTATTTATAAGAAAAGACTCGATATAAAATAAATCGCGGATTTTTCAAGACTTCAATATATTCCAGTCCGTTTAATCGTCTTTTAGCCTCACGTTCTTGCCAAGCATAGGCTAAAAAGTATGTATTTTCTTTAATCTCATTCGTATCAAAAATTGTTAACCATTGACTGGATCGAACCGCCCCTTTGGGTGCAAGCATCAAAAAATGATACTCCGGAAATTCCATCTGATAAACTTGACTGGTCACATAATAATTTGCAATATCCTTTGTTGTCGAAAAAGTAATTCTTTTACCCGGCGTTTGTTCAATCATATATACCATTGCCTGACGATAATATTTTTCATATTCTTCACCAATAACCTCATAATTTGAATATACACTATATCCCATCAACACAACATAAAATGGAATAAAAAGCATTGCCGATTTTAAGTTAATAATGATATACATCATATTCATAACCGATGCCATCATCATATAATGCGTTCCGCCATAGTGCTGACGCATTCCGAAATAAAAAGCCATAACCAAATAAAAGATTAAAGCCCCTAAGAATAACCCATCATTCATCATCGGATTTGATTTTTTATTAATTTTTCCCGTTCCGATCCGCCAAATAAAAATCAAACAAGAGATAATCATTAAGGCGGTTTCAGAAATATTCGCCTTAACAAAGGGTATCCATCCCCCCATCCGATCATTTAAATAGGAATTATTATCACCGAACGGCGAACAATATTGGAACATATAAATATAGAAAGTAATTGTTAAACCGGCCATTAATAATTCAAACGGATATTGTCGTATCAACTGAATCGGATGTAAAAAAGATTTGAAAGTCAAGCGACGTGATAAAATATTCCAAAACAGAGAGACCAATAAAATACCCATAAAAATCATTGTATTTGTTTCTTTGAAATAAAGGCACATATTCGCAAAGAACAATGCTCCATATAAGTATCGTTTTTGAGCCGTTAAGTCATATTTTCTTAAACAAATTAAAAACAAAAACACAAAAATCAGCATAAAAGCTTCGGCATAAATAAAACAATTCGTTCCGGTAAAAATTGCCGGTGTCATCACCAAAGCCGATAAAGCCAACAATCGTTTCCAAATCGGAATAAAACTTAAAAACCGATATGCAATTCCCAACCAAATTAATAAGTTCGCAAATAAAAAGACACGGACAATATATTGATTATAAGAAACCGCAAAATAAAGATTTAGTTGGCTATGTCCTAATGGGAAGAAACGAATTTTATCATAAATCAGCGGGGGGGCATATCCAAAAGCATAAATTGTAAATCCCATTGTATCAAAATGCCGAAACCATGAAATTTCACTGGAATATAAAAGATATAAAAAATAAATCAAAGTCAAAACGAACAAGGATAAACATATGACGTTATATTTTGTCCATTCCCATTTAAATATTTTCTTATCAAATAATTTCGGATATGATTTTTGTGTTTTTTGTCCACAAGTTAAGAGAAAAAATAAAATCGTCATCACCCAACAAATTATGGCAAAATTGTCATAAAACCCAGAATGATGGGTGACCATTTTATATAACTTTTCAGTCAGGTTCGCCCAGATATTTTCTCGAAACAATGGAAAATCATTCATAAAAATTACCTGCGGTCATTTAAAAAATATAAAATCAATCGGAATAAATTAATAAAATCCAAATATAAAGCCAAAGCGCCGGAAATTGCCTTGACCGATTGCATATCCTTTGTATCATAATCCGAATACATATTTTTAATTTTTTGTGTATCCCAAGCTGTCAAGCCAATAAAGATGGCTAAAAATAAAAAGGACATAAAATAATCAAGAGCTGCTGATCGCAAAAAGATGTTAACTAAAATAATTAACATTCCTCCAATCAATCCCATCGTACAAAATGCGCCAACACCACTTAAATCCCGCTTTGTCGTATATCCGTATAAAGACAACCCCCCGAAAGCACCAGCCGTAACTAAAAAAGCTTGAAAAATAGATGTTACTGAATACATCAATGCAATACTAGACAAAGAAACTCCCATCAAAGCCGAAAAAATCCAAAAGATTTTGTTGGCTTTAGCCGCATTTAAATGATAAACACTTGAACCAAACATAAAAATTAAAGCCAACGGAGATAACATGGCAATCCACGATAATAAAGTCGGCGCCAACAGTCCATCTGCTGTTTCTTTCCACAATAATGAAAACATCGGTGGCATCAATGACAAAAATGCACATACCGCCAATACTAATAATCCACCCATCATGTAATTATATACCCGAATTAAATAAGCCCGTAAGCCGGCATTCACAACAACCTTTGATTGGTTTATATTTTCAAAATTCCAAGACATTTTCCCTCCTTTTACATATTATATTATAGAGTATATATAAATAAAAAAAAGCCCTTTGACAAGGGCTTTTGTTAAAATATTTTAAATTATTTAATTTTCTTTTCCACGTATTCGCAATGTTCACGTTTAACCGGATCATACTTACGAACCTTCATTTTTTCAGTATGCGTCCGTGGATTTTTCTTTGCTGTATAGAAATGTCCGGATCCGGAAGTGGATTCCAATTTGATTTGAATAGTTGTTGCTTTTGCCATTTTTTATTCCTTTTCTACTAAATGATGATGCATTCTATACCACATTTTCATAAAATGTCAAGTAAAATATTATTAAAGAACAATATTTATTTTTTATGACCGTTGAGTGCAGGAATATTCAAAATAATCATTCGAGAACCAATCGTCATCATAAAACCCTGTACAAACTCCATCGTACTCATTAAAATTATAATCCGAACATTTCTTGGTTCCATCATCGGGGATATAGTTGGTATATTCCCATGTTTCCATCACGTCAACATCAACAGTTCCGCCTTGACTGCTGCAATTTTTCATTGAACCCACACAATCACAAATAATCGCATTATGTGAACATTGTTTGCCCGAAGACGTGTAATACAAATCTTCACCAACATCCCCCCAATAACTTTTATGTGTATCCGGTATGATTTTCATACTTTGATCACAATCTGAACCACAGGTAATTTTACGTACACTTGTTTCTTTTTCATCTGTATCAAAATCTTCCCATGTATATGTATATTCTTCAAATTCAGCCCCCGGCGGAACGCAGGTTTTAGATTCTGTTCCCTTCCATGTTCCCATACATCCACTTCCGCCATTGGAAAAATCTTCATCCCAAATTTCACATTTACGACTGATACCATCGGATGAATTTTTGGGATAGGTACAAGTTCCATCTTTGGCATCTTCATATTCCGCACGTGTATCAATCCAATCCTTTGCCCAACAGGATTGATTGGCTGAATCGTACGGATAATAGATAAATTGTCTGACACAGATAGCCGAAGAATTGTTGTTAATAACCTTTGGTTTGGGGCAACATAGGGTTGAGCCATTTTTTTGATACAACGTTCCATAACAACATTCGCCCCAATCATCAATACCGGCTGCACTTTCCGTATTTTTAGTAGCATCTTCCTCGTTCACCTCGCCCGTGGACGGATCAACTTTTGGACAACAAGTGGCCGTTTCTTCTTCAAAATCAATATCAGTATAGGTATAAATTGTTCCAAGACAACAACCCACAAAAGGATAATCCGGATTCACATCCGCCCCTTTTGGACAACAACCGATGGCTGTACATTCTTGTGTAAGAGAATCGCAAATCGTTCCATCACACGATGGGGCATGGTTTTCCCAAATAACTTTACCACAAC